>CAYXVN010000016.1:7624-26269 GCA_964468565.1 uncultured Oscillospiraceae bacterium | reverse complement strand
CGCAGGCCTGTCCGATGATGATGGGGCCGGAGCCGATGATGAGTACCTTGTGGATATCGGTTCTCTTTGGCATGCAAAATCCTCCTCGCCGTTATGCTGCGGGCTATATTACCATTTCCGCCCTCCCTTGGCAAGATGTGCAGGCAAAAAACCATGCCCCGGCACAGCCGGATTCCCACAGTCTTCCCCTCTCCGGTGCCCGGGGCCAGGCCTCCCGGGATCCTCCGGAAGACCGTCTCCCGGCCAGGAACGGGTCCCCTCCCCGGAGGCCCCGGCCGGGGCGGGAAAGCAGGGGGAACTGCGTTTCTTCCGGGCGCTCTCATCGGATTTCTCCCTGCATGTGCACAATCGGGCAGGAAACCGGGAAGAATTTCCGGGGCTGTCTTGACCTGTCCGGGAGATTGGGCTAAAATGACTTGTCCTGCTTTTTTCCCCATGTTCCCCGCGGGGACTTCCCCGCCGGGTCAGGATTTCACCCGGGCCTGCTTTGTCCCGGAGAAAGGCTACTCACATGAATATCATCATCGTAGGCAGCGGCAAGGTGGGTTACACCCTGATCGAGCAGCTGGCCAAGGAATCTCACGACATCACGGTGGTGGATGTGCGGGAAGATTCCCTGCACCGGGCGGCAGACAACCTGGACGTCATGGGCATCCGCGGCAACGGCATCTCCTCGGAGATCCTGCAGGAGGCCGGCGCCCGGACCGCGGATCTGCTGGTGGCCGCCACCAACTCCGACGAGGTCAACATGATCTGCTGTCTCATCGCCAAGAATCTGGGCACCCACTACACCATTGCCCGCATCCGCGATCCGGAGTACAACTCCAGTCTGACGGAACTGCAGCGCAATCTGAAAATCGACATTGTCATCAATCCGGAGAACGCTGCCGCCGGGGAGATCTCCCGGCTGCTCCGCTTCCCCTCCGCGGCCAACATCGAGACCTTCTGCCGCGGCCGGGTGGAACTGATGGGATTTGTGCTGCAGCAGGGGGACTTCCTGGTGGGAACTCCCCTGAACGCCCTGTCCAACCAGGTCAAGCGGCTGTCCCTGCTCTTCTGCGCCGTGGAGCGGGGGGAGGAGGTCATCATTCCCAACGGCTCCTTCGTGCCCCTGGCCAGCGACAAGCTCTACCTGGTGGGCCGTCCGGACAGTCTGGATCAGTTCTTCCATCTCCTGGGCCGCAACACCTCCCGCATCAAGCGGGTGCTGCTGGTGGGCGGTGGCAAGATCACCAATTACCTGGTCCCCATCCTGAACAAGCGGGGCCTGCGGATCAAGATCCTGGATCAGGACGAGGAGATCTGCCGCCAGCTCAGCGAGCGCTTCCCCAAGGCCACCGTCATCTGCGGGGACGGCACGGACCAGGAGATTCTGGAGTCGGAGGATCTGCTGGCCACCGATGCCTTCGTTGCCCTGACGGATCAGGACGAGGAGAATCTGATCATGTCCCTTTACGCCAAGCAGCAGAACATTCCCAAGGTCATTGCCAAGTGCAGCCGGGAAAACTATGCCGGCATCGCCCGCAGCATCGGGCTGGACAGCGTCATCTCCCCCAAGTTCCTCACCGCCTCCTACATTCTCCGTCTGGCCCGGGGCTTTCAGAACAGCCAGGGCAGCGTGATGAACTCCCTCCACCGCATTGCCGGCGGTGCCGCCGAGGCCATGGAGTTCACCGTCAGCGAGAACACCCGCAACCTGGGCATCCCCCTGAAGAACCTGAAACTCAGACCCGGCATCCTGCTGGCGGTCATTGTCCGCGGAACCGAGATCATCATCCCCGAGGGCAACAGCTTCCTGCAGGCAAAGGACGAGGTCATCCTGATCTCCCGCAACAGCGGCATCCAGGATCTCAACGACATCTACCGGGTTGAAGGGGCTGGAGGCGCCGCATGAACATCAGACTGGTTCTCAAGGTCCTGGGTCGCCTTCTGCAGATGGAGGCCTTTGCCATGGTCGTGCCGGCGGTGTGCGCGCTGTGCTACCACGAGTCCCTCATGCCCTTTCTTCTCAGCGCCGCCATCATGGCCGTCACGGGCACCCTGCTGTCCCTGATCCACGCCCAGCGCCGGTTCTTCATCCGGGAGGGCTTTGCGGCAGTGGGCCTCATCTGGCTGTCCACCTGCCTGATGGGGGCTCTGCCCTTCTGGTTCAGCGGGGAGTTTCCCTCCTTCGTGGACTGCTTCTTTGAATCCGCCTCCGGCTTTACCACCACCGGCTCCACCATCCTGACGGAGATCGAACCCCTCTCCCGGGGCATCCTCTTCTGGCGCTCCTTCACCCACTGGCTGGGGGGCATGGGGGTGCTGGTGCTGGCAACGGCGGTGCTCCCCTCCCTGGGGGTGCGCTCCCAGTATCTGACCCAGGCGGAGTCCCCGGGCCCGGTGTTCTCCAAGCTGGTGCCCAAGCAGTCCCAGACCTCCAAGATTCTCTACGGAATCTACTTCGCCCTCACCCTGCTGGAGACCATTCTCCTCAAGCTGGCCGGCATGCCCCTCTATGACGCCCTCATCCACGCCTTCTCCTCCGCCGGAACCGGGGGCTTTTCCAACCGCAACGCCAGTGTGGGGGCCTACAACAGTCCTGTCATTGACGTCATCATCACCGTTTTCATCCTGCTGTTCTCGGTGAACTTTGCCGTATACTTCCTGCTGCTGACCAGAAAATTCCGGGAAGTGCTCCGCAGTGACGAGCTGCGCTTCTTCCTCACCGTGGTGGTGATTGCCACCGCCCTGATCACCATCAACATCCTGCCCATCTACGGCAGTGTGCTCCAGGCGCTGCGCTATGCGGCCTTCCAGGTGGCCTCCATCATCTCCACCACCGGCTTCGGTACGGCGGACTACACCCTCTGGCCCCAGTTTTCTCAGGTCATTCTGATTCTGATCATGTTCTGCGGGGCCTGTGCCGGCTCCACCGGCGGCGGCATCAAATGCTGCCGGGTGCTGGTGCTGCTGCGCACCATCCGCCGGGAGATCCACCGCATTGTCCACCCCCGCTCCGTGGAAGTGGTCACCCTGGACGGCAAACTGGTGGAAAACGACACCTACCATTCCATCCTCACCTTTGTGGGCTGCTACCTGCTGCTGGTGCTGGCGGGGACGCTGGTGGTCTCCCTGGACGGGGAGTCCTTCGGGGTCTCCTTCAGCGCCGCCCTTACCTGCCTGAGCAATGTGGGCCCGGGACTGGAGAAGATCGGGCCCGCCGGCAACTTCGCCGCCTTCTCCCCCTTCCCCAAGCTCTTTCTGTCCATTCTGATGATCACCGGCCGTCTGGAGATCTTCCCCATTCTCATTCTCTTCAGCCCCTCCACCTGGGAGAAGGGCTGAGGCGGCCCCATATCGTCTCCTTCACGGCCTGTCCGGCCTCTCCGCCGGACAGGCCTTTTCCGTTTCCCGCCGGGGGGCAGTACCGGCCAGGGATGCTGGCCATCCGGCAGACCGGTGGATCTGAGAACTTCCCTCCTCCGGCAATCCGGACGCACAGCGCCCCCGCTCCGCCAGAGGCGGACCGGGGGCGCGCAAATTCAGGGGTGAGGCCACCACTGATGCAGTTTTCGTCATGGCAGACCCGGGGGCCGGAAACCTCTCAGGAAACCGGCCTCAACCTGCAGGGGGTGGACCTGGGACCCAAACCCGTCCTTTTCCTCCCTCCTGTCAGCCCGCCTGGGGCAGCGAATCCAGAATGGCAAAGCACTCCTCCGGAGACAGCCCCGCCACGTCCAGCAGCACCGCCACATCTCCCACACGGACTCCCAGTTTCAGATCCTCCTCCTGAACATCCCCGTGGAGGTTCGGACCCTCCATATGGTCCTCCACCTGCTGCGCGGTCAGTCCCTGCCGCTGCAGCAGGGGGACATCCTCCTCTTCCTCCAGGGCCAGATCCCAGGGCATCACGTCCACGGTGCCGAAGACGGCAGACGCATCCGGGTCGCTCAGTTCCAGATGAATCTGCTGCGTCTGCCCCACCGCCCCGGTTTCCCGGTCGATGTCATAGTTGACCGAGGCGCCGGTGCAGACCAGATTTCCCGGGAAGTACACCGGCAGATACCCTCCCAGGGTGGGATCCCTGCGGCAGTCCTCCAGAGTCAGAGGGCCTGTCTCCGTCTCAACCGGAATTCCGCTGTCCTCCCGCTCCAGCAGGGCATCAAAATCCAGCACCGTCCCCTTCTCCACCTTCAGGCAGACACCCGGAAATCCGTAGTCCAGCACATAGCCATCCGTGCCGTCCGTAAAGAGGGCCAGGTGGGTCCGGATTCCCCCCTCCTGCAGCAGGTAGACGTGGTGCAGTTCCTGTTCCCACACCTCCCCGTCTCTGCGAACCACATAGATCCCCTCCTGGAGTTTCTCCAGAAAGGCCAGGGCCTCTCCCTCCCGTTCCGGTTTCAGCCGCTTCCCGGTGCCGGTACTCTCTCTCCACTCCACCTGAGTCTGGTACTCCAGCCCCGCAAAACGCTCCGGCAGATGGAGCCGGTCCCTCAGCACATCCGCTCCCCGCTTCAGGGTAATGCCGTTGTCCTGCACAAACAGCCGGATCGTGCCATCGGAATTGCGCTGGCACAGCATGAATTCCGGGTCAAGGCCCTTCACGCTGTAGAAGTCCCCTTCCGCACTGCCTGCCAGTTCCACATAACCCTCCTCCGGGGTCCACTCATCGATCAGCCCCGTAACCGTTCCCAGCCGCTGGCCGATCACGTCCGCATCCATGGGCAGAAGCTCTGCCTGAGCATAGACCCGGCCCCGGTAGACAAAAAACCGGACCATATCCGCCGGCTGGCTGTGGTCCAGGGAGACCTCCAGGGGCGGGATCACCACCCCGTCTTCCGTCTCGGTGGGACGGCTCCACGCCAGTCCGGAGGGGGCAGATGACGGGGCAGTGGAATGCCGGAACACCAGCACCCCTCCCGCCACCAGGCACACACAGGCGGCCAGTGCCAGCCAGCGGGGCGCCCTGGATTTCTTCCTGGGGGTCTTTTCCTCCCGGGCCTCCTCCACAATCTCATCCTCGATCCAGGTGATCCCCTGATACAGACTTTCGCTTTTTCTGCTCATAGGGAAATTCCCTCCTGTTCCAGTGCACGGCGGAGGCTTCGCCGCAGGCGCAGCATCTTCTGGGCCAGTCTGGCAGGATCCGTGTTCCGCTCCTTCGCCAGCTCCCTCAGTTCCTCCCCGTACCAGTAGCGGCGCACAAAGAGGACCCGGTCCTCCTTCGGCAGGGACTTCAGCCAGCGGCTGATGGCCTCCCCCAGTTCGGCGGCCTCCAGAGCCTGCTCCGGGTCGGTGCCGCCGGGAACGCTGTCGTCCAGTTCCTCCAGCATCCGGTCCATGCCGCCCCGCTTCACGGCGTGGCTGCGGCTGTACAGGTTCATGGCTATGCAGCGCACCACTTTCCCCAGCCAGGGACGCAGATGAGCCGGACGCTGGGGCGGAATATGCTGCCAGGCCTGATGCCAGGTGTCGTTGAGGCACTCCTCCGCATCCTCTCTGCTGCCCAGCAGGTTCAGGGCAATGGTACGGCAGTAGGCCCCGTATTTCTCCGAGGCGGCTGCAATGGCACCCTCGTCCCGCTGCCAGAACAGTTCCACAATGGCCCCGTCCTCCAGGGACATAGGTTCCCCCTCCTCTCCTGCTTCCGCGTTCTGAAAGGTCCTTTCACTGGTACAGTCAGCTTTTCCGGAAGGATATTGTCCGGTTCGTCAGAAAAATTTCCGGTTTTTTTGCGGGGAGCCCCTGCAGGAGCAGAAGCTTCCCCCCAAACGGCAGAGAGGACGCAGGGTCTGCTCCTACGTCCTCTCAGCATACGATTGAATTGTACGCCCGCCGGACCCGCGGCCAGGCCCCCGCAGACCCCCTGCCGGAGGACCCATGGGAGCGGCTGCAGGGGGACCTCTGTCCAGGCAGGTCTCCTGCCCCGGCTCCTCAGCTCCCCCGGGTCCAGCTCTCCGGAACTTCCGGCAGCCGGAAGTCCTCCGGAATGGAGGCGGCGTTCTCCTTCAGAAAGAAGCTCAGGTCCTCGTACAGGGCCCTGGTCACTCCCAGCAGCCGGTATATCTGCTCCCGTTTGAAGGTGGCTGTCTCCAGAGGACTTTTCCCCTCTCTGTCCCCCGGCCCGGGAGGGGGACAGGAATCCGGAAAGTAGACCTGGTACCTCTCGTTGGGATACATCCTGTCCGGGTACTCCGGCGGTCCCTTCTTCCCGATACAGGCACTCTTCGGCACCGTATATCCCTTTTCCCGATCGTAACTCCGTTCGTAGGTGTAGTAGACATACCACACATTGCCGCTTTTCTTGATGGTAATCCCCCGATCGTCCGGTATGGGTACCAGCTGTTCCGAATAGGGAATGGTCCGTCACCTCCAGCTCTGATACATCCCCGGCCGCCGGGGAAAGGCGGCTCCCCAGCCCGGGCTGCCGCCCCGCTGCCCTCTCCGGTCTACCGGCCCGGCTCACCCCTCCGGATTCTTCAGCCGGGCGAGGATCTGCTCGTCCGCCGGGCAGAACCGGTAGCGGTCAATCTCCCGGACGGAGATCCAGCGCATGTCGTTGTGCTCCAGCATCCGGGGCGTGCCCTGGGCGATGGAGGCATGGAACAGGGTGAGGTGAACCGTCAGGTCCGGGTAGACATGGTCCACTTCCGCGAAAATCTCCCCCACTGAGAGGGTGATGGCCAGTTCTTCCCGGCACTCCCGCACAAGAGCCTCCTCCCGGGTCTCCCCCGGCTCCACCTTGCCGCCCACAAACTCCCACAGCAGGGCCCGGGCCTTGTGGGCAGGCCGCTGGCAGATGAGAAACCGGTTCTGCTCATCCCAGATCAGCGCCGCCACCACCTGGGTGACGTGCTCCTTCTCCCTCACCGGGCTACTTCCCCATATCCATGGTGCCCAGGGTCCAGGCCATGTCCCAGAACTGGTCCTCGTAGATGCTGCAGTTGATGAGGATCTTCTCCAGGTTCTGCAGCTGCTCCTCCTGGTAGCCCACCGTAAGCCGATCCACAAAGTCGATCATCACCTGGTTGCTGCTGCGGAAGGCCTCACTGGTGTAGGTCTCGATCCAGTGGCGGTAAAAGGGGTGGTCCAGGCTGCCGGGCACCGTCTCCATGAAGTCCCCGATCAGCTTGTAGCTCCAGGAGCAGGCCAGCACGGCGGTGGCCAGCTCCGCCAGCCCCTCCTTGAAGGAGATGGAGATCATGTAGTTGGTGTAGGACTCGTTGTTCAGACACATGGGGGTGGAGTCGATGACCTCCCGGGTAATGCCCAGCTGGCCCAGGTAGCTCTGGTGCACGGCGTTCTCGGTGTCCAGAGTGGCGGTGATAAGGCCGCTGAACAGGCGCATGTCGCTCTCCTTCTGGGCCTTGATCACCCCCAGCGCAAAGACCTTGGCATACTGCATCAGGTACTTGTGGTCCTGGATCATGTAGAACTGAAACTTCTCCACCGGCAGGGTGCCGTCAGAGATCCCCTTCACAAAGGGGTGGCGGTAGTAGCTCTCCCAGATGGGCAGAGCCTTCTGGTACAGACGTTGGGAAACCTTCACGATGATTCCTCCTTTTTGACGTTGGGCAAAACTCTCCCCGGCCCTGCCGGCGGGAACGGGATGTCAGCGCATCATCTCCAGAAATTCCTCCTCGGTGAGCACCGGAATTCCCAGCTCATTGGCCCGGCGCAGCTTGGAGCCCGCCGCCTCTCCGGCCACCACATAGGAGGTCTTCCTGGAAACGGAGCCGGAGGCCTTGCCGCCCCGCTCCTCGATGAGGGCCGTGGCCTGGCTGCGGGTGAAGCGGGTCAGGGTACCGGTGAGCACAAAGGTCTTTCCGGCGAATCTCCGGTCGTCCCCCTGCTCCGCCGCACTGGTGTTCACACCCGCCTCCCGGATGCGGTCCATCAGATGGCGGCCCTGGGGGCTGGCCATCCACTCCAGCACACTGCGGGCAGTGATCTCCCCCATGTCCTCCACGGAGACCAGTTCCTCCAGGGTGGCATTCTCCAGGGCCTCCAGGGTGCGGAACCGGGCTGCCAGCACCTTTCCGGTCTTCTGCCCCACCTGACGGATGCCGAAGGCGTAGATGAGCCGGGACAGATCCTGGGACTTGGACTTTTCGATGGCCTCCACCAGCTTGTGGGCCGAGCGCTTGCCCATGCGGTCCAGCTGCGCCACATCCTCCTCCCGGAGGAAGTAGAGGTCCCCGGGGGTCTTCACCAGGCCGGCATTCACCAGATTCTCCACCACCGCCGGCCCGCAGCCGTCAATGTCCATGGCATCCCGGCTGGCAAAGTGGGTCAGAGAGCGCAGCAGCTGGGCGGGGCATTCGGCGCCGGTGCAGCGGATGTGGGCCCCGTCCTCGTCCCGCTCCACCGGGGCCCCGCAGACGGGACAGACGGTGGGCAGCCGGTAGGGCTCCGTGCCCTCCGGGCGCCTGTCCATCACCACGGAGAGGACCTCCGGGATGATCTCTCCCGCCTTGCGCACCAGCACGGTGTCCCCGATACGGATGTCCTTCTCCGTGATGAAGTCCTGGTTGTGGAGGGTGGCGCTGGTGACGGTGGTGCCCGCCAGGCGGACCGGCTCCAGCACTGCCCTGGGGGTCAGCACCCCGGTGCGGCCCACCTGAACCACAATGTCCGTCACCCTGGAGGGCTTCACCTCAGGGGGATACTTGTAGGCAGCCGCCCAGCGGGGAAACTTGGCGGTGGACCCCAGCTCCCGGCGCTGGGCCAGGTCGTTGACCTTGATGACGGCACCGTCGATGTCAAACTGGAACTGCTCCCGGTTCTCTCCGATGGCCGTGATCCTCCGGGTGATCTCCTCCATGGTGGTACAGGGCCAGTGGGGGATCACCTTGAACCCCCGCTCCCGGAGGTAATCCAGGGTCTGCCTGTGAGTCTCAAAGGCTGTGCCCTCCACCCACTGGACGTTGAAGACCATGATGTCCAGGTGGCGGGAGGCCGCAATTTTGGGATCCAGCTGCCGCAGGGAACCGGCGGCGGCGTTGCGGGGATTGGCGAAGGGGGCCTGGCCCAGATTCTCCCGCTCCCCGTTGAGGGCGTGAAACACCTTCTTGGGCATGAAGATCTCCCCCCGGACAATGAGGCGGGCAGGGGCGTGGGCGATGCGCATGGGAATGGAACGCACCGTCCTCAGGTTTTCCGTCACATCCTCCCCCACCAGGCCATCTCCCCGGGTGGCACCCCGGACAAAGACCCCGTTCTCATACTCCAGGGCCACGGAGAGTCCGTCCACCTTGGGCTCCACCACATAGACCGCCCCGGGGACCGCATCCCTCACCCGCTGGTCAAAGGCCGCCAGTTCCTCAAAATCGAAGACATCCTGAAGGGACTCCAGAGGGACCTGGTGGGTCACCTGGGTAAAGGCCTCCAGGGGCCTGCCGCCCACCCGCTGGGTGGGAGAGTCCGGGGTAATCTCCTCCGGATGGGCTGCCTCCAGCTTCTCCAGGCGGCGGTACCGGCGGTCATAGTCATAGTCGGACATGGTGGGTGCATCCAGCACGTAGTACTCATACCCCGCCCGGATCAGCTCCTCCCGGAGCGCACGCAGTTCCTGCAGTTCATCCATCAAAAATTTACCTCATTTCTGTCATCGCAGGTTCCGTCTGAGGGGCCCGGACCTGCCCGTCGGGAACCTGAACCGTCTGAACCTGAAACGACGCCGTCAGTCCGGGCAGCAGCTTCCGGACGGGCAGCGACAGCAGATAGCCCGCCACTGCCCCACCGGTATTGAGAATCAGGTCATCCACATCGCTGGAGCGGGGGAGAAAGAGCTGCACGGTCTCAATGAACAGCGATGTGCCAAACCCCATCAGAACCGCCTTCCACAGCCGGCCATTCCGCCAGAGCATGGCGGGAGCAAATCCGATGGGAATGAAAATGCCGATGTTGGCCAGCATCAGGAACATGACCCAGGGCCCCCGGAAGGCCCGCAGGATCTCCTGGAGGGGATTGATCTGGACGTTCTGCAGCTGAATGCGCCAGTCCACCGGATTGGGGTAGAGGGGTTCCGTCCCCTGCACAACCCGGACCCAGTGGTCCAGACGCCAGAACTCCGCCGGAAAGAGGGTCACCGCCCCCAGGCCGGCGCAGAACAGCACAAACAGCAGAAGGGCCATCTCCCGCCGGCGGGGACTGATCAGGCCCAGCCGGACCAGACGCCTCCGGCGCCAGGGTCCCGCCGCCAGAAAGAGCAGCAGCCCCAGTCCCATGCAGGGCAGCATCTGCATGGCATAGTCCAGAATATTCTCCCCGTACCAGATCAGGGTCTCCAGGGCATTCACGTGGTCACCTCTCCTGCCTCCTGTCCTCTCCCCCCGACCCGGCTGTCCCCCCGGGGAGGCCGGTCCGGCCACGGTGTCTTCCGGGAGCGGCTCATGCCTGCAGCAGAGACTGAACCGCCAGCATGACCCCCAGCTTTCCCGACTCGTAGGTCAGGCCACCCTGGAGATAGACCGTATAGGGCTCCCGCATGGGGGCATCGGCAGACAGTTCGATGGAGGCCCCCTGAATGAAGGCCCCCGCCGCCATGATGACGGGACAGTCGTAGCCCGGCATGTCCCAGGGCTCCGGGGTGACGTAGGAGTCCACCGGGGCTCCCGACTGAATGCCCCGGCAGAAGCGCTTCAGGGCCTCCGGCTCCCCCATGTGAATCATCTGAATGATGTCATGGCGCACTGCCCAGGAGGGGGGATCCGTTCTGTAGTCCAGCAGCTCCATCATGCGGGCGGCAAAGACCGCAGTCTTCAGGGCCTGGGCCACCGTATGAGGCGCCAGGAACAGCCCCTGGTAGAGCAGCCGGTTGTGCCCCAGGGTGGAGCCGCACTCCCCCCCGATGCCCGGGGCGGTCAGACGCATGGCGGCCCCCTCCACCAGGTCCCGCCTGCCGGCGATGTAGCCCCCGGTGGGGGCCAGTCCTCCGCCGGGATTCTTGATCAGGGAGCCCGCCACCAGGTCCGCCCCCACGTGGGTGGGCTCCAGAGTCTCCACAAACTCCCCATAGCAGTTGTCCACCAGAATGGCGGCGCCGGGATTGACGGCCCGGATGACCCGGCACATGGCCCCGATCTCCTCCACGGAGAGGGAGTCCCGGGTGGAGTAGCCCCGGGAGCGCTGGATCAGCACCGCCTTCACGGCGGGATCCCCCGCCGCCTTCGCCATGCCCTCCAGATCCGGCCGGTTGTCCTTCAGGTCCACCTGCCGGTAGGAGACCCCGTAATCCCTCAGGGAGCCGGATCCCCGGTCCGCCACCCCGATGGCCCCCAGCAGGGTGTCGTAGGGGGCACCCACGGCGGATACCAGCACATCCCCCGCCCTCAGTGCCCCGAAGAGGGCACAGGTGATGGCATGGGTGCCGTTGACGAACTGGAGGCGCACCAGGGCCGCCTCGGTGCCGAAGAGCCGGGCGTAGATGTCGTCCAGCCTGTCCCGGCCCTCATCATCGTAGCCGTAGCCGGTGGTGCCGGCAAAATACCCCTCTGCCACCCGGTACTCCTGAAAGGCGGCCAGAACCCGCATGGTATTGGCCTCCGCCACCTCATCGATGCGCTGAAAGGCCTCGGTCAGATCCCCCTGGGCCCGGGCGGCCAGGGAGCGGACCGGTTCGCTTATGGTCAGAGTATGCATGAAACCATCCTTCACTGTGATCTCCAGGCCCCCCTCAGCAGCGGGCCCCCTCCAGGGGATGCCGGGCAAAGGCCACCGCCAGCCGGACGCAGGCCTGGGCATCTCCCAGATCCGCCGTCTCCACCGGGGTGTGGATGTAGCGGCAGGGCACGGAGATGCCTCCGCTGCGCACCCCCATCCGGGTCAGGTGCAGTCCGCCGGCATCGGTGCCGCCGTCCTTCATGATATCCCGCTGAACGGGAATCCTCTCCTGCCGGGCCAGCTGCAGCAGAGTTTCCACCACCTGGGGATGGCAGAGAATGCTGCTGTCCATCAGCTTCACCCCTGCCCCCTTCCCCAGGGCGGTGGTCCCGTGATGCTTCGAGCCGGGGGTGTCGTCCACATCGGTCACGTCCACTGCAATGCCCCAGTCCGGGTCAATGCTCCAGGCGGCAGTCCGTACCCCCCGGGTTCCCACCTCCTCCTGGACGGTGAAGACAAACCACAGGTCGTTGGGACTGTCCAGCACCTCCGGCAGCATGGACAGGAGAATGGCGCAGGAGAGGCGGTTGTCCAGGCAGGGGGAGACGATCCGGTTGCCCATGGTGCAGGAGGGGCCCCGGAATACGCAGGGATCTCCCACCTGCACCAGCTTGCCCGCCTCCTCAGCGCTGGAGGCCCCGATGTCCACAAAGCACTCGTCCAGGGTCAGCTTCTCCGGATCCGCCTTCTCCTGGGGGACAAAGACCCCCTCGGTCCCGTTGCGGAAGAGAACCGGGGTATAGAGCACCTCCCGGGGGCTGACGCCCCCCAGGGCCCCCACCCGCAGGAAGCCCTCCTTCCCGATGTGGGTCACCACGAACCCGATGGAATCCATATGGGCGGCAAAGAGCACCCTGGCCCCCGGCCCCCGGCGGTGGACCATGAGATTGCCCAGGGCGTCAGTGGTGATCTCATCCGCCCAGGGCTCCGCCATGGCCCGGATGGTCTCCCGCACGCATCCCTCATCGCCGGAGGGGCCGTAGGCCACCCGAAGGGACTGAACCAGGTCTTCCAGTTCCATTCTCAACGCCTCCTTCCCTGCATTACAGGCTCTCCGCCATGCGCGCCAGGAAAAGCCGGGCCAGGCAGAGCATATTGGTAAAGTCCTCCACACTGCCCACGCTGGCGGGGCTGTGGAGGTAGCGCACCGGGGCGGACAGAGCCGCCACCCGCACCCCGGCGCGGCTGCGCTGGAAGGCGCGGGAGTCGTTGCCCCCGGCCAGGTACTCCTTGGTCTGCCAGGGAATGGCGTGTTCCTCCGCCAGATCCCGCAGCATCTCAAAGAGGCCCCGGTCGTAGATGGTGCCCGAGTCCATCAGGGAGATCACCGGGCCTTTTCCGCAGGCACACACCCGCCGGTGTTCCTCCACGCCGGGAATCTCCGCGGCAGTGGTGGTCTCCAGCACCAGAACCACCTCCGGCGCCAGGGAGAAGGCGGCCCCCAGGGCCCCCCGGGTTCCCACCTCCTCCTGGGCGGTGAAGACGAAGGTCACATCCAGAGGCAGCTCCTCCTCCAGCAGCTTCAGCATCACGGCACAGCCCACCCGGTCGTCCAGGGCCTTGGCCTTGAGCAGACCGTCGCCGAACACCTCCGGCGGGCAGACGAAGCTGCCGCAGTCCCCCAGGGACACCAGCTTCTCCGCCTCCTCCCGGCTGTCTGCCCCGATGTCCACATAGAAGCTCTCCAGACTGGGCACCTTCTCCCGCTCCTCCCGGTCCACCAGGTGGATGGCCCGCAGCCCGATGACCCCGGGAATCTCCCTGGGGCCCAGCACCACCGGTCTTCCCAGCACCACCCGGCGGTCCACGCCCCCCACAAAGGAAAAGCGCAGAAATCCGTCCGGGGTAATCCAGCGGACGATGATCCCCACCTCGTCCATGTGGGCCGCCAGCAGCAGCCGGGTTCCGGTGGGGCGGGTTCCCCGCCTGAAGACAATCAGGTTGCCCAGAGGGTCGGTGCGGATGTCATCCGCCCAGGGCTCCGCCAGGGTGCGGATCCGGTCCCGAACCGCATCCTCGTTCCCGGAGACCCCGTTCAGCGCGCACAGCTGCTTCACCCGTTCAAGCACGAAGGGACACCTCCTTCCCGATGTCCCGCAGGAAAGCGGCAAGCAGCCGGGCGGTATCCTCCAGATCCTGCAGGTGAACCACTTCAGCGGGGGTGTGCATGTAGCGCAGGGGCACCGACAGCACGGCGGTGGCCACCCCCTCCCTCAGGATCTGCACAGACCAGCCGTCCGTACCGCTGGAGCCGCCGGACACCTCCACCTGCAGGTTCATCTCCAGCGCCCGGGCTGTGGCGCGCATGCGGCGGTTCATCCAGGGGGTGGAGTTGGGTCCCAGATTCAGGACGGGTCCGCCTCCCATCACCAGGGTCTGCTCCTCCGGGGCATCCGGACTGCGGCCGTGGGTCACGTCCAGCGCCACGCACATCTGGGGGGCAATGCCCCAGGCCCCGGTGACGGCACCGGTGTCGTGGGTCTCCTCCTGTACGGATCCCAGCACGTAGAGGTCCACATCCAGCTGCTCCCCCTGCAGCCGCTCCAGCACGTCCAGAATCACCGCAAAACCGGCCCGGTCGTCCAGGGCCCGTCCGCAGAAGTACTTCTCCCCCAGGGGGAAGCACCCCATGCGGCTGACCATGGGGGTCCCCAGGGGAATCCGCTCCACCGCCTGCTCCTGGGTCAGCCCCACATCCACGAACAGTTCCTCCGTCTTCAGAACCTTCTCCATGTCCTCCCGGCGCTCCACATGGGGAGGCAGACAGGCGATGATTCCCGGGATGGGGGGACTGGTGAGCACGGTCACCTCCCGGTCCGGCAGCACCCGGGGATCCACCCCGCCCAGGGGGGCAAAGCGGAGAAACCCCTCCTGGTGGCCGGTGACCAGAAAGCCCACCTCATCCAGATGGGCGTCCAGCAGAATGCGCGGGGCGTGTTCCGCCCCGCAGCGGCGCACCCCGCTGACACTGCCCATGCGGTCCAGGTGCACCTCGTCCAGCAGGGGCTCCAGCAGCCGGGCTGCGGTGCGGGCCATGGGCCCCTCAAACCCGCTGGGCGCCGGCACGGCGCACAGCCGGGTCAGTACCTGTTCATAGTCCACAGCCGTCCCTCCTGCCCTCAGCGGGCCTGCTCCGGCAGGGCATTGATGCGCTCCTTGAAAAAGCGGCCCCGCTCGGCAAAGTTGCGGAACTGGTCAAAGGCGGCACAGGCCGGGGAGAGGACCACCACGTCCCCGGGCTCCGCGGCCTCCCGGGCCGCATCCACCGCCTGGGCCAGTCCCTCCGTCTGGATGATGCGCATTCCGCTCTCCTGATAGCCCGGGGCCTGCTCCACCGCAGCCCGGATGGCCCCTGCCGTGGCCCCGTTGAGCACCAGAACCTTCACCTTCTTCACCATCTCCACCCCCAGCTGGGTGAAGGGCACGTGCTTGTCGTAGCCCCCGGCGATGAGGATCAGCTTCTGCTGGAAGGAATCCAGGCAGGCCATGGTGCGGGCCGGACTGGTGCCGATGGAGTCGTTGTAGTACCGGACCCCGTTCACCTCCCGCACCAGCTCGATGCGGTGCTCCACCCCGGTGAAGCGGCGGGCCACCCGGCGTACGCACCGGTCGGGCACCAGGCCGTCCACCGCCGCAATGGCCGCCATGTAATTTTCAATGTTGTGCCCGCCGGGGATGTGGATATCCTCCAGGCGCAGCACCTCCCGCCGGCCCATGGCATTGCTGAGCCAGATGGCGCCGTCCCGCAGGTAGACCCCCTGGCCCTCTCCGTCCGCCGCCAGCAGATCCAGGCGCTCCCGGCGGCTGAAGAGCATCACCCGGCTGTGGGCCTCGGCGGCCAGAGCCCGGGTGACTTCGTTGTCGTAGTTGAACACCACCCGGTCCTCCTCGTTCTGGTGGAGGAAGATGTTCATCTTGGCCCGGGTGTACTCCTCCATGGACTGGTGGTAGTCCAGGTGATTGGGAGAGAGGTTGGTGAACACCGCCACCTGGGGGCTCATGCCCATGCTCATGAGCTGGAAGGAGGACAGCTCCACCACGGCCACGTCCTCCGCCGACATGCTGTTCACATAGGGCAGCAGGGGCCGTCCGATGTTGCCCCCCAGGTAGACGCTGATGCCCGCCTCCTTGAGAAACTCGCTGATCAGGGTGGTGGTGGTGGTCTTGCCGTCGCTGCCGGTGATCCCGATGATGCGGCAGGGGCACAGCTGGAAGAAGAGCTCCATCTCCGAGGTCACCAGGCAGCCCTTCTGCATGGCGGCAATCAGGCTGGGGTTCTGATAGCTGACCCCGGGGGTGCGGAAGATGATCTCAAAGCGGTCCAGTCCGCTCAGGTAGTCCTCCCCCAGCCGCAGGCGGGCCCCCAGACTCTCCAGTTCCGCCGCCTGCTTCGGCATCTGCTCCCGGGTGGCCCGGTCGCAGACGGTGACCTTCAGTCCCGCCCGCAGCAGCATGCGGATGAGGGGCGTGTTGCTGACGCCCATGCCGATGACGGCGATGGACTTTCCCCGCAGGGTTCTCAGATACTCCGATGTGATGGACATAGAAGATGGCTCCTTCCGGAATCCGGCAGGCCTCCGGGCCCCCGGGCTCTTCGTGTGTGGTGATGGGAGAGGGGGAGCAGTTCCCCCGGCCGGGACCCCTCCCGGGCTCTGTCCCGGCGCCGGGACCCCGGTTTCCTATCATACCATAGGGAGCACCGGAGATCAATCCAAAGTTGCCCCACCCCCGCCCGGGCCGGGGAGAGTTCCTCTCCCGGGGGGAATCGGGGGGAGAAAAGCATTTGACAACCCGGCCGGTTTCCGCTATGATGACAGGGCAAGCAGGCTGGACAGCCGCGTGTGGGGGACGAAAGACCCGCTCATGAGGAAAGTCCGGGCTCCACAGGGCAAGGATAACAGGTAACACCTGCCGGGGGCGACCCCAGGAAAAGTGCAACAGAAACAGACTACCGGTCCTCCGGGGCCGGAAAAGGTGGAAAGGCGAGGTAAGAGCTCACCCGATGGCGTGCCAAGCGTCCATCGCTGTAAACTCTATCCGGAGCAACGCCGTGGAGGGACACTAGGCCGGCCCGGCCGTCCCGGGGAGGCGGCTTGAGCGCATCGGCGACGGTGCGTCGAGATAGATGGCTGTCTTAAAGGACAGAACCCGGCTTACAGGTCTGCTTGCACCAGAGGGACAGACGGAGGCGTGCCCCCCGTCTGTCCCTTTTCACAGAATTTTCACATTTGTTTCACAGATTTTTCTTATCTGCCCGGCCGGTGCGTGCTATGATGGGGCACCGAAGGAAACCCGGATTCCCAGGGATCCGGCATGCCTCCCGGCTGGCCCCATCCCGCCCGATCCCCTTCTGAGGGCGAGGGGGCAGGGCAGCTGCCGGGTTTTCTCACCCACACAAAACGCGCCGGATCTCCCCGGAATCCTGTTCCACCGGGGAACCCCGCGCCCTGCACAGAAAGGACACACCAGAATGAAACGACAACTGTTCGCATGGGTCACCGCTCTCGCCCTGACCCTGTCTTTGGCCGCCTGCTCCGGCGGCACAGGTTCTGCCGGCTCCGCCTCCTCCTCCGGCCAGGAGGGGGAACACGCCCTGGTTCTGGCCGACGGTGACTCCACCCTGGACGGCAGTGCCCTGACGGAGACGGGGGCGGTCACCCTCACCCACGACATCCTCTACTATGAGGACCGGGACACCTACGACAGCGGGGAGCCCTACGGGGAGGGCACCGCCCAGGACCGGCACCCGGCGGAAGAGGCCCAGGCCCACACGGTGGTGACCATCCAGGAGGCCGGCGTCTACCGGGTCTCCGGCACCCTGAACCCCGGCCAGCTGGCCATCGACCTGGGGGAGGGGGCCCGGAACAGTCCGGACGCCCAGGTCACCCTGATACTGGACGGGGCGGACATCACCTGCACGGTGGCCCCGGCGGTGATCTTCTACCAGGTCTACGAATGTGACCAGGCCTGGCTGGCCTGGAAGGAGGGGGACCACTCCTCCACGGCCACCGGAGTGTCCGCCGGCTCCCAGGAGGAGACCTACAGCGCCCCCTCCCAGGTGGACACCTCCCACGCCGGCGCCCGGGTGATTCTGGCCGACAGCAGCTCCAACACCATCTCCGGCTCCCACGTGGCCCGCATCTACGAGGACGGCACCCAGGACAAGCTGGCAAAGTATGACGGGGCCTTCTACTCCACCTCCTCCATGGTGATCACCGGGGAGCAGGACGGCACCGGAGTGCTCACCATCACCGCGGACAATGAGGGCCTGGACTCCGAACTCCATCTCAGCATCGAGGGGGGCTTCCTCAACATCCAGGCCCAGAACGACGGCATCAACACCAACGAGGACGGGGTCTCCGTCACCACCATCTCCGGCGGCACCCTGCAGATCAACGCCGGCCTGGGGGAGGAGGGAGACGCCATTGACTCCAACGGCCACCTGGTCATCCGGGGCGGCAACGTCTATGCCTGCGCCAGCGACCACAGCCCCGACGGCGGTCTGGACGCCGACGGGGAAATCCAGCTCAACGGCGGCTTTGTGGTGGCCACCGGCATCCGCAATGACGCCATCTCCACAAACTCCACCCAGTCCTTCCTGGAACTCTCCTTTGCCTCCACCCTTCCCTCCGGCTCCCAGGTGGACCTGAACGACCCGGAGGGGCAGCCCGTTCTCTCCTTTGCCACGGAAAAGGCCTGCCAGAACCTGGTCTTCTCCTCCCCGGATCTGAAGACGGACACGGCCTACGCCCTGCTGGTGGACGGCATGGCCCAGCAGTACACCGGTAACCTGAGCGGGGGATTCGGCCCCGGCATGGGCGGTCCCAGACCCGGGGGAGAACCTCCCCAGGGCATGGAGCCCCCTGAGGGTATGGACCCCGGTCAGATGCCCCAGCGCCCCCAGGACGGCAACGGGCAGCCTCCCCAGATCCCGGAGGGAGCACAGCCCCCGGAGGGAACCCAGCAGCCTCCGGAAGGGACGCAACAACCCCCGGAGGG
>CAYXVN010000016.1:0-7524 GCA_964468565.1 uncultured Oscillospiraceae bacterium | reverse complement strand
CAGCCCCCGGAGGGAGCACAGCAGCAGCCCCAGTTCCCTCAGGGCTCTGAAACTCAGGGGAACCTGAACGCAGAGCCCTCGGTGGAGTTCACCATCACGGAGGGCATTCACTCCTTCTCCGGCATCTCCGACAGCGTGGAGGCCAGCGGCAGAACCCAGGTGACCTTCTCCACTGAGATCTCCATCGGGGAGGAGGGCGGGGCAACCATCGGGGAGATCACGGCAAGCGAATCCGTGGATCCCTCCCATGTGCAGCTCACCATCACCGATGTGCCCAGCGAGGACTACGCCGCCTCCTGTCTCTGGTCCGACGGCGAGGAGGCCATCGCTGAACTTCTGCCCCAGGATCCCGGCACCTATCTGCTGACCATTGCGGTGGGGGAGGACACCACCTATACCGGCGCCAGCCAGTTCCCCTTCACCATTCCCGAATCCTGATTTCCGCCGGACGTGTCTCCGGAGCCGGAGACCATCCGGTACAGAAAGCTGTGCCCAGATCCGGGTGAAGCGGAAATAGCCATACGCCACCCACAGGAAAATCCCCGACCCCCTGACGCAGAACACGCGCCGGGCGGGTCGGGGATTTTCGTCCTCTCAGAGGAAAAACCGTGAACTCCGGCAGAAAAGGAATGCGCCGGGCCGGACCCCTCCCGGAAAAGGGGGCCTTCCGGGAAGACGTGCCGGACACATCCCCAGGCTGTCTGTGATTTTCCCCGGAGGTCAGCTCTGCTCCGGCAGGTAGTGGCGGATCAGGGCCTGGGTGCCCAGATTTCCGCAGCCCTCCTCCACCAGCTCCCGGCAGCTGTCAAGCACCTGGGCCAGCACCTCCAGATGGAGACCGCTGTGCTCAGCCTCCTCCAGGGCAAGGCCCATGTCCTTGACAAAGTGCTTCAGGAAAAAGCCGGGGGCATAATCACCGGCCAGAATCTTGCCGCCCAGGGCGTCCAGCTGCCGGCTGCCCGCCGCGCCGGTGGCCACGGAGCGGATCAGAACCTCCGGGTCCAGCCCCTTGACCTTTGCGTAGGAAATGGCTTCGCACACGCCGGAGAGGGTGCCGGCGATCATGATCTGATTGGCCAGCTTGGCGTGCTGTCCGTTGCCTGCCCTGCCCTGATAGTTCACATTGCTCCCCATGGCCTCAAACAGGGGAAGACAGGCATCAAAATCCTCCCTGTTTCCCCCCGCCAGAATGGAGAGGGTTCCGTCCCGGGCTCCGGCATCGCCGCCGGTCACCGGAGCGTCCATCACGTGAAGGCCGCGGCGCTCTCCCTCCTCGTGGAGGCGGACCGCCAGGGTGGGGCTGGTGGTGGTCATGTCGATCAGGTAGGTGCCGGGGGTGGCGGAGTCGAAGATGGCTCCGGGGGAGAAGTACACCTCCTCCACATCCTTCGGGAAGCTTACCATGGTGATGACGGCGTCCCGCCCTGCCACGCACTCCCCGATGGTGGGGTGGAAGAGGGCCCCCTCCAGGAGGACATCCTGGATCTTCTCCGGATGGCGGGCGTAGAGGTGGAGCTGGAAGCCGGCCCTGAGGAGGTTGCGGACCATCCCCTTCCCCATAATGCCGACGCCGATGAATCCGATCTGCTGCATGTCGGTTGAATCTTCCTTTCCTGATGTTCCGGATCTCTGGCTGTCCGTGGAGCAGATGTGCCCTGTCCTGCCCGTGAATGCCGAAGGCAGGCCCGGACCGCCGTCTCCCCGGTCCGGACAGCCGGGAAGAAATGGGCGGCAGGGACACCCGAAGCCGGGATTCCGGTTTTCTTACCGGATCAGTATACCACTGAGTCCACAGGAAAGCAAGGGGAAAATGCTTCTCCGGCTGCGGCGGCATGGCACCGCGGCCCGGAACCGCCATCTGCTCCCAATTCCCTCTTCCAAAATCCGCCTGCCCTGTGGTACAATGGAGGCCAGAATCACTGGAGGAGGCACTGTCATGGGCCTGGATACCATACCGGACGACCGGATCAAAACCAAGATCGAACGCAGGAAGCTGCGGGACGGGACCATCAACATCTGCGAGCGGCTCACCCGCTACAATCCGGAGAAGGGGTACACGGAAAATCTTGCCCTCCGGGTAATCGGGAAAATTCCCCCCGGCTCTGAGGAGATGATCCCCCGGGCACCGGAAAAGATCCGGCAGTGGAACTGGGCAGCTCTGGGGATCACCGTTCCAGGCAGCGAAGCCACGCCATCAGCCCCTTCCCCCGAATCTGCTCCCCCCTCTGCACCGGCTGTCCCGAAGGCTCAGCTTCCCTCCCGGCGGAGTGCCCCCTCTCCTGCTCCGGCATCTCCCCCTCCCAGCCCCGACACAGGCAGCGGGGACTCCGCCCTCTCCCTGAATCCCATGCTGCTTGCCTGGGCCCGGGAACTTCAGAGCCTGGCCCAGGCGGGACTGTGCTCCAGTCCGGATTCCGACAATGCCGGGCGCTACCAGCGCATCCGCCACATCTCCGCCGAGATGCTCTCCTGGGATTCCGGACTCCCCCTGTCCCGCAGCCGACAGCTCTTCTGCATGGAGGAGGGCTACCAGACCCCCAAGCTGGACACCCGGGCCGCCATCCTCCAGGACCAGCGCATCCTTTTGGTTCAGGAGCGCAGCGGCCTCTGGGTTCTTCCCGGCGGCTGGGTGGAACCCAGCCTCTCCATCCGGGAGAATGCCGTCAGAAAGTCCCTGGAGGAGGCCGGGGTACACGTCTCCGCCGACTACCTCATCGCCATCCAGTCCCAGAACCGGCACAACACCCCTGCCAGTCTTCACTCCATCTGCCGGGTCTTTGTGGCCTGCACCTACCTGGAGGGAATCTTTGTCCCCAACCGGGAGACCATTGGCAGCGGGTTCTTCTCCCTCCAGCACCTGCCCCCCCTGTCCACCGACAAAACCACCCCAGAGCAGCTTGCCCTCTGCTTCCGGGCCCTCCAGACTCCTCACTGGACTCCGGTCTTTGACTGAGCACACAACAAAGCAGGCGGTCCCCTCTCCAGTTTCCCGGGACCGCCTGCTGCTTTGTTTCCGGACAGATCCGACTGCTCCCCCACCGCCGGGGCGTCAGGACTGGCACCGGGGACAGAACACGCTGCTGCGACCTGCGATGGTCCTCTTCTGCAGGGGTGTACCGCAGACTGGACAGGGCTCTCCCCCGTGGCCGTAGACCAGGAGGAAGGGCGTGTTGCGGTAGTCCTCCCCCCGGTCCTCCCTGTACTGCTCCGGGGTCACTCTGTTTTTTTCCACAAAGAAGGAGAGGCAGGCGGGAATGGTGCGACCCAGGCGGTTCCACTCCTCCTCCTGCAGGGAACAGGCCGGGCGGTGGGGGAGAATGCGGGCGCGGAAGAGGATCTCATCCGAATATATGTTGCCGATGCCCGCCACCACCTTCTGATTCATCAGGCAGCCCTTGATTGCCCTGGCACTTGTGCCGCAGCGGCCCCTCAGCTCCTCCCCGCCGAAGCCCGGATCCAGGGGTTCCGGCCCCAAGGCGGGGATGCCCGTCCAGCTGTCCTCTTCTCCCGGCTCCAGCAGCCAGAGGCGGCCGAACCGGCGGGGATCCCGGAAGCGCAGCTGCTCCCCGCCCTCCAGGGAGAAGATGACATGGGTGTGCTTCTCCACCGCCGCTTTGGGGGGAAGTACCATCAGAGCTCCCGTCATCCCCAGATGGATCACCAGCACCCGTCCGCTCTCCATGGCCAGCTGCAGGAACTTCCCTCTGCGGCCCACCTTCGCAACGGTCTCCCCGGTCAGCCGGCTGCAGAAGGCCTCCCCATCAGGATGGGCAATGACCTGACTGCGGTTCAGAAGGACCCCGGTGACGGTTCTCCCCTGAAGCTGTACCTCCAGCACCCTGCGCACCGTCTCCACTTCCGGCAGTTCCGGCATGATCTCTCATCCTCTCCCTTTGGAACCTCCCTCAAGGCCCAGCAGTGCCCGGGCCTCGGAGGGGGAATAGCAGCCGTTCAGCACCTGCAGCAGGGCGTTGGCACTCATGTGCTGGGGCAGTTCCAGACGGCGGAGGAGATCCAGCCGCTTCGAGGCGCTGTCCGGCCCTCCGGAGAGGCCGGCAGCAGCAAGGTCCGCCTTGGTCAGCTCCGGCTCTCCCGCCCCTTCGGGGCTCTCCTCCTCCAGAAAGGTGGCCCCCGCCCGGCGGAGCACCTGTTCCAGTACGGCGGGGGACATGCCCTCCACCCCCAGCTTGCCCTCCCGGCCCGCCTTCCGCTTCCGGCGCTCCTTGCCGGCTATGTCCGGGATGTAGGCGTGCTTCACCTGCGCGGCGGGGAGAGAGCCCCGGATGCGGTTGCGGATGACAAATCCCGCTCCGTCCGAGTCGGTCAGCACGATGAGTCCCCGCTTCGCCGCCACCCGCCGCAGCAGGGCCATCTTCTCCGGATCCCGGAACAGTCCGAAGCCGCAGGTCTCCAGAATCAGGGTGTCCACCACCTGGGAAAGTGTATTGCGGTCGTATCGGCCCTCCACCACGATGGCCTCCCGGATGCGGAGCATGAAATTCCTCCCCTTTTGTTTTTCCCTGCCTGCGCCTCTCCGGACGCTCCCGGCTCAGATGGGCATCTGCGCCAGTTCCAGAAGAAATCCGGTGAGAACCTCCGCCTGCTCCTTTTCGGGGCGGGACTTGAGGATGCTGTCCATCTCTCCGCAGCGCACCACGGCCCTGCGGCACCAGGGGAGGCTCAGGCGGCGGGCACTTGTCATCAGCTTGGCGGCAATGAAGGAGCGGATGTTCCACACCTCCTCCAGATACTTCTGACCCCGGCGGGCCTCCAGAACCAGGCGGGCGGCATACAGCTGCCGCAGGGTCTGAGACAGGATGATCAGCAGACCCACCGGGTTCTCCCGCATCTGAATCAGCTCTCCCAGCACCTGACAGGCCCGGTCAAAGTTCCGCTCTCCGATGGCATCCGTCATGTAGTACACCATGGTATCCACCTTGGGGGTGGCCACCGCCAGGATATCCTCCTTGGTGATCTTCCGGTGGTTTGCATAGGCTGCGATCTTTTCAATCTCCCCCACCAGATTCGTCATCAGGTCTCCGCAGTAAAAGATCAGATCCAGGGCGGTGCGGCTGTCAATGTCCTTCTCCAGGGAGCGGAACCGCCGGATCACCCAGGCCGTCAGGTCACTCTGGCTCTGACAGGCAAACTCCACGGCGGAGCCGCAGGTCCGCACGGCACTGGCCAGTTTTCTCATTTTTCCGTCCACCCGGAACTCAATCAGATCATAGAAGAAGACCAGACAGCAGTAGTCGGGAAGCTGGGCAAAGATCTCCGCGTAGGCGTTCCGGTCCTCTGCCGGTGCCCGGAAGAGATCGAAGTCGGAAACCACCACCAGCGTCCGCTCCCCCATCATGGGCAGACAGTCCACCGCCTCCTCCAGAACCCGGGGAGACATGTCCCTGGCTCTCAGCTCGTGAAAGTTGAACTCCGCCATGCCTCCCTGGAGCAGCAGTTCCTTCAGTCTGCGGAAGTAGTAGTCCCGCAGGTAGGTCTCCTCCCCGTAGAAGAAGTACAGCCTTCCCGGATTTCCCTCCGAGAGGGCCTTTTTCAGCTTCCGGTATTCCCCGTCATCGGATTTTCCCTTTCTGGGCGGCATGGCTGTCCTCCTCTCCCGCCGGACGCGAATTTATTTCTCTCTGCCGCGGATCACAATGGTGTTCCTGCAGCAGATGTCATCGATATCATCTGCGGTGGCGGCAGGAATGTGCATCTCCCCGCCGCACTCCCGGCACAGCAGGTCCACAGAGCTGTAATTGACCCGGAATGTCCATTTCCGGCTTCCGCAGGTACAGGAGATGCCGCCCCGGCCGGCGATATCCCGCAGCTCTCCCAGCACCTCCTCCATCACATTGGCGTCCAGAAACTCCTGCCGGTCCTTCTGATCCTGGCTGACCTTGTCCACCGTCTCCTCCAGGCGGGCGGTTGCCGCGTACACCGGTCCCCTCTCCCCCACGTAGCAGCAGTGAAGCCCGGAGGCGGCACAGGAGAATGCCAGGGCCTTTTCCGTCA
This sequence comes from uncultured Oscillospiraceae bacterium, assembly GCA_964468565.1. Classification (GTDB taxonomy): domain Bacteria; phylum Bacillota; class Clostridia; order Oscillospirales; family Oscillospiraceae; genus Lawsonibacter. The sequence goes on along the minus strand of CAYXVN010000016.1, from coordinate 1,512 downwards.
CAAAAGCATGGGGGGAACAGGCTGTGGCATGGCTCCTGCCGCAGTAGACACAGGGCACCATCATCCGCACCAGCTGAGGCTGAAAGCGGACCCGCAGTTCTGATTTCCCGCAGGGACAGGGGAAATGGCTGTCTGCATCCGCCAGGGCACCGATGGTCCGGCTTACAATTACCGACTGGCGGCAGGACGGACAGACATAGGCAAAGTAGCGGATTTTTTCCCGGATATTCTCTTCCATGGCAACTCTCCTCTCTGTGCCCTACCGCTTCTTTCCGCTCCAGGAGGCGGGCCGGCCGGACTGCCCCTTTCCCTTAGGCGGCACAGGCGGGGCAGTCTTCCCCACCTGGTTCTTCTCAAAGGCCTCAATGATCTTTCCCACCAGCCGGTGGCGCACCACGTCCGCCCCCGAGAGGCGGATGACGCTGATGTCCTCGATGTCCTGGAGGATCTGGGCGCACTTCTCCAGACCGGAGTCCTCCCGGGAGGGCAGGTCGATCTGGGTGATGTCTCCGGTGAGCACCATCCTGGATCCCTCCCCCAGGCGGGTGAGGATCATCAGGTGCTGGGCAATGGACATGTTCTGGCACTCGTCGCACAGGAGGAACATGTTCTTCAGGGTGCGGCCCCGCATGTAGGCCAGGGGGGCAATTTCAATGATGCGCTTTTCCAGATAGCCCTGTACGGTCTCCGGCCCCAGCATCTCATCCAGGGCATCATAGAGGGGACGCAGGTAGGGGTCCACCTTGTTCTGCAGGTCCCCGGGCAGGAACCCCAGCTTCTCCCCCGCCTCCACCGCCGGACGGCACATGACAATTTTGGAGACCTTTTTGTCTTTCAAAGCCCGGACGGCCTCCGCCACCGCCAGATAGGTCTTGCCGGTTCCGGCGGGACCGATGGCAATGGTCACCGTGCTGTTCTCAATGGCCTTCACATAGGCGCGCTGACCCAGGGTGCGGCACTTCACCGGGGCACCGCTGTAGGTGTAGGCCACAACCCCCTTCATGGCGGCAACGGCAGCCTCCTCCTGGCCGGCCTTCACCGCATCCACGGCCCGCACCACCGCCATCTCGTCGATCTTCTCCCCCACGGCCCGGAGCCGGTCCAGCATGGACAGGGTCTGTACGGCCAGGTGAACTTGCTCCGGGTCCTCCCCGGAGGCCTCCACGGTTCCGTCCCGGGTCACGATGTTTACGCTGAGCAGTTTCTCCAGCAGTTTCAGATTCGTATCGGTCACGCCGAACAGATCCTGCATGGTGAGCACGTCCAGCTCCAGATTCTCATTGGTCAATGGTATGCCCCCGTTTCCTAATCTTCAGTCCGCTCCCCAGTATAGGCCATTTCCCTCCCGGTCTCAAGGTTTTCCGGGGCGGATCTGCCCGGCAGGGGGCGCAGCGCGGACGGGGGATCTCCCCCCGGGCATACAGAAGCCGGGGGCACTGTGCCTCCGGCTTCCGGATTTCAAGAGAGCGGCGCGGGGATTCTCGGCTGCTTGCAGCCGAGAGGAGAGCGCCG
>CAYXVN010000015.1:6380-26384 GCA_964468565.1 uncultured Oscillospiraceae bacterium | reverse complement strand
GCATGATCATGTAGTTGAACTCCAGGAAGGACAGGCCCCGCTCCATGCGCTGTTTGTAGCACTCGGCCCGGAGTATGTTGTTCACCGAAAAGCAGGCCCCCACCTCCCGCAGCAGGTCCACGTAGTTCAGCTTCAGCAGCCAGTCCGCGTTGTTGATCATCATGGCTTTGCCCTCGCCGAACTCGATGAAGCGCTCCATCTGCGCTCTGAAGCACTCGCAGTTGTGCTGAATGGTCTCCACGGTCATCATGGTACGCATGTCCGTGCGGCCGGAGGGGTCCCCGATCATCCCCGTGCCCCCGCCGATGAGGGCGATGGGCCGGTTGCCGGCCATCTGCAGGCGCTTCATCAGGCACAGCGCCATGAAATGGCCCACGTGGAGGGAGTCTGCCGTGGGGTCAAACCCGATGTAGAACACGGCCCTGCCCTCGTTGATCATCTTCGAGATCTCTTCCTCATTGGTCACCTGGGCCACCAGGCCCCGGGCCTTCAGCTCTTCGTAACAGGTCATGAAAAAAACTCCTTCCGGATGATATCAGCATTTCCGGACCTGGGCCCGGGCCCTGAGTACATTGTACCCGATGACCCCCGTCACCACGATGGCCGCCCCCAGCACCGCCCAGGGCCCCACGCGCTCACGGTAGAACAGGGCCACCAGAATGGGGTTGAGCACCGGCTCCAGGCCGGCCACCAGGCTGGCGGTCACCGGCGGGGTGGTCTTCAGCCCGATGCACAGGCAGATGTAGGCCACCGCCACCTGGAAGACCCCCAGGATCACCAGGCTGAAGAGGGCCACCGGGGGAAGGGGGTCCTCCCCCAGGCAGAAGGGCAGCCCCACCAGGGCGGAGAGCACATCCCCCCAGAAGACGGAGGAGATGGGGTCGCTGTCCGGCATGTCGTTGAGGAGAAACACCCCGGCGTAGGTGATGCCGGAGAGCAGGCCGAAGAAGTTGCCCAGGCCGTTGCCCATCTCCAGGGCGTCCAGAAAGAAACACAGCACCCCGCCGAAGACCACCCCGCAGGCCCCCAGGTCCAGCTTTCCCGGCCTGCGGTGAAGGAACAGGGCGGAGAAGAGGATGACGAAGATGGGGGCGGTGAACTGGAGCACGATGGCGTTGGCCGCCGTGGTCAGCTTGTTGGCCAGGGCGTAAAAGCTGTTGGCCCCGCAGACGCAGCAGGCCCCCAGCAGGACCCAGCGGCTGCGGCCCAGGGGGTGATGTATCGCCCACAGGTAGATGCGGATGACCACCAGGGCGATGGCGGTGCGGGCGCCGTTGATGGCCAGGCCGTTCCAGGGGATGACCTTGATGCACAGTCCCCCCATGCTGTAGAGAATGGCGGATGCCGCCACCAGGAGGGTACCTCTGCGCCGGGCATTCATGACCTCTCCCTCCCTTCCCCGGTCAAAAACGCCCTCCGTCCCATACAGGACAGAGGGTGTGCAGGCTGACGGAGCGGACCGCCGGGCGGTGCCTGTTGCGCTGCGGGAGAGGCCGTTTCGCCCCGTCCCTTCCCCCCGCCTCTTTTTCCGGGGGGAAGGGAACACAGAGAATGTAGCACAGATGTGCCTGCCCTGTCAAGAGTCTGTCTCCGCTTTTTTTCGCTGCCAGTCGGCAAACTCCCCGGCCTGCTCATAGAAGGCGCAGTAGCTGCGGTGGCGGCCGGGGGAGATGTCCCCCCGCTCCACCGCCGCCCGCACCGCGCAGCCCCGCTCCCGCCGGTGGGAGCAGTCCGGAAACTCACACCGGCCCAGGTAGGGGGCGAAGTCCGGAAAGAAGCCGGCCAGCTCCTGAGGCCTGGGCAGGGCTTTGGGCTCAATGTCAAAGGCGGCGAAGCCGGGGGTGTCCATGATCCGGGCCCCACAGGCCAGGCGGAACAGCTCCACATGCCGGGTGGTGTGGCGGCCCCGGCCAAGGCGCTCGCTGACCTCCCCCTCCTTCAGGGAGAAGGAGGGGTCCAGGGCGTTGATGAGGCTGCTCTTGCCCACCCCGGTGTTGCCGGTGAAGGCACAGGTGAGCCCCGAGAGCTGCTCCCTCAGCTCCTCCAGGCCCGCCCCCGTCACGGTGCTCACCTGGACGGTGGGGTAGCCCGTCTTCCGGCAACGCTGGGCCAGGGTGTCCCCGGGGGCCAGATCCGTCTTGGTGATCACCACCAGGCTCTGACAGCGGCGCATCTCCGCCATCAGGAGCATGCGGTCCAGAAGCTGGGGATCCGTCACCGGCAGGGCCTCCGAGGCCAGGATGACCAGCCGGTCCAGGTTGGCCACCGCCGGCCGGGTAAACCAGTTGCGCCGGGGCAGCACCTCATCCACCACCCCGGTGCCGTCCTCCAGCCGGGTGAAGCGCACCAGGTCCCCCACCAGGGGGGAGATCTTCTCCCGGCGCAGCTTCCCCCGGCCCCGGCAGGCCACGGCCGGTTCCCCGGCCGTGCCGCCGTCCACATAGTAGAAGCCGGAGAGGGCCCGGATGATGATACCCCGGGCCATCACGTAAAGTCCATGGGCACGGTCTCAATGAGAACGCCGTTCACATAGAAGGCCAGGGTGTGGGTGCCCCGGGTGGCGGTGACCGTAAAGGACGCCTTGGAGTTGACCGTGGTGTCCCAGTCCTGGCCGTGCACCACGGTGCCGTCCATCAGGACCTGCAGGTTCACCACCTCGCCGTTGTCCGGCAGGGTGTACTCGATGGTGCGGGTGACCTCCTGGGGCTGCTCCGGCTGCTGGGGTTCACTGCTGCCGCCGCCGGAGGAGCTGCCGGGATTGGCGGAACCGGAGGAACTGCCGGGATTCTGGGGGGCGGAGGAGCTGGAGGAGGAGGAACCGCCGCTGTCCGGGGGCTCCGGCTCCGGCTCGGGTTCCGGCTCCGGTTCCGGTTCCGGCTGGGGCTCCGGGCCCTTGCTCACCTGCAGGTTCACCGAGGTGCCCTCCGTCACCTCCTTGTCCGCGGAGGGATACTGATAGACCACGGTGCCGCTGGGGGCGCTGTCGTCGTACACTTCCTTCACATCTCCCCGGCTCAGGTTGGAGGAGTCGATGATGTCCAGAGCCCGCTCCAGGCTGAGGCGGGTCAGGTTGGGCATGGGGAAGGTCTTCACGTCCGGCCCGTCCGAGATGACGATCTCGATCCGGGTGTCCTTGGTGATGGGCTCCCCGGTGGCGGGGGTGGTGGAGATGACGAAGTTGCGGGTGATGTCGCTCTTCTCCGCCCGGGTGGTGATGTTGCTCAGGGGGATCCCCATCTGCTGCAGCTGCAGCTGGGCATCCCGGTACTCCTTGTTGGTGAGAGAGGGCATGTAGAGCAGTTCCAGGCCGGCGCTGACCCGGACCTTGATCTGGGTGGGAATGAGGCCGGACTCCACTTCGGTGTCCGCCGCAGGGTCCTGCTCCAGAATGGTGCCGGCCTCCGCGTCGTTCTCCACCTCCTCCTCCAGCACCACCCGGAAGTGGTCTCCCAGCAGGTCCGGATCCGCCATGACGGCGTCGTAGGTCCTGCCCACCAGATCCGGCACCTTCAGGGTTTCACTGTCCTGGGAGAAGGTGGATCTGAAGGTGCGGAAGAGGAAGAAGGCCACGATGATGACGAAGAGCAGTACGGCCACCACGCAGACGGGCAGTACCCAGGAGGGATCCCGCCCCTCGTCCTCCTCCTCCTCATCGTCGTCCTCCTCTTCCGGCTCCTGGTAGTGGTGCCGGCGGGAGGGGGGCGCCTGAGTCTGAGTCTGGGTGTGGGTCTGGGTGTGGGTCTGGGTGTGCCGCACGGCAGGGCCGGAGCCGGCGGCGCTCTGGTAATGGGCCTCCTGGCTGCGGGCGGCGGAGATGCGGCGGGTCTCGTTGTCCTCGTCAAAGGCCTGGGCGGTGTAGTCCATGGGGTGGTAGTCGAAGACCACGCTGGGGTTCTTGCGGAACTCCTCCAGATCCGCCAGCATCTCGTCCGCCGTCAGGTAGCGGTTGTCCGGGTTGGGGGCCATGGCCTTCATGGTGATGGCCTCCAGGCCCTCGGGGATGGTGGGGTCAATCTCCCGGGGGGAGAGGGGGACGGAGTTGATGTGCTGGATGGCCACCGACACGGCGGTGTCCCCCTCAAAGGGCAGACGGCCGGTGATCATCTCGTAGAGCACCACGCCGGCGGAGTACAGGTCCGAGCGGGCGTCAATGTGGCTGCCCCGGGCCTGCTCCGGGGAGATGTAGTGGACGGAACCCAGGGCCTCCTGGGTGAGGGTGGAGTGGCCGCTGGAGGAGACCCGGGCGATGCCGAAGTCCGCCACCTTGACGCTGCCGTCCCGCAGCACCATGACGTTGTGGGGCTTGATGTCCCGGTGGATGATGCCCCGGCTGTGGGCATGGCTGAGAGCCTTGACAATCTGGATGATGAAGTGGAGGGCCTCCCTCCAGTTGAGCTTGTTTCCCTTGCGCTGCATGTACTGCTTGAGGGTGATGCCGTCAATCAGTTCCATGACAATGTATTCCAGATCCGAAGAGCGGCTGACGTCGTAGACCGCCACGATGTTGGGGTGGGAGAGCATGGCCACGGCCTGGGACTCCTCGTGGAAGCGGCGCCGGAACTCCGCATCCTGGGCCAGATCCTCCCGCAGGATCTTGATGGCCACCAGCCGGTTCAGCCGGTGATCCCGGGCCTTGTATACCCTGGCCATGCCTCCCGTGCCGATGACCTCTAAAATCTCATGTCGGTTATCCAGCAGTTTCCCGATATACGGATCCAAGGCAAATCATCTCCTTCTTCAGAAACGCCGCCTCAGCGGCCGATCAGGACCGCGGTCACGTTGTCCGGAGCCTTCCGGCGCAGGGCAATCTCCAGCAGCCGCTGACAGCAGGTGGAGACGTCCCCGCCGTGAATCACCTCGAAGAGGATCTCCTGCTCGGACATCATGTTGGTCAGTCCGTCTGTGCACAGCAGGATGAAGTCCCCCTGCGACAGGGGCTGGCGGAAGCAGTCCACCTGCAGCATGGGGTCCGACCCCAGCGCCCGGGTGATCAGGTTCCTGTGGGGGTGGGTCCTGGCCTCCTCCCGGGTCAGCTCCCCCCGGCGGACCATGTCCTCCACCAGGGAGTGGTCCCGGGTGATCTGCATGATGCCCGCCTGACTGATGTAATAGGCGCGGCTGTCCCCCTCGTTCAGGATAACCGCCTCCCGCTCCCCCGCCAGGGCGGCCACCAGAGTGGTGCCCATGCCGTTGCAGTCGGGATCCTGTCCCGCCCGGTCGTAGATCTCCCGGTTGGCCAGGGCGGCTGCGGTCTGCATCCGCTCCCGGTCGTCCCCCTGTTCCTCCAGGAAGCAGGTCATGAACAGCTCCACGCCCATGGTGCTGGCCACATTGCCCGCCCGGGCGCCCCCCATGCCGTCACAGACCACGGCAATGATCCGGCCGTCCGCCAGAACCCGGGAGGCGCAGGTATCCTGGTTCTGGGCCCGTATGGCCCCCGGATGTGAGATTTCCCAAACCTGCATGGTCATCGTCCTCTCTCTGTGCCGGCTTCCCGGCTGCTTTCCATGGCCCGGCGGCGCAGCTGGCCGCAGGACGCGTCGATGTCCCCTCCCAGCCGGCGCCGCACCGTCACGGTGACGCCCCGGGCCTCCAGCCGCCTGCGGAAGGCCTCCGTCCGGCGGCTGGGCTGCAGGGGACTCTCCTCCACCGGGTTGAGGGGGATGAGATTCACGTGGCCCGGTGTGCCCCGCAGCAGTCCCGCCAGCAGGTCCGCCTGCCGGTCCGAATCGTTGACGCCTGCAATCATGGCGTACTCGTAGGAGATCCGCCGGCCGGTGACCTGAAAGTAGTGCCGGCAGGCTCTCATCAGCCGCTCCACGCCTACGGACCGGTTCACCGGCATCAGCCGGGACCGGGTGGGGTCATCCGGGGCGTGGAGGGATACGGACAGAGTCAATTGTAACCCCTGGGCGGCCAGTCTGTCAATCTGTTCCGGCAGCCCGCAGGTGGACAGGGAGATGTGCCGCATCCCGATGTTCAGACCCTCGGGACGGCGCACCAGCTCCAGAAATCTGAGCACCCTGTCCAGGTTGTCCAGGGGTTCCCCGATGCCCATCAGCACCACGTTGTGCACCGGCACGCCGCTGTCCAGGCCGGTGAAGAGCACCTGGTCCAGCATCTCCCCTGCCGTCAGGTCCCGCACCCGGCCGGCCAGGGTGGAGGCGCAGAAGGCGCAGCCCATGCGGCAGCCCACCTGGCAGGAGATGCACACCGTGTTGCCGTGGTGATAGCGCATCAGCACCGACTCGATGCAGTTGCCGTCCCCCAGCTTCCAGAGATACTTCACCGTGCCGTCCAGCCGGGACTGCTGCCGGCGGACCACCTGGGGGACGGTGAACGGAGCCCGCTCCTGCAGCGTCTCCCTCAGAGACCGGGGCAGGTCCGTCATGGCCTCAAAGCCGGCGGCCCCCCGCCACAGCCAGCGGAAGATCTGTGTGGCCCGGAAGGAGGGCTCCCCCAGTTCCCGGAGCCAGGCGGCCAGCTCCTCCGGGGTCATGCTCTTCACATCCTGCATGCTCCCTCCTCCTCTCTTTCCAGGGTGCAGATGAAAAACCCGTCCGTGCCGTGGACGTGGGGCAGCAGGGTGACCCTGCCCCCCTCCGCCCTCCCCGCCGGACCGGGCAGGGAGAAGGGCCGGGGGTGAAAATCCGGATGGCGGGCCAGAAAGGCATCCGCCACCTCCCCGTTCTCCCGGGGCAGCAGGGTGCAGGTGGAGTAGAGCAGCACCCCGCCCGGCTTCACGCAGCGGCTGGCGCTCTCCAGCAGCTGGCCCTGAAGCCGGGGCAGGTCCTCCAGGGACCGGGGATCCCGCCAGCGGATGTCCGGCTTCTTGCGGATGACCCCCAGGCCGGAGCAGGGGGCGTCCACCAGCACCCGGTCAAAGGCCCCCTGCCAGAGGGGATCCGGGGTGCGGCCGTCCTGCTGCCGGGGGGTGATGCAGGACAGGCCCAGCCGCCGGGCTCCGCTGCGGATGCGCGCCACCCGGGAGGGCACCAGGTCACAGGCGAGGATCTCCCCCCGGTTCTCCATGGAGATGGCGCAGGCAAAGCTCTTGCCCCCGGGGGCGGCACACACATCCAGCACCCGCATCCCCGGCCGGGGATCCGCCGCCAGCACCGCCAGGCGGGCGGCCGGGTCCTGGACGTAGAAGCGGCCCTCCCGGAAGGGACGGCTGTTCTCCAGGTCCCCGCTGCCGGAGAGGAGGAAGCAGCCCTCCAGCCAGGGGTGGGGCTCCACCCGGGCGCCGGAGTCCTCCAGGGCGGACACCAGCTGCTGCCGGGAACCCCGCAGGGGGTTGTGCTGGGCCTGAAGGGGCACCGGCGCATTGTCCGCCTCCAGCAGTGCCGCCGCCCCCTCCAGGCCGAAGAGGCCGGCAAAGGTCTCCGTCAGCCAGCGGGGGTGGGACCAGCGCAGGGAGAGCTCCTCCAGGGGGTCCTCCCGGGGCAGGGGAGGCAGGTCCGCCAGGGAGCGCTCCAGAGCCCGGAGCACCGCGTTGACCAGGGCGGGGGTGCGGGGGCTGGCGCTGTGGGCCCGGGCCAGGGACACGGCGGTGTCCACCGCCGCCCGGTGGGGCACCCGGTCCAGAAAGAGCAGCTGGAAGGCCCCCAGCTCCAGAATGAGGCGCACCCGGGTCTCCAGCCGCTTCAGGCTGCGGCTGCAGAAGGCGGACAGATAGAAGTCCAGCAGGGTGCGGTTCTGCTGGACCCCGAAGCACAGCCGGGTGGCCAGGGCGGCGTCCCGGGGATCCGGCACGTCCCTGTGCAGCTGACGGCGCAGCACCTCATCTGACCACTCCCCCTGCCGCTCACAGGCATAGAGCACCTGCAGGGCCGCTTCTCTGGCGTCCATCAGGGCCGGATGGCATGGCCCGCCAGCCAGGCGCCGGCCTCCATGCGCCGCTTTCCCGCCTCCTGCAGCTCCAGGATGCGCACCACGCCCCCGTCTCCGGCGGCCACGTCAATGCCCTCCCGGGAGGTGGAGACCACTGTGCCCGGGGCGGCGGCGGCGGTGCCCGGCAGCAGGGCGGAGCGGAACAGCTTCACCGGCCGTCCGGTGAGAATGTCCGTCATGGCGGCGGGCCAGGGCACCAGGCCCCGGATCCGGTCGTGGACCGCCCGGGCGGGCCAACTCCAGTCCACAGGGCTGAGAGCCCGGCTCAGGAGAGGGGCCTGACAGCTGAGGGCCTCCTGCTGGGGGGTGCGGGGGGCGGTGCCGGCGGCAAGCAGCTCCACCGCCTGCACCAGCAGCTCCGCCCCCAGAGGGGCCAGCCGGGCGGTGAGCTCCTGGGCGTTCTCCTCCAGGCCCAGGGGGGTGGAGGCCTGGAGGAGGATGTCCCCCGTGTCCAGCCCCTCATCCATGTACATGATGGTGACTCCGGTCTCCCTGTCCCCTCCCAGAATGGCCCAGTTGATGGGGGCGGCCCCCCGCCACCGGGGCAGCAGGGAGGAGTGGACGTTGATGCAGCCCAGGGGGGGCAGGGCCAGCAGCTCCGGCGGCAGAATGCGGCCGTAGGCGGCCACCACAATGAGGTCCGGAGCCAGCTCCTGCAGAGCGGCCAGGGCGGTGCCGTCCCGCAGCTTTTCCGGCTGAAGGACGGGAATGCCCAGCTCCAGGGCCCGGACTTTCACCGGCGGGGGCTGCAGGCGGCTGACGTGGCGGCCCACCGGCCGGTCCGGCTGGGTGAAGACCGCCGCCACCTGGTGTCCCGCAGCCACCAGGGCCTCCAGGGAGGGCACCGCAAAGGGGGGCGTGCCCATGAATACCACTCTCAAGAGATCTGATCCTCCTCCTGCTCCGGCTCCGGAGCCGGTTCTGTGTCATCGGGATTCTGAGCATCCCGGGCCTCTCCGGCCTCCCGCTCCTCCTCCGCCTTCTCCATGGCGTCCAGCTCCTCGGTGGTGTAGAGCCGGGAGCAGTGCTCCGTATAGAGGTGGCCGTCCAGGTGCTCCAGCTCGTGGCAGAAGCAGCGGGCCACAACGCCCTCCCCCTCCACCTCAAAGAACTGTCCCCTCCGGTCCTGGGCCTCCAGACGCACCAGCAGGGGCCGCTTCACCCGGCCCCACAGGCCGGGCACGGACAGGCAGCCCTCCCAGTCCTCCTCCTCCCCCTCCTGGACCAGGATGCGGGGGTTCACCAGCTCGATCATGTCGCCGGTGGAGGGATCCGACACCACCACCACCGCCCGGCGCAGAATTCCCACCTGGGGGGCCGCCAGGCCCATGCCGTGGGCCTCCGCCAGGGTCTCCCGCAGGTCATCCAGAAGGTCCCAGAGCCGGCGGTCAAAGCGGGTGACCGCGTGGCACCGCTTGCCCAGCACCGGGTCCCCCCGGGTTACAATCTTTCTCAGCATGTTGCATCCTCCTTTCTGATGATCAGGTCCCGTGGGGGTCCAGGTCCGCCCAGACGGAGACGCCCCTGGACTGCCTGTCCCGGGAGACGGCGATGAGGAGGGAGCGCACCGTCTCCCGGGCCTGGCGGTCGCAGGGGCCGGCGAGGGTGAGGCGGTAGCGGTAGTTCCCGCTGACCCGCAGCACCGGGGCGGGGGCGGGCCCCAGAATCTGCCAGGTGCCCAGCCGCCCCAGACTGTCCTCCAGGGACATGCGCATGCGCATGCAGCAGCGCCTCACCTCCTCCTGTCTGGGACCGGAGGCGGTGAGCACCACCAGGTCCGCAAAGGGGGGCAGGTTCCGCAGCCGCCGCAGCTCGATCTCCCCCCGGTAGAAGCTGTCGTAGTCCTGGCGGGCGGCGCAGCGGATCACCTCGTGGTCCGGACTGAAGGTCTGGATCACCGCCCTGCCCACCCGGGAGCCCCTGCCGGCACGGCCCACCACCTGAGTCAGCAGGGAGAAGGTGCGCTCGGGGGCACGGAAGTCCTGGGCGTAGAGGGACAGATCCGGGGCCACCGCCCCCACCAGGGTCACCCCCTCAAAGTCCAGACCCTTGGCCACCATCTGGGTGCCCACCAGAATGGCGCCTTCGGTTTGGCTGAACTCCCGGAGGATTTTATCGTGGGGGTTGGTGGCGGAGACGGTGTCCGTGTCCATGCGCAGGATGCGCCGGCCGGGGTACAGCTCCTCCAGCTCCTCCTCCACCCGCTGGGTGCCCACCCCCAGGGCGTGGTACTTCCCCCCGCACACCGGGCAGGCCGGAGGCACCTCCTGGGAGTAGCCGCAGCAGTGGCACATGAGCCGGTGATTGGCGGAGTGGTAGGTCAGCTTCACGGAGCAGCTGGGGCACTCCGGCACGTCGCCGCAGGTGCCGCACAGCAGCATGGGGCTGGCCCCCCGGCGGTTGAGGAAGAGGATGGACTGCTCCCCGGTGACCTGGTTCCGGTCCAGCTCCCGGCGCAGCACCTCCCCCACAGCCCGGATGCCCCCCTCCCGGTACTCCCGGCGCACGTCCGAGATGATGACCTGAGGCAGGCTCTGCCGGTTGTAGCGCTCCCGCAGGGTGACAAGCCGGTAGGTGCCGGAGAGGGCGCAGTACATGCTCTCCACGGAGGGGGTGGCGGAGCCCAGCACCAGCAGGGCCCGGTGCTGGACACAGCGGTACTTGGCCACATCCCGGGCGTGGTAGCGGGGAGTCTGCTCCGAGCGGTAGGAGCTCTCCTGCTCCTCGTCCAGGATGATGAGCCCGATGTCCTCCAGAGGGGCGAAGATGGCGGACCTGGTCCCCAGCACCACCCGGGCGTCCCCGCTGCGGCAGCGCTTCCACTCATCGTAGCGCTCCGCCGTGCGCAGGGAGCTGTGAAGCAGGGCGATCTGAGCGCCGAAGTGGGCGGTGAAGATGCGCAGCATCTGGGGGGTGAGGGCGATCTCCGGCACCATCATCAGCACCTGGCGGCCCCGGGACAGCACCTGGCGGATGAGGGCCAGGTACACCTGGGTCTTCCCCGAGCCGGTGACCCCGTAGAGCAGGGCCCCCGCCGCCGCCCCGCTGCGGCTCAGGGCGTCCAGGGCCTCAAAGGCCTGCTGCTGCTCGCCGTTGAGCACGGGAGGGCCGGCGGGCTCCACCTCCTCCAGCGCCGGCCGGCGGAACACCTCCTGGCGCTCCAGGGTGAGAATGCCGTCCCGGGCCAGGGTGCGGACGGTCTGGGAGGAGGCGCCGGTGAAGTAGCACAGCTCCTTCACGGACACCGGACCGGGCATCAGGGTCAGAAGCTCCGTCACCGCAAAGCGCATGGGAGCGGATTTCCGTTTGGGGGTCACCAGGGCCAGGGCGTCCTCCGGAGGCAGGGCCAGGGAGGCGATCTGCTCCATCCGGTCCCCCACCTCCCGCCGGGCGGAGCTGTCCATGGCGATCACCCCGGCCTCCGTCAGCCGGCGCAGGGCGGCGGAGGGGCTGGAGGTGCCGAAGGCCCGGTGAACGGACACCAGATCCGCCTCTCCCCCCCGGTGGTAGAGCAGATCCAGCAGCTGCCGGGCCAGAGGGCTGTCCCCGGCGGCGGCGTAGGTCCCCTCCTTATCCTCTCTGTGCACCAGACTCACCCGGTTGCGCAGGGCAAAGGACAGCCCCGCCGGCAGCATGGCCCTCACGCAGTCGTAGAGGGTGCACCAGTACCGGTCCCGCATCCACAGGGCCAGCTGAATGGACCGGCTGTCCAGCACCGGAGTCTCGTCCAGCAGAGTCTGGATGTCCTTCAGGGACACATCCCCCCGGAGTTCCGTCTCCGGCTCCAGGGCCAGCACCAGGCCGTCACTGACCCGGTTGCCCTGGCCGAAGGGCACCAGCACCCGCATGCCGGGGCGCAGCCGGGACTCCAGTTCCGGGGGCACCCGGTAGGAGTAGGGCCGGTCAATGGCATAGACGGCCCTGGCCACGGCCACGCTTGCACACATCCCCATCAGGGGTTCCTCCCTTCCGGTCCGGCACGGTGAGCGCAACGGAAAAGCAAGCGGGGGGAGGCCCCGCCGCTTGCTCCTTGAACCCCGTGTTCCGGGGCAGCCGGCTGTTCCCGCCGCCCCCGTCCCCGGTTACCTCTCTTCTTCCTCATCGTTGCGGTACAGCGGATCCCGCTCCGCCACCTCCCGGATGGCAATGCTCACCGGCTTCTCATCCAGGGGGTTGCCCAGGATCTCCGCCTCCGAGGCGATCTGGCGGGCCCGGTGGGCCACCACGTTCACCAGTTCGTAGCGGCTGGGCACCCGGGCCAGCAGGTCCTTCATGGCAGGATATAACATCATGGCAAAGAACTCCTTTCACAAGAGCGCAGCTGCTCAGGGGAAGCGGTCCAGCACATAGCGCCGCCGCTCCACCCGGCACTCCGCGGCGGTGAGAATGGCCTGAATCTCCTCCACCGCCCCGGACACCTTGTCGTTGACCACCAGGTAGTCGTACTCCTCCGCCGCCGCCAGCTCCGCCCGGGCCTTCTCCAGCCGGCCCTGGATCACTTCCTCCCGGTCGGTGTTGCGCCGGTGCAGCCGCCGGGACAGCTCCTCAAAGGAGGGGGGAATGATGAAGATGAGCAGGGCGTCCGGCCGCTTCTCCTTCACCTGGGCGGCACCCCGGACCTCAATGTCCAGCAGCACGTCCCGGCCCAGGTCCAGCTGCTCCTGGACCTCCCGGGCTCCGGTGCCGTAGCGGTGGTCCACGTACTCCGCCCACTCCAGCAGCTCTCCCCGGTGGATCATGTCCTGAAAGGCCTCCCGGCTGATGAAGTGGTAGTTCACCCCGTCCTGCTCCCCCATGCGGGGGGCCCGGGTGGTGTAGGAGACGGAGAAGTGCAGGTTCTCCCGCTGGTTCATCAGCTCCGCCACCACCGTGCTCTTGCCGGCCCCCGAGGGCCCGGAGAGGACGATGAGCTGTCCTCTCTCCTTCTTCCTGGTCATGATTCCTCCTCCTCGTTCCCGGCGGGCTCCTCCCCGCTGATGCGCCCGGCCAGCTTCTCCGCCGGCAGGGCGGAGAGCACCAGACAGCCGCTGTCCAGCACCAGCACCGCCCTGGTGCGGCGGCCGTAGGTGGCGTCCACCAGGGTGCCCCGGTCCCGGGCGTCCTGCACCATGCGCTTGATGGGGGCGGACTCCGGACTGAGAATGCACAGAAGCCGTCCGGCGGACACGTGACAGCCGAAGCCGATATTCACCAGCAGCATGTCTCCGCCCCTCTCACTCGATGTTCTGGACCTGCTCCCGGATCTTCTCGATCTCCCCCTTCATGTCCACCACCAGGCGGGTGATCTCCAGGTCGCTGCCCTTGGACCCGATGGTGTTGGCCTCCCGGTTCAGCTCCTGGATCAGGAAATCCAGCCGCCGGCCCGCCGGGCCCCCCCGGGACAGCATCTCCTCCATCTGGTCCAGGTGGCTGCCCAGGCGCACCGTCTCCTCGTCCACCGCCACCCGGTCGGCAAAGAGGGCCGCCTCGGTGAGAATGCGGGCGGGATCCAGCTGGGCGCTCTGCAGCACCTCCGTCATGCGCTGCTCCAGCCGGGCGCGGTACTCCGCCACCGTGCGGGGGGAGCGCTCCTCCACCAGGGCCACCTTTTCCCGGAGGACGGCGGCCCGGGCCAGAATGTCCGCCTCCAGCCGCTGCCCCTCCCGGGTGCGCATGGCATCAAAGTCGGCCAGGGCGGCGTCCAGCACCCGGGCGATGTCCCGGGCGGTCTGCTCCACGTCCTCCTCCCGCTTCTCCACCGTCAGGATTTCCGGGAAGCGGGCCAGCTCCGTGACGGAGATGCGCCCTCCCACGGTGGGGCCGGCCAGCTCCTGGAGCCGGGCCAGGGCGGCCAGGTACCCCGCCGCCAGGGTCTCGTTCACCGTCACCTGCTCTCCCCCGCCGCCGGTGTGCTCCATGGTGACGAAGACGTCCACCTTGCCCCGGGTGATGACCTGCTTCACCCGGGCCTTCAGCCCCTCCTCCGCAAAGAGGTACAGCCGGGGCAGCCGGATGGAGCAGTCCAGAAAGCGGTTGTTCACGGAGCGCAGTTCCACGGTGACGGTGTACTCCGGAAAGATTTCCTCAGCCCGGCCGTAGCCGGTCATGCTTTTGACCAAATGGGTCACTCTCCTTCAAGGGTAATCTCTGTCATCCGCCTCTCCTCCCCCGATTCAGCCGGGGGGCCAGTCCCCCGATGAGCCGGCTGAGGCCGAAATCGTAGACCAGGAAGATCACGTTGCCGGCCACCAGCAGCACCGGGGTGGTGAGCCAGCCGGGGGGATTGGGGAGAAAGAGGGCCCGCAGCACCTGCCAGAACAGCAGCAGCACCGCGTTGAAAAACAGCAGCTTCAGGAAAAGCTCCAGGGGCAGCCGCCGCAGCCGCTCAATGCCGGCCTTCACCACCGGGTAGATCCCCAGGAAGAGGGCGTACATCAGGGCCACCCCCTTGTCCGGCACCAGCACCAGTGCCAGCAGGGAGGCGGCGCCCCAGCACAGGTAGCCCGCCCCCGTGCCCCCGGCCAGCACCGCCGCCATGGGGAACAGCCCCGCCACCGCCGTCAGCCCGATGCGCCCCGAGGGGGCGGCGGAGGCCAGAAAGAGCATGGCCAGGCTGCCGGCGGCAAAGACGGCACCCAGGGCGATGCGCCGGTTTCCCCGCCGGCCCATCTCAGCAGCGGCCTCCGCCGCACAGGCAGTTCATGCACAACATGCTGGTGCAGCAGTCCATGGTATCCATGGCCCCGCCGGAGCCGGCGGGCCGGTAGCCGGCACGCTGCTGCATGGCCGCCAGGGCCTGGCGGTACTCCGGGTTGCCCGGGTCCATCTGCACCGCCCGGGTGTAGTTCTGCATGGCCTCGTCCAGCCAGCCCTTGCGGAAGTCGATGGACCCGGTGAGGAAATACCACTCCGCATCCCGGTTGGGCACCTCCGCCAGCAGCTTCTCCGCCATGCCCAGGTCCCCGCTGTTGATGAGATTGCGCACCCGCACGTAGGTGGGATTGGACTGGGCGGAGGACCAGGTCTGCTGGCGGTAGGCCCCGGAGGAGGCGGAGGACGAGGAGGAGGGGCCGGGGCGGTAGCCTCCCCCGGCGCGCTGCTTCTGGATGGCCTCGTAGGCCTCGTTGATCTCCTTCATCTTCTCCTCGGCCAGATCCGCCAGAGGATTGTTCTGATAGTTGTCCGGATGGTACTTCCGGGCCAGTTCCCGGTAGGCCTTCTTGATGTCCGCGTCGCTGGCGTCCGGACTTACCCCCAGCACGCTGTAGGGATCTTTCACAACCGATCGGGCGCATGGATGCCGTCCGGCGCCGCCGGGCAGGGGAAATGCGCCCTGCACCTCCTTACGCTCTGGAATCAGGGGAAAAGGGGAGAGCCGGCCTCCGGACCGGGGACCGGCGGGGCTCCGGGCTCACTCACGGCTCCAGAGCTTCTGTCTGCGGACCTGGTGCCAGCTGCCGTCAAAGACGCAGCGCTGGACCATGGGAAGTCCCAGGTAGACGATGTTCTCCAGCAGCGGGGTCTGTCCGCCGTAACTGCCCAGCTGGAGGGCCGCCCCCACCCGGTCCAGGGAGAGGGCCATGGTGAGGTCAAGGGCCTGGTCGTCCCCCTGGGGCCCGTAGCGCTCCGCCACCGGGTTGTAGCTGCCCCCCGCCAGGTCCTCCTCCAGGTCGTCCCGGGCGTCCGCCAGGTAGATCCAGCGGCCCAGGTGATACAGCAGCTGGGAGGACACCCGGCTGCGGGGATCCCCCTCCGGCACCGCCGCCTGGAGCAGCCGGGCAAAGGTGTCCGCCGTCCGGTCCACCGAGGGGCACCGGTCCCGCTCCAGGGCGGAGAGCTCCTCCAGGCAGGAGCGGACGGTGGCGGCAAAGGCGGGGCACTGCCCCGCCGCCTTCCGGTAGGCCGGCCCCAGGGCCAGGGACGCCAGCCGGGCCCCCAGCTTCTTCAGCCCCCGGCTGTCCTTTACGGAGTCCCGCAGCTTCCACCAGCAGAGCACCACCGACTCCGCCGCCGCCAGCTTCAGGGCGGGGCTCTCCGGGCACATCATCCGCCTGCGGAAGGGGTTGGCGGTGCAGCGGTGGGGGCAGGGGGTCACCGGCATCTCCGGATCCCACAGCAGGGCGGTGAGGAAGGTGAAGTCAAAGCTGAGAAACAGCGGGGCGATGAGGCCGTATTCCCGCCGCAGAGCCCGGCACAGGCCGCAGTAGAGCATGCGGTACAGGTCAAAGTCCCGGCACTTCAGCTCCGGGCGCAGGGGGCGCACATAGCCGAACACTAGCGGATGCGCCGGAGGATGCTGAACTCGGGCTTCCGGCTGCGCAGAATGGCCCGGTTCAGCAGGAAGGCGGGAATAAAGCCCACCACCACCCCGGCCAGGGCGGTGAGCAGGGCCATCCCCTCCCCCAGGTGGAACAGGCTCTGGCCCAGGATGTAGCCCAGGGCCAGCCCCAGGCAGGGGAGCAGGAAGACGATGAGGGAGGGGGTGATGTTGCCCCCCACCGAGGGGGACACCTCCACGAAGTCCCCGGGGCTGGCCCCGATGGGGTCGCTGGCCAGGGCCAGGATCTCCTCCGTGGGCTTCTGCCCGCAGCCGGCGCAGGCCCCGTCGCAGTGGAGACCGCACTCCATCTGCCGCAGCAGGGAGACCTCCACCACCCCGTCCCGCACCTTTTTCTTCACGATGGCGTTCTGTATCATGACGGTTTTCCTCCATGCGGGCCGCCCTCAGCGGCTCATGTTGACGCTGACGTAGTATTCCCCGATGACCCCCACGGTGTCCGTGGAGTCCAGATAGACCCGGGCGGGCACCGAGCTGATGCCCTCCACCGTCACCCGGGACAGATCCACGTCAATGCGGATCTGGCTGGCGTCAATGGTCTCCAGGATCTCCTGGGTGCCCCGCACCGTCACCGTCTTGGCCTGGGTGATGGGGGTGGCGGTATAGCCCTCGGGCACGTTGATGGGGGTGATGTTGCTCACTTCAAAGGTACGGGTGCTGAGGCCGTGGATGGTCACCTGCACGGTGGCGTTGGAGATGCCGGTGACATTCTCCAGACTGGGATCCAGGTTGATGGGGAAGGTGAAGGAGTTGGAGCCCACCACCCTGGCCAGATCCACCGAGCCCAGGGAGATCTCCGTCAGTCCCGCCAGGGCCTCCTCGGAGCCGGAGACCATGATGGAGGGGGGATCAATGGTCACATCCGCATTGTCCTCCACCGCCCCGCCTCCGGCCTGCAGGGCCACGGACAGGTCCACTTCCTTCACCACCACAATGGGCAGCACCACGTAGGCGGTGGGGGAGTCCAGAGTCACCTCCAGGCCGGTGAGCTCATTGCCCTCCGAGTCCAGCAGGGTCAGGGGCAGATCCCCGGAGAACTGGCTGTCCAGGTCGTCCTCGTTGAGAATGGCGGCCACCTCGCTGACCTGGCTCACCTGCTCCACCGGCCCGCTGACGATGACGCTGGAGGGGCTGATGGCGGGGGTGCCCACCTGGTAGCCGGAGGCCACCTTCCCCTGAAGCCGGAAGGTCACGTCCAGGGTGCGGGTGTAGAGCTTCTCCACGGTGGCGGTGACGATGGCCGGATCCCGGGCGTCCAGGCTGAGCCGGTCCGTATTGATGGAGCTGGGCCACACGGGAGTGATGGTCAGCTGGTTCTCCCCCTCGGTGCACCGGGACACGTCCACGGTCACCGCCAGAGAGGAGCGGCTGTCCAGCAGGTCCCGGTGAATGCTGGCCGGGGCGGTGATCTGCAGCCGCACCTGATCCGTGGACAGGCCGCTGACCGTCAGGCCCTGGCTGGTGAGCACGCTGCTGCCCACCTGATTCACCGGCACGTTGTTGTACCAGGTGGTGCGCTCCGGGTCCGTGGTGGTCTGGACGTAGAGCCAGAAGAGCACGGCCAGCACGATGGACAGCAGCAGGTAGACCCAGCGGCTCTCCAGGAGACGTTTCTTCACGGCTGACCACCCTCCTTCCGGGTGCGGCTCAGGATCTTCTGTCCCAGGCCGCTGTGCTTCTCCTCGCCGCTGTCCGACAGCAGTTCCCGGCGCAGCAGGGCCTGCAGGGTCTCCGGAGCCAGGTGGCGCTTCAGCATGCCTCCCACGGCGGCGGAGATGGAGCCGGTCTCCTCGGAGACGATGACCACCACCGCATCGCTGTGTTCACTGATCCCGATGCCGGCCCGGTGGCGCATGCCCAGATCCCGGCTGAGATTCGTGTTGCCGGACAGGGGGAGCATGCACCCCGCCCCGATGATCCGTCCGGCCCGGACGATGACGGCCCCGTCGTGAAGAGGGGCCTTGTTCCAGAAGAGATTCTTCAGCAGTTCGCTGGAGACGGCGCAGTCCAGGGCGGTGCCCGTCTTGATCACATCGTCCAGCAGGTTCTGCCGCTCAAAGACCATCAGGGCCCCCACCTTGTCCCGGGACATGTCCGCATAGGCCTCGGTGGTCTGGACGATGGCGTTCTCCATGTCCATGGGGGCGCTGGGAGGGGGGGCGGCGAAGACCATGCCCAGATTGGAGGAGCCCACCCGCTCCAGGAAGCTGCGCAGTTCCGGCTGGAAGAGGATCACCAGAGCCAGAACCCCGTACTCCACCACCCGCCCCAGCAGGAAGGTGGTGGCGCTGAGGCTGATGACGGTGGAGACCCACATGGCCAGCAGCAGCAGGAGGATTCCCCGCAGAACCCGGCCCGAACTGCTCTTGCGCAGCATCCACAGCAGCTTGTAGCAGACAAAGGCCAGAATGGCGATGTCCAGGATGTCCGCGATGCGGATCTGAAGAAGGGGGATGGGGAGCGGAGTCTGCAGGATACCCTGGATGGTGGCCCACATGGACGCTGCCTCCTTTCCGAGATTTCCGCCCCGGAGGCGGATGTACACTCTGTCACAGGGTACTATTATACGCGGTTCCGGGGCGGAAGGCAACATGAATCCGCCGGGGCAAAGATGAAAAATTCATGAACATTCCCGGAAATCCCCCGGGCCCTTTAGACGTTTCCTCCACGCTGCCCGGGGGAAAACGCCCCCTCTCCCCCGCCCCCGCCGGGGGCGGCCCGGCCCCCCGCCGGCTCCGCCCCTCCCCGGCCCTCTTCCTCCTCCGGGGTGCCTCCCGGGAAGAGGCCCCGGAGGGGCCCACTCATAAAGAGGATCTGGGGAATTCATCGAAAAGTAATATTGGACATTTCCTGCCGGATGTGCTATGCTCCGGTATGAAAAGGCCGAAAGGCTTGTGTCCTGCGGCCAGTCGAAACGGAAAGGACTGTTCGTTATGGAAAACTATGCACCCAAAATGTGCCCCCACTGCAATGTGGAAATGATCCGGGAAATCGCCTCCTACCCCATGGGCAGCGCCCTGATGAAGGAGCGTTTTCACGTGGACATCTACCGCTGTCCCAAGTGTGACCGGGTGAAGCTCTTTGCCGCCGAGAGCAAGATGGTCACCTGCCCCGTCTGCGGCACCGTCCATCCCGCCAGCGAGGGCTGCATCGTCTGCGCGCTCAACGGCGCCTTCACACAGCAAAAGTGAGTGCTCTCCTCCGGCCCCTCCCGGGCCGGAGGATTTTTTCTGCCCCGGGGAGGGTTCTGCCCCGCTCCGGAGCGGATCCGGTTTCCTCCCCCTGGGGCCTGCCTCTTTCTCCGTCCACGGGCGGGTGTGGTCCGGCACCGGCCTGCCATGGACCGCATGCTCCGGGGAGAGGGGGCGTCTCCCCCGGAGGGGCCCCGGTCCCTTCCCGCTCCACTCCTCCGGGTGCTGATCCCCGCCCGGCGTCCGGCACGGGTCTCCCTCTGACCCCCTTCCGGACAGAGTGCCCCATCTCCCCTCTCCCAGCGCCCCCTCCGGCGGTTCAGATGCCGGCCCGGAGGCCACCCGATGGCCGCTGACCCCTGCAGCCGGGTGATGCGAAGCGGAAGGCGCACCGGGGACAATCTCAGAAAATACAGCCCGTTCGGAAATACAGCTCGTTGGCGGGATGATGAGGCCCCCGACTCGGCCGGGGAAAAGTTGGGGAAAAGACCGGAACAGACCTGAAACCAGCCGGATCCGGCTGTGTTTCTCCCCCTCTGCCCTTCTCCCTTTGCAGGTCCGGCCTGCTTTGGGACCCGGATATCCAGCTGTAATCTGCCTGCC
>CAYXVN010000015.1:0-6280 GCA_964468565.1 uncultured Oscillospiraceae bacterium | reverse complement strand
TTTGGGACCCGGATATCCAGCTGTAATCTGCCTGCCCGGCAGCTGCCCACAGGTCCCGCTCCTGCACCGGCGCAGATCTGCCGGATCGGAACAGATGCCGCCTGTCTGTCTCCCCTGGAGGGGTGACACCTCCCCACCGCTCCCCTCTGCTCTGGAGTCCGGCACGAAAGTCCTCCCGCTCTCCTGCCGGCCCGGTCTCTGCCCTGGACAGCGCAGTGGGGCGCAGTTCATGGAGACAGCACCCGGAAGAGCAGCTTCCCTCCCGGAGAGGGACAGGACACACTTCCGGATAAGGGATCTGCCGCGGATCCGGATCAGCTCTCCTCGGCCACCGGTCTCCGGTATGACAGAACAGGGCCAGGAACTGCAGGCCATTTCACAGGCCTTGAGGCCCGTGTGGTCTGTTCCTGGCCCTGCTGAGCTGACAGCCCCCTGGGGAGCGGCAGTATTCACCTGTTTTCACCGATCCCCAGCCAGCCTGCCGGGATGGCCTGGGAAAAGAGGATCAGCCGAAGAAACTGCGCCACATCTGCTCCTGGGGGATTTCAGCTTCCGGCGCACTCCGGACCGCCTCCTCCGTCTGGGGAGTCTTCTCATCCAGTGTGACGGTGAGCTCCATCTCCTGCTGCTGCCGGAAGATGGTCAGGGTGACGGTGTCGCCGGCCCGGTAGTCTGCGGAGAGGGCGGCGCTCAGCGCGGAGCTGGAGTCGATGGCGGTACCGTCAATGGCGGTGATGATGTCATTGACCTGCAGGCCGGCCTTCTGGGCACAGGAGCCCTCACTGACCGACTCCACCACGGCGCCGGCGGGGATGCCGTAGCGCCGGATCTCCTCCGTCACGTTGGAGGCCGAGATTCCCAGAACCGGCCGGCCGGTGACGTAGCCGTACCGGATGAGATCCGAGAGGATGTCCTTCACGTCATTGATGGGGAGGGCGAAGCCCAGCCCCTCGGCGCTGACACCGGACTGGGCCTGGGTGTACTTGGCCGTGGTGATGCCGATCACGTTGCCATAGGCGTCAAAGAGAGGGCCGCCGGAGTTGCCGGGGTTGATGGCGGTGTTGGTCTGCAGCACGTTCAGGGTGGTCTCCACCGTCTGGCCGTTTTCCGTGCTGGTGGAGGTGATGAGCCGGTCCAGAGCGGAGACCATGCCATCGGTGAGGGTGAAGGTCAGCTCACCCAGAGGGTTCCCGATGGTGTACACCGGCTCTCCCACTGCCAGCTGATCGCTGTCTCCCAGGGTGACGGGGGTGAGGCCGGTGGCTTCGATCTTCAGAACCGCCACGTCATTGTCCTTTTCGCCCCCCACCAGGGTGGCGGTATACTTCTCCCCGCCGGCGAAGCTGACCTGGATGTCCACCGAGGGATTCCCCACGGCCTCTTCAATCACGTGGTAGTTGGTGACCAGGTAGCCGTCCTCCGTGAGGACGAAGCCGGAACCGGAGGCGGCGGAAGTGGTGGTGCGGCCGTAGAGGTTCACCGTGGTGGAGACGGTGATGCCCACGCAGGAGGGCAGATTGGCGGCGTAGAGTTCTTCCGGGGTCATGACCTTGCCGCTGCCGGTGTTCACCACGGTCTCCACCTTCAGGTGGGTGTCCTCCTGTGCCAGGGAGGGATCCGCTGCCTGGAGCCGGTCCCAGACGATGGCGCCGCCCAGCCCGCAGCTGCCGCCCAGAATGGCACAGCTGAGGACGAGGGCTGCCCCGCGGCGGACGCCGCGGTGCCCGGAGGCGGGGCGGCTGCCGGAAGGGGAGGAGGAGGGGTCGGAAACGCAGCGGTCACTGCTGCGGGGGATGAGGTCTGTGATTTTCATATCTGAAAAAGCTCCTTTCAGTGGGGATCTGTGGTTCCCTTTCACTGTCTGAAAGGATACTCCTCCGATGTGAAGAAATCATGAAGAGAAACAGGAGGCTTTTTGAACGGTCTGTATTTCTTTCGTGAACCCGGATCTGACAGTCCAATGGGCCGTCCCGGCAGATTCCCGGGAACATGCCCCTTTTCCCCGGTTTGAGGTATTCCGGCACCACAATGAGAGCCGGAACCACGCCGACACCCCCGATCGCCTCCCCGCCCATCCGGATGCCTGCCAGGGAAGACATCCGGTCCCTGCCCCTGCGGACCCGGGGCGGTGAGGTCCCTCCGGATGAAGGAGGCGATCATCACCGGGGACACCATGGCGGCACCGGAGCCTGGAACCGGGCGGTCCGCTGACGGCAGTGGACTGCAGTCCTGGCCGGTCCGGACAGATTCAGAGAGCGGCAGCCGGTCCCTCCCGCTGTCTGCCAGGGGGATCCGGGGCGATACCCTCATATGGCTGTCTGTTCCGGATGCCCGGCTGTGCAGACCGGGCCGTCTGCCCTCACCGGAGGAGAGCACGGTGCGGCCTTGTGACCGTTTCCCCACAACCTGCCTTCCAGGCCGTAGGACACGTTCCGTTCCACACCCGGCAGCTGATTTTCACGCGGCATGTGGCCTTGAGAGAGGCCGGCAGACCGGGACATTCCCGTCAGCCCGGGTCGCAGGCCGCCTGGTACGCCACAGGGCGAAGGCGTTTCCCCCAGTGAACACCGCCGGCAGAGCTTTCCGCTCCTGAGAAGCCCTGGGGGCGGCGCAGAACAGGGTCCCTGGGGGGAATCCCCCATGGACTGCCGGAGACGTCTCTCCGGGGGATCCCGGAGCGCAGGGGCCATCCGGGGCACCGGGAGGGGGCAAACCGCTCCGTTTAAGGGCCAGACCCGTTCCGGATCAGGAGGACTCTGCCAACCGGGAGGCGGCGGATGCTCCGGTACCGCCAGCCCCGCCTCTGTCCGCTCCCCGGTTTCACAGCCGTTCTCAGAAAAACCGGACCGGCGGCTGCATGCCGAAGGGGGAGAGCAGTTCGGCGGATGCATCTCCGGGAGGGGAGATTCCGTCCGGTCCCACCGGGCACTGCAGGTCATGGATGTCCAGGGAGAGCTCCCGGCGTGCTGCTGTGGGGAGTGACACCGGAGAGGTTCACCCCCATGGGAGCAGACCCTGCCGCCATCCCTGGGACGGTGCCCCTTCCCGGAGCCCAAGCGGCGACAGACCCCGGTGCCCCAGCCCCCAGGCTGTCTCCTCCAGAACGGGAACCGCACCAGGTCTCTCCCGCCGCCGGGGGACAGGGCCATGGAGAGATCCCTCATACCGATTGCGGTAATTCTGCCGGGCCATGCACTGACCCGGGAGAGGAGGTTTTCCCGCAGAACCTCAGGAGGGCGCAGTGTACTGCCCTGGGACCGGAGACCCCATTCCAAGATCACCTGCTCCGGCTCCTTTCCCACCTTATGAGCTGTACTCCACGGCCAGTTCCCCGATGATGCAGTCCTTCCGGATGTCTGTTTCTGCGGGGGCCACCTTCTGTCCTGGTCCGGAATGGTCTGGACACAGGTGTCTCCCTTGGGACAGACAGGCTGGCACCTGGGGCCTCTCCCCTCCCCCGGCAGGTTCCGGAGAGGGCTGGAGGCCCTTCCGGAGGAGATAACGGGAAGGAGTTCAGGGGCTGTTTCTGCCCATTTCCGGTAGCGGACAGCGTCAGCCTGCTCCCACACAGTCCGGAGGACAGCCGGGAGCGGTTCAGATTGCAGGAGTTCCTGCACAAAGAGGCCTCCCGCACCAATCCGCCTTCCGGGCAGGTCTGGTTTCCCCCTGAGCCTTTCCCCGGTTCCCACCCCTCTCCTCCCGCTCCGCCCCTCACCTCTCTGACGGGGTACCCCGGGCAGATCCGGAGGTCCTCTCTGTCCCTCTCCGAAGGCGGTATCTGCTGTCCCGGTGTCATCCCTAACCGCTCCGGAAGCACCTGGAGGGCGGTGGTACTCAGAATTCTTATGGATACTCTTCTCAGATTCTGACCGGCACCAGATGAGGGCCTGCAGCTCTCCCGCCCAGAACCCGGAACCGGGGGACCTGCCTCTTCCGGACGCTCTTCCCTCCCACTGAAAAGCAGGCTCCCCGGACAACCCTGGCCGGGCATGGATCCCGGTACGCCGGGACCGGGGGGATGGTTTCAGCTTCTGTCCCGGTGGGACAGAGATGCCTGAAATCCGGAACATTCTGCCCTGGATACAGAGATCAGGAACCCTTTCAGGCATTCTCCTCAGAAGGGCTTACCCCTCATCAGGGAGCGTCTCACCCTCTGCATTTACCCCACTCACCCTGGGGAATGCAATCCCGCTGTCTGTGGTGGCCATGGGAGAGGGATTGCATGGTATAAAAATTTAATCCAATTAATTGTTACGTCGTCGTGAATGAACGGACAATCTTCCCGCCAGGTTAGGGGGTCCAGGGTAACCTTGCATTCCCTAATCCGCTCCCTGCCCTCCTGCCCCATGCTCTCCCCTCTGCCGGATCTCCTTCCGGGGTGCCCTTCCCCGGATGAAAATCCTGACCCTACCTGTGCTGCAGTCAGGTTGTCGCCTTCTCAGCCCCATGGTCCCCGGCTGTCAGAATGACAGAATCTCTGCAGCGGCAGGGGATGTACGCGATCCTGTCAGCGGACGCTGTCTCCCTCTCCCCTGCTGTGGGGGCCGGATGGGAATTCCGGGTTCCCTTCTGCAGGACAGGAGGTGACCTCCCCTCAGTGCCGACAGGGAGACGCACTTCCTCCCGCCCCACCGCATTGCCTCTGCCCTGTTATGGATCCGGAAAGCAGGCATGTGCAGGAACTGCATGCCCTGTACAGCCGGCTGGGACACACGTATATCATCAGCAGCTGGAACGGATGCTCCAGGTCCGCTTCCGGGGCGTGCCCGTCCTTTCCTGGGACCTGAGCGCAGATGCCCATGGGACCGGCAGGGGAAATCTCACGCTTCTGTTTAAGGTGCTGTGGCCCGGCGCGCTCCCTGCCGGCGGGCATGTGCAGCCGCAAAGAGATCCGGAGTTTCACCGTCTGGTTGTGCAGCTCTGCCAGCACCTTGTGGGGAAACTGCTCCTGCCCTCCCAGCCTGCTTTTCAATGACTCCCGGTTGTGCCTCTTTTTCCAACGGACCTGTCTGAGGTGCATGGCTCCCAGGGGCACTTCTCCTCCCTGGTTTGGACACAGTATTTCTGAGAGGGAAGAGGCTGTCCCCCGGGGATGGCATCTGGCCGGGAACGGTGCAGCGCCCGGATGAAACGGCGCCTGCCGCTCTGGAGCTGGCTGTGCCGGAGGAGGCGTCCCTGTCCCCGCAGGCCACCTCCCCTCCCCTGCTGTCCTTTCTGCCCACCGGGATATCTGGGGCCCTCTTTCGTCTCTCCCCTCCGCCGGTTTTCCTGCGGGAGGATCGGGTGGAAGGGATCCGGGGGGACCGGCTGCCCAGCCCCAGGTGCACTGCTCCTTTGAATCTGGATGTCCGGGCACAGGAGGGGGACACCCCGCTGCCTCCGGGGCAGTTCTTTGCCGTGCCGGCGGACCCCGGCGGGGAGCTGCAGCCCCTCCGCACCCCGGCTGCCCGGGCCTGCTGCCGCCCCCCTGGCCCGGGAGGCCCAATTCACCCTTCTTCCGGACTGCCGCCTGTCCGCGGTCTCCCTGGGGACCTGCCGCCCCAGGAGGGCTCCCTCTCCCGCCAGGCGGACACCCTGCTCCAGGCTCTGGAGAAGGAGCTGGAGGCCATGGAGCAGGTGCACCCCATTCGGACCAGGCAGCTCAGCTCGCTCACCACCTTACAGCTGGAGATCCTCCGCCCTCTGGCGCTGATGCGGCCCTGTCCCCGAGCCATTCCGCCATCTGTGCCGAGGGCATCATCACCCCTGCCGCCGGCCGGAACGCCCTGATGCAGTTCCCCACACGGTGCGCCTTTCCGGCAGAAAAGAATGGCCAAGCCGGTTCTCAGGGACGTGCCCACAGGTATGCTGAAGCTGTCTGCGGCTCAGTCGGGGCGCAGGATCTGAATTCCAGGGCCGGGACCGCCGGATCCGGGAGACCGCAGCTGCCGCCTGCATCCGGGACCATTCTGCAGCACCTGCAGCAGCATCCCCCCGGGCCACTGTGGTCCGCTTAGGGCCCACCGCTTCCCTGCCCTGCACCTTCTGCACCCGTCTGGAGTCCGCCCCAGGCGGGCAGAGGAGCTGTTCGGGAGAGAGGAGGAATCTCTGGAGGAAAACACTCTCCCCCTCTGACCGGACAGCCTGGGGGGACAGTTCCCCCATCAGGGGGCTGCCGGAACTGGGCCTTCCCCTTCGGAAGCGACCCTCAGGGCCCCCAATCCCCTCTTCCCCGCTCCCTGTCCCGCCCGATGGCCCTCCCCACATACAGAGCCAGGCGGAACCTGGGGAAAACCCCGGC
>CAYXVN010000014.1:0-26865 GCA_964468565.1 uncultured Oscillospiraceae bacterium | reverse complement strand
GCCCCACCCCTTCAAGGGCGGAGCGAAGCGATGCCTGCGGGGTGGGGTAATTCACAATTTGGGGCAGCTGTGGTATACTGAGGAAAAGGGACTCCGGTCTGACAGGATCCGAGGCCCGGAGGGAGGTGGAAGCTGTGTTCGGATTTGGGAAAAAGAAGAATGTGACTCCCTATGACAGGGAGAAGGTGACGCCGGTGATCCGCGCCAGCATCTGCACCGGGGAGCAGGTTGCCGGTTTCAAGGACATTGAGACCGGGCGCTTCCAGGAGATCATGCTCATCCGCAACGATAAGGATCTCCAGGAGTACATGGACCGGTACGCAGTGGAAAAGCGGGATATCCTGCGGGAGTGGTAGTGTCCCCGCCGGCCCGGGGGGAATGCCTCCGGCCGGGAGGGAGAGAGCAGATTCAGGAGGAGCAGAGCATGGCGGAGAAACCGGACTATGTGGTGAACTTCAGCCGGCCACCCGGCACGGAGATCAAGAACATCAAGGGCGGCTGGTATCTGTACGAGACCATGACCGTGGCGGATCCCAGGACGGGTCAGACCAGAAAGAAATCCGGAAGGCTTCTGGGCAAGGTGACGGAGAACGGATTCGTCCCCAGTGCGGCCAGGCAGAGAGAGCAGAAGGAAGTGGAGGAATCCCTCTCCCGGACCCGGATGCTTCTGGGGGAGGAGGGCATGGAGGCCCTGCGCTCGGCCCATGTGGCAGTGTTCGGCGTGGGAGGAGTGGGCGGCTATGTGGTGGAGGCCCTGGCCCGCAGCGGCGTGGGGCACCTGACCCTGGTGGACAACGACCAGGTGAGTCTGACCAACCTGAACCGGCAGATCATCGCCCTCCACAGTACCATCGGGCGCTACAAGGTGGACGTGGCCAGAGAGCGCATTCTGGACATCAACCCCACGGCGGATGTGAAGGTGCACCGGGTCTTTTTCGGGCCGGACACGGTCTCCCGCTTTGACTTCACGGCCTGGGACTACATTGTGGATGCCATTGATACGGTGACGGCCAAGCTGCTGCTGGTGGAGCAGGCCAGAGCGGCGGGGACTGCCATCCTCAGCTGCATGGGGGCGGGAAACAAGATGGATCCCACCGCCTTTGAGGTCACGGACATCTCCAGAACCACCATGTGTCCCCTGGCCCGGGTCATGCGCAGAGAACTGCGCAGACGGGGGATCTACTCCCTCAAGGTGGTCTACTCCCGGGAGGAGGCCATGACCCCGGGGGAGGGCGCAGGGGACAGCGACCGGCACCAGGTGCCCGGCAGCAACGCCTTTGTGCCGGCCACAGCCGGTCTCATCGCCGCCAGCCAGGTGGTGCGGGACCTGACCGGGGTGTGAGGGCCGCCTCCTCCGGGCGGGTTTCTCCCGGAGACAGAAGGCAAAGTCCTCTCCCTGCTTGACAGGAAAGGCTGGAACGGTTACAATCTGATCATAGAGTGCAGGCCGATGAGGCGCACGAAGGGGCACACCACCGCGGGTGTGATTCTTCGTGCGCCTTTTTTCATGCCTGCATGGGAGAGGAGGTGAGAGCATGGTGACCATCAACGGAGAGCCCCTGGACCTGGCCGGGACCGTGCTGCTGGACTGGCTGAGGGCCCGGGGCTGCGATCCCAGGCGCATCGCCGTGGAGTGCAACGGGAAGATCGTCCCCAGAGAGACCCTGGCCACGCGGATCCTGGAGGAGGGGGATGAGGTGGAAATTGTCCGCTTCGTGGGAGGCGGCTGACCCCGTCCCCCTCCGGCGGGAGCACAGACTGGACAGAGAAAGGATGCAGACATCATGGAACATAAGGAAGACTGCCTGGTGCTGGGCGGGAAGGCGTTCACCTCCCGCTTCATTCTGGGCTCGGGAAAATATTCCCTGAAACTCATCGAGGCCGCCGTGGAGGACGCCGGGGCCCAGATCATCACCCTGGCAGTGCGCCGGGCCAACACGAAGGAACACGAGAGCATTCTGGACTACATTCCCCAGGGGGTCACCCTGCTGCCCAACACCTCCGGGGCCCGGGACGCCAATGAGGCGGTGCGCATTGCCCGTCTGGCCCGGGAACTGGGCTGCGGGGACTTCGTGAAGATCGAGATCATGCGGGACAGCAGGTACCTGCTGCCGGACAACCAGGAGACCATCCGGGCCACGGAGATTCTGGCCGGGGAGGGCTTTGTGGTGCTGCCCTACATGTATCCGGACCTGTACGCCGCCCGGGCCCTGGTGGAGGCCGGTGCCGCGGCGGTCATGCCTCTGGCCGCCCCCATCGGGTCCAACAAGGGGCTGGCGGCGGGGGAGTTCATCCAGATCCTCATCGATGAGATCGACCTGCCCATCATCGTGGACGCGGGCATCGGGAAACCCTCCCAGGCGGCCCAGGCCATGGAGATGGGAGCTGCGGCGGTGATGGCAAACACCGCCCTGGCCACCGCCGGGGACCTGCCCCGGATGGCCAGGGCCTTCCGGCTGGCCATTGAGGCCGGGCGGCTGGCCTATCTGTCCGGCATGGGCCGGGTTCTGATGCGGGGGGCCTCCGCCTCGGACCCCCTGACGGGATTCCTGCACTGAGAGGGGGCGGCTGCCAGCATGGATGAGCAGTATTACGTGGATGCCAGCACCCTCTCTCCCGCCGCCCTGAGGCGGAAGCACACCCTGGAACAGGATCCCTCCTCCCGGACGGACCACATGGCCTACCTGCCGGACATGGAACAGATTCACTCGGACGTGATGGAGAAGGTCATGGGGGAGATGAGAAGCTACGATCCCTCCCAATACACCGCCCGGGAGGTGGAGCGGGCCCTGCAGCAGGAGCGCTGCAGCGTCCGGGACTTCAAGGCCCTGCTCTCCCCGGCGGCGGAGCCCTTTCTGGAGCAGATGGCCCAGAGGGCCCGGCTGGAGACCAGGGCCCACTTCGGGAATACGGTGTACCTGTTCACGCCACTGTACATCTCCAACTACTGTGAGAACTACTGCATATACTGCGGCTACAACTGCTACAACCAGATCCGGCGCATGAAGCTGAGCCTGGAGCAGATCGAGCAGGAGATGAAGGTGATTGCGGACTCGGGCATGGAGGAGATTCTCATTCTCACCGGAGAGAGCCGGGCAAAGAGCGACGTGAAGTACATCGGGGAGGCGGTGAAGCTGGCCCGGAACCGCTTCCGCATGGTGGGGCTGGAGATCTACCCGGTGAACACCGACGAGTATGCCTATCTGCACCGGTGCGGGGCGGACTACGTCACCGTGTTCCAGGAGACCTACGACACCGACCGCTATGAGCAGCTGCACCTGATGGGGCACAAGCGGGTGTGGCCCTACCGCTTTGAGTCCCAGGAGCGGGCCCTCCGGGGCGGCATGCGGGGCGTGGCCTTCTCCGCACTGCTGGGACTGGGGGATTTCCGCAGGGACGCCCTGGCCAGCGCCCTCCACGCCTATTACCTGCAGCGCAGGTACCCCCACGCGGAGATGTCCCTGTCCTGCCCCCGCCTGCGGCCCATTGTGAACAACGACCGCATAGCGCCCAGGGACGTGGGGGAGCGGCAGCTGTGCCAGGTGCTGTGCGCCTACCGGATCTTCCTGCCCTTCGTGGGCATCACCGTCTCCTCCCGGGAGAGTGCCTCCTTCCGGGACGGCATTGTGCGCATCGCGGCCACGAAGGTGTCCGCCGGAGTCTCCACCGGCATCGGGGACCACGAGAGCAAGTACACCGGCAGGGATACCGGCGGGGAGGAGGGGGACGAGCAGTTTGAGATCTGTGACGGCCGCAGCTTCCGCACCATGTACGATGACATGGCCGGCCAGGGTCTGCAGCCGGTGCTGAACGACTACCTCTATGTCTGACATCCTGTGCGTCACCAGCCGGAGGCTGTGCCGGGAGGACTTCCTGGTGCGCCTGGAGCGCATCGCCGCCGCCGGCCCCGCCGCCCTGATTCTGCGGGAGAAGGACCTGCCGGAGCAGGACTACCGGGAACTGGGGCGGCAGGTGCTGGAGATCTGCCGCCGCCATGGGGTACCCTGCATCCTCCACGCCTTCCCCCGGGTGGCCCGGGAACTGGACCACCCCCTGCTCCACATGCCACTCTCAGGCCTGGTGGCCATGGGGGAGGGGGAGCGGAGGGGATTTTCCACCCTGGGGGCCTCCTGCCACAGTGCGGAGGAGGTCCGCCTGGCCCGGGAACTGGGCTGCACCTATGTGACTCTGGGCCATATCTTCCCCACCGCCTGCAAGGCGGGGCTGGCGCCCCGGGGCCTGGAGGTGCTGGGGGAGGTGTGCCGGGGGGTGTCCATCCCGGTGTACGCCATCGGGGGAATCACCCCGGAGCGGTTCGCCCCGGTGTGCCGGGCCGGGGCGGCGGGAGTCTGCCTGATGAGCTCCCTGATGGAGACCCCGGACCCGGGGGAACTGCTGAGCCGCTTCCGCAGGGAGGGGTGCTCTGAAGGGGGAGGGACCCGGGACTGACCGCCCGCTGCAGCCCGGAGGGGAGAGGACCTGGCGGGGTCCTCCCTCCTCCCCTGCCCGGCTTCTTCCGGGAGATGGGATGACCATCCGGTCAGCTGCCGCTTACCAGGGGTTCCCCCTGACAGGGGAGAGAACCCCGGCAGATTCCTCCTGTGCCCGCTTTCTTGAGGTGCTGAAATATCCTCCACGGGAGTGGACGGATGCTGCCGGTGGAGGGCAGGGGGAGAGGAACCTGGGACCTGCCAGATTCTCTCCCCGGCCCGGCAGAAGCCCCAGCCGGAAGACCGCTCCCGGGGTTTCTCCGGGGAAACAGGAAGGGTTCTCCCGGAGCCGGGTCCACCGCCGCAGCCCGGGGAAAAGGCCCTTCGCTGCCGGTATTCGGGCAGATCTTTGATACCAAAGATAAGATAATTCAGCCCCCTGGGGGGAGGGGGAGGGAGTTCCCCGCCCCGGCAGGGAGGGAAACCGGGAAAAAGGCGGGATAGTTTCAGCAGTTGATGAAATATCCTGCCCGGGTTCTGGTAAAATCAGTGTGGGGGAGAGTCTGTCCCTTCCCGGACATGGGGTCCGGGTCTCCCCGGCCATTACAGAGGAGGAGTGCTGTTTGAGCGAAAACGGGAAAGAAAGGAAAGGACTGCTGGACAATCTGGAGGAGTACCTGCTGGTATTCCTGATCGTGGTGATCACCGGGCTGGTGCTGGTGAGTTTTGTGGTCCAGTTTGTCAACAAGGACCTGGTTGCGGGCATCAACCAGCTGTCCTTTTACGCCTACACCTGGCTGGTGTTCCTGGGGGTGGCGGTTGCGGTGAAGCACAACAGCCACATGCGCATCGACATCCTCTTCGCCGCCTATCCGGCAGGGGTGAAGAAGGTGATCGGGGCGGTGAACGAGGTCCTTATGGCCCTGTTCAGCATCGTGCTGGCCGTGCTCAGCGTCCAGCGGGTGATCCAGGTCATGGCCTCGGGGGAGACAAATGCCGTCATCGGCGTACCGGTGGCCATCATCTACATGGCCCCCGCCGTGGGGTTTGTGCTGTCGGTGCTGCGCTACTTTGAGCGGCTGCTGCGCAGCCGCAGGAAGGAGGGTGAGGGAGCATGATGATCGCCCTGTTTCTGATTGCCTTCTTCGGCATGATGCTCTTCATGGGCCTGCCCATGGTGGCCTGCATCGTCTTCTCCGCCCTGCTGCTGCCCCTGTGCTTCGGCGGAGCCTCTCCGGTCCACTTCATGGACATTGTGGACTGGTTTGTCACCGGGGCCAGTGCCAACAACACCGGCATTACCATCGTTCTGTTCATGCTGGCCGGGGAGTTCATGGCCCGGGGCAAGCTGACGGAGAAGATCTTCAACACCTTCTCCTATTTCCTGGGCCGGAAGAAGGGCTTTCTGCCCATCATCTCCATTGTCACCTGCCTGTTCTACGGGGCCATCTCCGGCTCCGGCCCCGCCACCACCGCCGCGGTGGGGGGCATGTGCTATCCTATGCTGGTGGCCATGGGCTATGACCGCATGTTCAGTGCCGCCATCCTGGTGGCTGCGGGCTGCCTGGGCATGGTCATTCCTCCCAGCGTCCCCCTCACCGGAGCGGCGGCCATCTCCAGTTCCGTCCTGGGCTACGATGTGGATCTCATCGCCCTGTACAAGATTGCCGCCGTGGCCGGGGTGATGGCCGGGGTCATTCTCATCATCTACGCCTACATCTACTGTGTGCGCCACGGCAACGGAGACCAGGAGAAGATCAACTCCATGGTGGACGCCCTGCAGGCCCGCTCCTTCGGCTCGGTTCTGAAGGAGAGCATCTGGGCCATCATCACCCCGGTGATCATCCTGGGGGGCATCTTCACCGGTCTGACGGACACCGCCCAGGCGGCGGCCATCTCCCTGGTCTACGGCATTCTGGTCAGTGTCTTTGTCTACAAGACGGTGAAGCCCGATGAGATCGTGGACATCGCCATCAAGTCCCTGCGCAACGGCGTTCCTCTGTTCCTCATGCTGGCGGCGGCCTCCGTCTTCTCCGGGGCCATGACCGCCGTGGAGATTCCCGCCAAACTGGCGGACGCCATGGTCTCCTCCGGCGTCAGCGGCAAGGCCCTCATCTGCCTGATTCTGCTGTTCATGCTGGTGCTGGGTACCTTTATGGACTCCGGCGGCGCCATGCAGATAGTGGTACCCCTGGTGGCCCCCCTGGTGGTGGCCATGGGCATGGATCTCTACACCTGTCTG
Source organism: uncultured Oscillospiraceae bacterium (assembly GCA_964468565.1). Taxonomy (GTDB): domain Bacteria; phylum Bacillota; class Clostridia; order Oscillospirales; family Oscillospiraceae; genus Lawsonibacter. The sequence goes on along the minus strand of CAYXVN010000014.1, from coordinate 20,193 downwards.
ACGGCCATCGTCATCGCCCAGGCCATCGGGCTCACCACTCCGCCCTTCGGCCTGTCCATGTTCGTCATGTGCGGCGTGGCCGAGTGTTCGGTGGCGGACATCTCGAAAAAGCTCATCATACCCATCATTCTCCTGATTCTGGTGGCCTTCTTTGTGGGGCTGTGTCCCGGCTTCTTCGCCTGGGCCGTCCCCTGAGGGCAGGGGATCGGGAAGGCAGAGGGCCGGTACGGAGGCAGCTCCGTACCGGCCCTGATTTTTTGCATTTCAGATGACGGGCGGCACCCGTACCGGCACTGAGGCCGGGGGAGTCACCCCTGCAGATGCATGCTCCGCGTTTTGCGGCAGCTCTCCGGAACCATCCCCTGTTCCATGTAGTTGATGAGCAGCATGGCGCAGGCCACGGCGTCGCTGTCCGCCCGGTGATGGGCCAGGGGGATGTGCAGAAAGCGGCACATGGTGTCCAGCCGGTGGTCGGGCAGATTGGGGTAGGTTCTGCGGCCCATGGCCACGGTGCAGGCGTAGGCGGCCTCATCCTGCCACTGGATGTGATAGTCGGTGAGGCAGTGGGCCAGCACCCGCATGTCGAAGGGGGCGTTGTGGGCCACCAGCAGTCCGCTGGAGAAGAGATCCTGCAGCCGGGAGGTCCAGAGCTGGGGGAAGGTGGGCGCGTTGCGCACGCTGGAGGGGCGGATGCCCGTCAGGCTGATGTTGAAGCGGTCAAAACGGCACTCGGGGTTGATGAGAGAGGAGAAGGTGTCGGTGATCTTTCCGTTTTCCACCACCGCCACTCCAATGGAACTGATGCGGTCGTTGTTGCAGTTCGGCGTCTCCACGTCGAAAGCGATATAGCGGTTTGCCATGAAAAGGAACCTCCTGGGAGAAGATGTTGAAGTTGAGGGCCGAGCGGGGGGATCAGGAGCCGGAGGGCCGGGCCTTCTCCTGGGAGGCGCGCCGCCGGCGCACCACCTTCAGCATGCGGATGATCACCGGCACCGCCAGAAAGACGGAGAGGATGTCCGCCACCGCCTGGACGGAGGCCAGGCCCCGGGCCCCGAAGAAATGGGCCAGGGGGTAGAGCAGGGGGAGGAAACAGGTCCCCTGCCGGGAAGTGGCCAGGAGAAAGGCGTACCGGGCGTAGCCCAGGCCGGCGCAGAACATGTTCACCACCGCCACCCAGGCCTGAATGGGGAGAGCCAGACACTGCAGGCGGATGGAGAGGGCCCCTATGGCCTGCATCTCAGGGTCGGTCTCGGAGAAGAGGGTGATGACCTGGGGGGCGAAGATGCCCAGCACCAGTCCCATGACGGCGGCCCCGGCAATGGCCAGTTTGGTGGCATAGAAGTAGCTCTCCTCCACCCGGTCGTAGCGCTCCGCCCCCCAGTTGAAGCCGGCCACCGGCTGGAAGCCGCTGCCGAAGCCCAGCACCACACCAAAGGGAAACATCATGACCTTGGTGCACACCCCGATGCCCGCCAGCACGGAGTCGGAGATGTCTCCGGCCAGGGAGTTGAGCAGGATGCCCGCCACCACCGCCAGGCCGGAGCGCAGCATGGAGGGCATGCCCACCGTGACGATCTCCCCCAGGATCTCCTTCTCCAGGCGGATGCAGCGGAAGGAGAGGCGCAGCAGGGAGCGGCGGGTCAGGTAGGGAAAGATGAGGATGGCAAAGCTCACCAGCTTGGAGATGGCGGTGGCCATGGAGGCCCCTGCCACCCCCAGGTGGAGCCCGAAGATGAAGACGGGATCCAGGAAGCAGTTGAGCACCCCGCCGAAGCCCATCCCGATCATGCTCATCATGGCGGCCCCCTCCGCCCGCAGACACTGGTTCATGACGAAGTTGGCGGACATGAAGGGGGCGGCCAGCAGCACGTAGGTGGCGTAGTCGATGGAGTACTGTTCGCAGGTGGGGGTGGCCCCCAGCAGGCGCACCATGGGGGTCATGAAGGCGGTGCCCAGCACCAGCAGCACGCCCCCCAGGGCCATGGCCAGGAAGAAGGCGGTGGAGAGCACCCGGTTGGCCCGGTCCTTCTGCCGGGCCCCCAGGAGACGGGCCACGTAGCTGTTTGCCCCTATGGCCAGCATGGAGCCGCACATCATGATGATCTGGTCCAGGGCGGAGTTCACGCTGACCGCGGCGGTGGCGTTGGTGCCCAGGGAGGAGACGAAGTAGGTGTCGGCGAGGGAGTAGATGGAGTTGATGAGGAAGGCGATGATGGTGGGTATGGCCATCCTGGGAATGACCCGGGAGATGGGCTCCGTGACCATCATGGTCTCCCGGGCGAGCTGTCTGGAATCGTTTTCTATGGTGCATCCCTGATTTCTTGCAAGAAGTGTAGGCGGGGGGAAAAAAGATGTGGCGGGAGGGGGGCGGCTGTGCTATAATGGCGGGAGCGCCCCAGGGGCGGAGAGGGGGAGAAAGCGTGGAGATTGTCACCGGAAGTCCGGAGGAGACGGAGCAGGTGGGAGAGCACCTGGGCCGGACTGTGAGTCCCGGCACCGTCATCGCCTTCACCGGGGACCTGGGGGCGGGAAAGACCGCCTTCACCCGGGGTCTGGCCCGGGGCCTGGGCATCCGGGAGCGGGTCACCAGCCCCACCTTTACCCTGGTGAACGAGTACCCGGGGGGCCGCCTGCCCCTGTTCCACTTTGACCTCTACCGCCTCAGCTGCTCCCAGGAACTCTACGACATCGGCTGGGAGGACTACCTAGCCCGGGAGGGGGTCTGCGCCGTGGAGTGGAGCGAACACGCCGGGGATGCCCTGGAGGGCCGGGTGATCCGGGTGGACATCCGCCGGGGAGAGGGGGAGCAGCAGCGCATCCTGAGACTGGAGGGAGAACTTCCATGATGATTCTGGCCCTGGAGTCCTCCGCCGCCCCCTGCTCGGCGGCCCTGGTGCGGGACGGGGTGCTGCTGGCCCAGAACTGGCAGAACAGCGGCCTCACCCACAGCCGTACCCTGCTGCCCATGACGGACAGTCTGCTGCTCAACAGCGGACACAGCCTCCAGGAAGTGGATGTGATTGCGGTGGCGGCGGGACCGGGCTCCTTTACCGGTCTGCGCATCGGGGTGGCCGCCGCCAAGGGCCTGGCCTGGCCCCGGTCCCTGCCCTGTGCCCCCTGCTCCACCCTGGAGTCCATGGCCTGGCCCCTGGCCCATCTGGCGGGGCAGGTGCTGGTGTGCGCCATGGACGCCCGCCGCAGCCAGGTGTACAACGCCCTCTTTCTGGCCACCGGCCAGGGCCTGGAGCGGCTGACGCCGGACCGGGCCATCTCCCTGGAGGAGCTGGGCCGGGACCTGCAGAGGCTGCCCCAGGAGAAGATCCTGGTGGGAGACGGGGCGCAGCTGTGTCATGATCATCTGCGGGAGACGGGAGTGGGCCTGGCACCGGCCCATCTGCGCCTCCAGAGCGCCTGGGGGGTGGCCCGGGCGGCCCGTGAGATGGCGGACCGGGGAGCCCTGGTCTCCGGCGCCGACCTGGTTCCCGTCTACCACCGGCTCTCCCAGGCGGAGCGGGAGCGGCTGGAGAAACTGAACAAGGGGAGCGAAGAGCATGTACAATGAGAAAGTCCACGTCCTGGATCACCCGCTGCTGCAGCACAAGGTGACCATTCTGCGGGATGAGCGCACCGGGGTCAAGGAGTTCCGGGAGGTTGTCTCGGAGATCGCCGCCCTGGAGTGCTATGAGGCAACCCGCAATCTGCCCCTCACCGAGGTGGAGGTCACCACGCCCATTGCCACCGGCACCTTCCGGACCCTCTACGGCAAGAAGCTGGCCATTGTGCCCATCCTGCGGGCGGGCCTGGGCATGGTGGACGGGGTGCTGAAGATGATCCCCTCCGCCAAGGTGGGGCACATCGGGCTCTACCGGGATCCGGAGACCCACACCCCGGTGGAGTACTACTGCAAGATGCCCCCGGACATCGCCGAGCGGGACGTCTTCATTCTGGATCCCATGCTGGCCACCGGAGGCTCCGCCTCCGCCGCCATCACCTTCCTGAAGGGCTACGGCTGTCAGCACATCCGCCTGATGAACATCATCGCCGCCCCGGAGGGCATCGCCCTCATCCAGCGGGACCACCCGGAGGTGGAGATCTACGTGGCGGCGGTGGATGAGCGGCTCAACGAGAACGCCTACATCGTGCCCGGGCTGGGAGACGCCGGGGACCGCATCTTCGGCACCCGCTGAGCCGGCCGGCCGGAAGCCGGGAGGACAGAAAAAGCGTCCGTATCCCTGATACGGACGTTTTTACCTGCCCTTATCCATCACACAGCGCGGGTGACCTTGCCAGAACGGAGGCATCTGGTGCAGACGTACACGTGGGTGGGGGTGCCGTCTACGATCGCCTTGACGCGCTTCACATTGGGCTTCCAGGCGCGGTTGGAGCGACGGTGGGAGTGGGATACCCGGATACCGAAGGTGACGCCCTTGTCGCAGAACTCGCATTTGGCCATGTTGCTAACCTCCTCGCCATGAAAAATACGCTCGAAAAAAGCTTCGACGGTCATAATAGCAGATTCCCCCGGGAAATGCAAGAGCTTTTTTCGCCGGGAAGAAAAATTTCCCCGCCCGGTCCTCCTCCCTTGCGCACCGGGGCAAAATGGGATATACTGGACCAAATGTCCCCTGGGCCCCCCGGGGGCCCGGAAAAGGAAGGGAATACACATGGAAGAAAACAGATCCGAGGTCCGTCTGGGCCGCATCATCCGGGAGTTTGACCTGGAGATTCTCAACGCCGCCCCGGATTACGAGAACCAGCCCATCCGCACCATGCACATCAACCGGCCCGGACTGCCGCTGGCCGGCTTCTTTGAACACTTTGACAACGACCGCCTGCTGCTGATGGGCCTCACCGAGTGCAGCTACGTGGAGCAGCTCTCCCCGGAGGAGCGGCGGCTCAGCTTTGAGCGCATCTTCTCCCGGCCCATCCCCGCCCTCATCATCACCCGGGGCAACAGCGCCGTCCCCGAGTGCCTGGAGATGGCCCGGAAGTACGGCCGCACCGTGCTGCGCTCCAACATGGAGACTCCCGCCTTCATGTCCGACCTCATCAGCCGCCTGTACCGGTGGATGGCCCCCAGCATCACCCGCTCCGGCGTCATGATGGAGGTCTACGGGGTGGGGGTGCTGATTCAGGGCGAGTCCGGCGTGGGCAAGAGCGAGGTGGCCATCGGGCTCATCAAGCGGGGCCACCGGCTGGTGGCGGACGACGCGGTGGAGATCCGGGAGACCACCCCGGGCAAGCTGGAGGCCACCGCCCCGCCCCTGATCCGCCGCTATATGGAACTGCGGGGCATCGGCGTCATCGACGTGGCCCGGCTGTTCGGCATCGGGGCCATCAAGCTCAACATGCAGATTGACATTGTGGTGCGGCTGGAGCCCTGGGACGACAAGTCCAGCTACGACCGCTTCGGCCTGGACTACCGCCAGACGGAGATCATGGGGGTGAAGCTGCCCCTGGTGACCATTCCGGTGAAGCCCGGCCGGGACCTGGCCAGCATCATCGAGGTGGCGGCCATGAACGACCGGGATCACACCCTGGGACACAACGCCGCCCTGGAGCTGACCCAGCGCATGGACGAGCACTTCGAGCGGATTCTGAAGGAACAGCAGCAGCAGTCTGAAAAAGGAGGATGAAGCGTGTATTATATCGGCGTAGATGTGGGCGGCACCAATCTGGTGGCCGGTCTGGTGGACGGGGAGGCCCGTCTGGTGCGCAAGTCCACCATGCCGGTGGACCGGACCAGGGACGCCCAGGGGCTCATGGAGGACATGATCGCCCTGACCTGCCGGCTGTGTGAGGAGGCGGAGATCGACCGCAAGTACGATGTGAAGGCCCTGGGCATCGGCATACCCGGCCAGGTGGACAACCGCAGCGGCACCATCATCAAGACCGTGAACATGCCCCTGAGCAACACCCCCCTGCGCTCCGCCTTTCAGGCGGTGTGGGAGGCACCCGTCTTCCTGGGCAACGACGCCGACTGCGCCGCCATCGGGGAGTACTGGGCCGGGGCGGCCCGGAACTGCGACCCCGCGGTGGTGATCACCCTGGGCACCGGAGTGGGAGGCGGCCTGGTGTCCGGCGGCAGGCTCTTTGACGGCTTTTCCGGGTCCGGCATGGAAGTGGGACACATGATCACCCACGCCGGGGGCCTGCCCTGCACCTGCGGCGGCCGGGGCTGCTGGGAGCAGTACGCCTCCGCCACCGCCCTGATCCGCCAGACCCGGGAGGCCATGGCCCGCTGCCCGGACAGCCTGCTGTGGCAGGTGGCGGGGGGAGATGTTCAGCGCGTGGAGGGGAAAACCCCCTTTGATGCCGCCGCCCAGGGGGACCGGACCGCCCTGGAGGTGCTGGCGGACTACCGCCAGGAGCTGGCCGCCGGCCTCATCAGCCTGGTGAACATGCTTCAGCCGGAGATCATCTGCCTGGGAGGCGGGGTGAGCAACGCCCCGGATGAGCTGCTGCTCAGCCCCCTTCGGGAGCTGGTCCGGACGGGCTCCTACGACCGGGCCCACCCCACCCGCATTGCCCGGGCCGCCCTGGGCAACGACGCCGGGGTGATCGGCGCGGCACTTCTGTGCAGATCCATCTGAAATCAGATCGGGCAGGGCAGTCAGAGCGGGAACTGCCCTGCCTTCTTGTGTGCCCCCCCGGACAGGGGCCAGGGGAGGCGGGAGGCATGGCCTGGGGGGATGACCGCCGGCCGGAGGGCACAGAGGAACTGCCGGAGCCCCATGTGCCGCTGCCGGGGTGCAGAGGGCAGCGGGGGAGACGGAGGAGGCGGTGTGCCTTCTCCTGCCCCCGCACCCCCTTCCGGACCGCCGTCACCGCCGGCCTGAGCCGGGAGCCCGGCTGCGGCAGAAGGGGCCCCGGTGCCTGGAGGTGGTGGTGCGGCTGCTGCCGGACCTGGAGCCGGAGGATGAGACCGCCTGGCCCCTCTCTCTGGCGGTGGCCGGGGAGGAGGAAGAGGACAGCTGGACCGGGAGCTGAACACAGCCCCCGGGAAGAGGAGGATGATCCATGGACACCATGCAGAGGATGAGAGGCCTTCTGGAGAAGGGGGACTGGGAGCAGCTGTGGAAGGAGATGATCATGACCCCCGCAGAAGATCTGAGAGGGGACTTCCTTCGGGAGGTGGGGGAGGCCATCTCGAGGGCAGTGAGAGAGGAGGGCCAGGCCCGGGAGAGGCCGGAGCGCCGGAAGCAGATGGTGGCGTGTGTGGTGTGTCTGCGGGAGCTGGATCCCCCCTGGGCGGACGAGCTGCTGGATCTGCTGGACCCCATCCCCTGGCCCATGGACTGGCCGGACGGGGAGGGGAAGACCCTTAACGGTCACCTGCGGGAGCACTTCGGCCCGGATCCCGCTTTTCTGCAGGAGCCGGAGAGCCGGATTCCCCTGGCCCTCTTTCCCCCCCTGCCGAACCGGCCCTGGCGCACCGCCGTCACCTTGAATCTGGGGGCGGTGCCCATGCAGGTGCCCGGGAATCTGGCCTGGGATGCCCCCAGGCGGGTGGAACTGGTGATGCGCCTGCCCCTGGAGGGGGAGGACCTGGGGCCCCTGGGGGCGGCGGCCCGGGCGGTGCTGCAGGTCCGGGAGAGGGGAGACTGGCTGGTGCCGGGGACTCTGATTCCCGTGGACCTGCCGGACAGCCCCTTCCATGCTCTGCTGGTGGAGTCCCTGCGGGAGGAGGAGCAGGAGGCCTCCCGGTGTCCCCTTCCCCGGGGCGGGGAGATCGTCCTGCTGGAGGCCTTCTGGCTGAGTCCGGAGGAGCGGCGCTTCTGCGCCACGGATGAGCGCACCGGGGAGCTGTGGGACAGGCTGTGCGCAGGTGGGGTGGCGGCAGATCCGGGCCGCCCCTGTCTGTGCCCGGAGGTGATGCCGGAAGAGGAGGAGAAGAGACGCCTGCGGCAGGCAAAGGGCATGATGCGGGACCTTCCCCTCACCTCTGCCCAGCTCATTCTCACCGTGCCGGAGACCCAGCGCACCTATGATCTGAACCTGACCCTGGGGGAGAGCCTCTGCCAGCGGCTTCCCAAGGAGAAGGTGAACGAGGCGGAAGTGGTGGTCCGGTTCCTGGAGTCCATGGGGCGCACCGCCCTGCTGGACCCGGACTGGATGTACCAGATGAGCTGTGCCAGCCTGTATGCCGGGCACCTGGGGGACGCCCGCTACTGGCTGGAGCGGGCGGAGAGCCGGGGCTGCCGGCGGTGGGACCTGGCTGCCACCCGCAGGCGGGTGGACGACATGACGGGGCAGATTCCGGAGCATGTCACTCTGTACAGCTTCCGGGAGGAGCAGGAACTGCTGGAGAAGCTGAGTGAGCGCCTGGGACCCCTGGAGAGGGATTGCACCATCGGGCAGAGGCTCCCTCTCACCGTCTGCCGCAGCGTGGGAGAGGAGAAACCCTGGTACACGCTGGTGACCCTGGGCATGGGACAGGCGGAATTTCCGGTGTCCGGTTCCCGGGAGGGGGAGCGGGTGGAACTGGTGGTGACCCTGCCCCAGGTGTGGAACCCCAAGGACGGCTGGCTGAAGAGAGAGGGATACCCCCTTGCCCAGGCCCTGCTGGCCTTTTACGAGTCGGTGCTGCAGGGGGACCATATCCAGGCGGGGTGGTGGTGTGACCTGGGGAATATGGGCTATCCCCCCTTTCCCTTCGAGGGTCTGCTCCTGGTGCCTCTCCCCCGGGTGATGGGGGAGGAGAGCCAGGTGACGCTGTCCTCCGGCAGGAAGGTGAACCTGCTGCGTCTGCTGCCTCTCCTTCCCCGGGAGGCGAGGTGCATCCGGAGCCAGGGAGGAGAGATTCTCCAGAGCCAGCTCCAGGAGGTGGAGCCCGGACTGGAGCTGGTGCGGCCCCTGGCGCCGGTGGCTGCCGGAGAGGAGGAAGCGGGAGGATGAACCTGGAAGAGCAGATCGCCCTCTGGAGACGGAGGGAGGACTACGGTTCCATCGCCCGGGCAGTGGATGCCCTGCCGGTCTCCCGGCGCACCTATTCCCTGGCCCTGGAGGGGGCCCGGGCCTGGATGATGCTCAGCCGGGGTCCGGGGGACCCCCAGGCCCTGGCCCGCCGGGCGCTGAAGCTGCTGGACGGGGTGGAGCAGGAGGGACGGGAGGACGGGGCCTGGTGGCTGTGCCGGGGGGAGGCCCTTCTGGGTCTGAAGGAACTGAAGGGGGCCCGGGAGAGCCTGGAGCAGGCCCGGAGCCGGCTGAAGAATCCCGCCCGGGCGGATGCCCTTCTGGCCCGGGTGCAGCAGGTGCGGCAGAGTCCCCCGGACTACAGCGAGGCGGAGAAGGGGGTCCTGATGCAGTTCCTGCGGGAGAGCCTGGACCGGAGAATCCGGCTGCGGTCTGAAGAGGGCCTTGGCAGCTGGTGCTCACTGTCCCGGCCGGGAGACATGCCCGGCCAGCTGGTGGTCACCCTGGGGCTGGGGGCCCTGCCCATGCCGGTGCCGGAGGACCTGAGAGGTCAGGTGCCGGCCCGGGTGGAACTGGTGGCCCGGGCCGCCTCCGGGGAGAGTCTGGAGCGCCAGACGGTGTCCGTCCTCTACCGGGTGTTTGAGGGGCGCAGAAGGCGGGGCCAGTGGGTGGCGCCTGGTATGGTGGTTCCCCTCCCCCAGACAGGGGACTTTGCCGCCATCCTGGTGGAGCCTCCGGCGGAGGGGGCTCTGGGGAGAGGGCTCACCCTGCCCGGGGGGGAGCAGGTGGCGTTCTGCCAGGCCCTCTTCCTCTCAGAGGAGGAATACCGCTTCTGTGCGGGGGACAGACGGGTCAAGGAAGTCTACAGCAGGCTGCAGATCCTGGATGTGTCCATGGACCCCAGGCGCCCCTCCCTGTGCCCGGACATCGCCCCGGCGCCGGAGGAGGAGAGGGCCCTGGAGGCGCTGGGGCGGCTCACCCGGCAGGAGAAATGGGGAGAGGCCTGGCAGTTTCTCAGGGATCTTCCCCCCAGGCTGAAGACCCGGGCCCTGAACCGGAAGCGCTCGGAGATCCTGCTGCGGCGGGGGGCCAGCGTGACCTACCCCGCCCGCTGGTATGAGATGGCCCTGCAGGTGCTGGAGGAGAGCCGGGTGATGGACCAGGCGGACCCCCGCTGGGCCCTCTCCATGGGCACAGTGCTGATTCAGCTGGGCCGCCAGAATGAGGCCGTGCCCTTTCTCACCCGGGTCCGGGGGGAGACGGAGGAGGGAAGGCAGGCGGCCAGGCTGCTGGCTGCCTGCCGCAGCGGGGAGGCCCGATCCCCTGCCCCTCCCTCTCCGGCAGGGGAACCCCGGCGCCAGGCGGGGCCGGGAGCCCTGCGGATCTATTCCCAGAGGGAGGCGGAGGCCCTGAAGCGCCACATCCTGCAGGTGTTCGGGGAAGATGCCCGCTCAGACTACCATGTGACGGCGGGGGAGAAGAGTCTGCGGATTTTCCTCTACCATGTGCCGGCGGGGGAGAAACGGCCCTGGAATGCGGTGGTGACGGCGGGGCTGGGCCAGGTGGAGTTTACGGACCCGGAACTGCGGCAGAAGCAGCGGGTGGAACTGGTGGTCACCATCCCGGAGCTGTGGAACGTGGAGGCCAACTGGGGAATCCTTCCCCATGCCACCCTCATTGCCCACACCCTGGTGCAGCTGGCCACCGGCGCCCGCCGGGGGGAGGCCATCCGGCCGGGGGCCTGGATCGCCCTGCAGACCCCCCAGGAGGGCATCCCCTTTACCGGGGCCATGGTGCTGCCCCTGCCGGAGGAACTGGCCGGGGCGGATCCGGCGGCCCTGCCCGGGGGAGGCAGGGTGCGCTTTTACCGCCTTCTCTTTCTGCTGCCGGAGGAGACGGAGGCGGCCCGCCGGGGGGAGGCCAGGACCCTGAGGGAGCAGCTGGCCGGGATGCCCCCCGGACTGGAACTGGTACGTCCCCTGGCGCCGGCAGGAGGCGGGAGACGGGGGGACCCGGAGACGTAAAGAGAAAGGAGTTCAGAGGTCATGAATGAGATGGAACAGGTTGCGCTCTGGCAGAGCCAGGGCGAGTTTGACGAGATCATCGAACTGCTGGAACCCCGATCCTGGTTTTCCCAGGACTACCAGAAGGATATGGCACTTGTGGAGGCCCGCATCCGCTTGGGGGAGCTGAAGCGGACCAGCAATCAGGATCTGTACCGGGCCATCACCAAGCTGGACTCCCTGAAGCGGGAGGGGGCAGCGGATCCCACCTGGTGGTACTACATGGGCTGGGCCAAGATGCGCATGAATCAGGGTGGAAAGGAGTGTCTGAAGACTGCCCTGAAGCTGAAACCGGATCTGGTGCAGGCCAGAAACCTGCTTCAGGAAAAGAAGGACCGGGCGTTCTATACCCGGTACTCCTCCAGGCACGAGATGCCTCTGGTCCGGCATCTGCGCCGCTGCTTCGGAGGCAACCTGGAGTTTGTAAGCCTGGGCGGGGCGGCAATGGGGGGTAAGGCCAGCGTTGCCTACAGCCCTGCCGACAGTTCAGTCCCCTGGCATACCCTTATCACCACCTGTCTGGGCTTCACGCCGGGAAAGGCCCCGGAGAACATCCGGGGAGATGCGCCGGAGCGGGCGGAACTGGTCATGCGCTTCCCCGCGGAGATGAGGCCGGTGGGCCAGGATAAGGAGATTCCCCTGTCGGTGCTTCGGGCGGCCAAAGCGCTGAAGGACACGGGGGGCTGGTTTGCCCCGGGCCTGGTGCTGTCCTGCCCCGGGGAGGGCTCCCCCTTTACGGCGGTGCTCATCGCCCCTCTGGAGACCCAGCTGCCCCAGGACCGGGTGGTGCTGCTGGAGGACGGTGTGCGGCTGGCCCTATACGAGGTCCTCTTTCTCACCGGACAGGAGGAGCGCTTCTGCAGCGATGACCGGCGGGTGGAGCAGCTGCAGCTGAGGCTGAAGACCCGGCCCCTCACCGGGGACACCCACCGCAGCGGCACCTGTCCGGAGGTGGTGAGTCCGGAGGCGGAGGAGAAGACCCTGTCCCTGATGAACGCCCTCATGGAGGAGAACCACTTTGCCGAGGCGGCCTACCTGCTGACCTCCCTGCCGGAGCGCAGCCGCACCTGGCGGATTCTCCTGCGGGGGGTGGAGGCCCTGCTTCAGTCCCAGGAGGATCCGGAGGCGGGCAATAAGGCCCTGACCCAGCTCCAGGCCATGGCCAGGCGCAGCTGCGCAGATCCGGTCTGGCTGGAATCCATGGGCCGGTGCATGCTGAACCAGGGCCGGCCGGAAGAGGCGGTCTCCTATCTCCAGGCGGCCCGGGCCCGGGGCGCCGGGGACAGGGCGGCAGATGTCCTGAGCCGGGCGGAGGCGGCCCTGGAGGAGCAGAAAATTCTCCTGTCCCCCTACACAAGCCACGACAGCGCGGATATCCTCAAGCACGTGAGGGCCCACATGAGGATCAACCGGGAGATCTGGATGACGGTACGGGCGGATCCCCTGAATTCCCCCTGCTATATCTCCCCGTCATCGGACACCCAGAACTGGCTGGCCTGTGTGAGCACCGGTACCGGCACCAGGGCCACCCCGGCGGGGAACACCGGAACCACGGAGCGGGTGGAGCTGGTGATGGGACTTCCGGAGATCTGGGACACCGGCGCCGCCTGGAACCAGACGGATCTGGGAGAGCTGGCGGCCCAGGTGCTGGCCAATGTGATCTGGGACGGCTGGAACGGGGTCAGCGTCCACCCGGGAGACTGGTTTGAGATGCCCAAGGAGGCTGCGGAACTGGCCGGTGGGGGGACCTACGGCGGGTCCATCATCACCCGGCTGCCCCAGTCGCTGAGCGGCATGAGCACCGTGAAGCTGCGCAGCGGAAAGACGGTGTGCTTCTACCGTCTGATGTTCATCTTCCCCGAGGAGGTCCCCCTGCTGAAGGGGGGAAAGGGGGAGGCGGTGGCCGCCCGGCTGCAGGAGGTGCCCTTTGGCCTGGAGAGCGTGCGGCCCGCCCTTACGGCGGAGGAACTGGAGCAGGAGTTGGATGCCCATGAAGTCTGAGATCGTGGGCGGCGGTCTGGAAATGACGGTGGACAGCCATGGTGCGGAGCCGGTGGAACTGCACCGGCAGGGGGAGGGGGGCGGCCCCTGCTCTGGGACGCCAGTCCGGGGATCTGGCCCCGCCATGCCCCGCCGGTCTTCCCCTGGTGCGGCAGGTTCCGGGACAACTGGTTTGCGCAGGAGGGGAAACGGTATGAGCATCTGCCTCAGCACGGCTTTGCCGGGGATGTGGAACACACTCTCACCGGACAGGGCCCTGGACTGGCCGGGGGACGGAGTGCTCTGGCCCTGGAGTTTCTCTCTCACCGCCCGGCACACCCTGGGGGAGGGGGAAGTGGAGAGCGTGTGTACCGCCACCTGCAGGGATACCAGACCCATGCCGGCACAGCCGGGCTTTCACCCCGGGCTGCGCTGCCCTTTCACCCCGGGGCTGCCCCCCCCAGGACTGCCAGGTGCGCTTCCAGAGGCCGGAGGCACCCGGGGGCCGGGATATCTTCCCCCTGGAGCCCCACGTCTTTGATCACGACAGCATCTGCTTTCCTGGCCTGGAGAGCCGGTGGGTACAGGTGGAGGAGAAGGGGACGGGGGCCTTTCTGCGCATCGAGACGGCAGGATGGCCCTATGTGCTGCTGTGGAGTCCTCCGGGCATTCCCGGCTTTGTGTGCATCGAACCCTGCAGCGGATATCCCGGCCACGATCCCGCCGCCCGGCCGGGAGTGGGCATGCTGGAGCCCGGGGAGAGCATGACTTTGGTGCAGCGGCTGACGGTGGGTCTCTGAGCCCGGTCCCCTGCCCTCCGGTCCGGATGGAATCTTCTCTCCCCCTGAGGGGGCGGAAAATTGGGGGTTGTCAGATCGTTCTTTTTCCGCTAGAATGGGAGACCCGCCCGCCGCCGGGCGGCCCCGGGACCCGGAATCGCCAGGGAAACGGACCGGGAGGGAAATCCCGGGGGCCGGAGTCCAGGGAGACTGACCGGGGCGAAAGCCTCAGTCGGCACCTGGAGGCCGGTGGGGTACAGGTCAGGGCGGAGCACACTGCCCGGGATCTGCTCTCCCGGAGGGGAGAGCAGATCCCGGGGCGGGCAGTGCACCCGGCGTCAGAGACTCCGGGGGAGAGCCGGCCTGAGAAGGGGAGACCCGCTCCCCTGTCCTGTAGGGGGGAATCCCCCCACAAAGCGAGACTGCGGCCCAGTGGCCGGAATGGGAGATGTAAATGGAGCGAGAAGATGTCATAGTCAGATTAAGCCAGGCGGGCAATCACCACAGGGTGATCCAGATGCTGGAGGGTGTGCCCCCGGGGCGGATGAGCCCGGAGGAGGGACTTGCCCTGGCCAGGGCCTGTGTCCTGCACAGCGGCCGGTCCGCCTCATCCCAGCGGGGTCCGCTGCTGATCAGAGCCCTGGAGGGACTGGATGCGGCGGCGGAGATCTGCGGGGGCAGGGAACAGTGGTGGACCCTCCGGGCCCGGGCCCTTTCCGGTCTGGAACGGGCCGGAGAGGCGGAGCTGTGCCGCAGACAGGGAGAGCGGACCCTCCGTCCGGAGATGCTGGGAGAGAGGACCTTTCCGGGAGGCCGGATGATGCGTTACCCGCCGGCCCTGGAGGGGTACATTATGAATCATATGGCGCAGTTCTTTCAGGGGAGGAGTGACACGCTGGGCGCGATCAAGGGCGGGTCGGACGTGTTTGTGCCGATCTTTACCAGTCCGGATTGCCAGGGACGGTGGCTGAACACCTTTACCCTGGGTCTGGGAGCGGTTCCCCTCCCGGTTCCCTGTGGGGTGAATGCCTGCCCCCGGGTGGAACTCCTGGGCCGGATTCCCCTCTCGGATGAGTGGGATGAAACGCAGAGCCGGATGCTTAAGCTGCCCCGGATCGTAGGCGAACAGCAGCGCAGGCACAAGAGGTGGATTGCCCCGGGAATGGTGATCCACCTTGATACCGGCGGCCCCTTTTCCTGGGGCGTGGTGGAACCCCTGGAGGGATGGCCGCCGGAGGTTTCGGTCTGTCCACTTCCCGGGGGAGACCGGGTGGAACTGTACGAAGTGGTGTATCTCTATGATGAGGAGGCCCGCTGGTGTACCACAGACGCCCGGGTGGAAGAGCTCTGCCGGAAGCTGCGCGCCCTGCCCCTGAGCGGAGATCCCCGGCGTCCCTGCCTGGTGTCCGGAGTGATGTCCCGGGAGGAGGAAGCGCGGGTGCACATGAAGGTAACGATACTGTTCTCTCAGAAGAAGTATGAGGAGGGCCTCCGCCTTATGGAGCGGGTCCCCAGGGAGCAGAGGCCAAGAGAATACGCCGCCATGATGCTGCTCTGGCGGCTGTTAGAGGTGCTGAACCGGCCGGTCATGCCGGACCGGGGGGCTGAGATGGAGGGGCTCCTGGCCGAAGTGCGGGAGACGGAACACATGGACCAGGCCGACAGTACGTGGAGGACCATGATGTCCATTGCCCTGTACGGGCTGGGGCGCTATGGGGAGTGCCTGGGGGAACTGGAGATCTGCCGGCAGTTAGGCTTCTGGGAGGGTCTCCACCAGAGCATGTGGAAGGACTGTCTGAGGAAGCTGGGAATTCCCGTCCCCTGGCACCGGGGCGGAGGAGAGGAGTGGTGAGAACCGCTCCTCTCCGGACGGATCCCGACCTGAACCGGATGACCACCCTTGCAGAGTGGATGCGCAGCGGGGAATACGAAAACGTGATCCGTACGGTGGAGGCGCTGCCGCAGTCAGAGCGGGAGGTGAATCTGGACCTGCTGCTGGCTCAGGCCTGCCTGAACCTCAGCCGCAGTTCTCCCCGCAGACGCCCTCTGCTGCAGAAGGCCCTGGGGGTTCTGGATGGCGTCCGGGAGGAGGGGGAGAGGGAGAGCCTCTGGTGGAAGGTGCGGGGGGAAGTTCTGGCCGGACTGGGACGCAGGAAGGAGGCCAGACTGTGCCAGGCGAGAGGGGATCTGCTGCCTCAGCCCTCCGGACAGGGGGAGTTCCCGGAGCGGGAAGCAGGGGGGACAGACGGACCGGGGCAGGACCGGGACGCCCTCCTGGAGCATATCCGCAGGCGGTTTCCCGGCAGGCAGAGCATCCTGACTCTGGAGGAGGGCATGGAGGACGGCAGCACGACCCGCCGGTACTTTGTCCATGCTGCACCCACCCCTCAGACTCCCTGGCAGACCGTGATCACCCTGGGGGTGGGGGCGAAACGGCAGTGGGTTCCCCCGGGGCTGCGGGTCCCCGCCCGGGTGGAACTGGTGCTGAAGTTCCCGCCGGAGATGGACATCAACCGGGGGACCTACCCTCTGTACGGCATTGCCTGTTCCTTTGCCCACCAGTACCGCAATCTGGGGGGATGGCTGGCACCGGGAATCCTGGTGCGCATCTCCAGCAGCGAGTGCGCTTTTGTGGGCTGCCTGTTCCAGCCTCTGGAGGGATGGCCCCAGGGGGCAGAGCGCTGCTGCCTTCCGGATGGGGAAGAGGTGGTGTTTCTGGAATTTTTCTTCCTCTGGGCAGAGGAGGTGGCCTTCTGCCTGGATGAGGGGCGCAAGGCGGAACTGGTCCGCAGGCTGCGCACCCTGCCTGCTGCGGCGGATCCCCACCGGCCCGGGCTGTGTCCGGAGGCACTGCCCCATGCTCAGGAGGAGGTCCTGCTGGACCGGCTGAGGCAGCTGCAGGATCAGAAGCGCCATCCGGAGATGCTGGACCTGCTGGACCTGATTCCCCCCGAGGCGGATACCCTGGCCCTGCGGCTGGCCCGGGCAGAGGCTCTGGCCCTGGCTGCAGCGGGTACCCGGAACCGGGCGTATTTCCGGAGAGCTCTGGAGGTGCTGGAACCCCTGGACATCATGATGCAGGCGGATGGCCGCTGGCTGATCATGATGGGCAATGCGCTGTTCCGGCTGGGGCGGCGGGAAGAGGCGCTGCCCTACCTGGAGCGGGCCTGGCTGCAGGGTGCCGCCTGTGTGCAGGACATCCTCTGCGACTGCCGGGTCCGCTGCCAACGGGCTGAGGTCTATGCCCAGGCGGAGGAGGCGGAGCTGGAGGGCATTCTGCGCAGCCGGGTTCCCGGCTTCCTCTCCCGGTATCCGGGGGAACTGATTGAGGGCATGAATGCCTCGGTCTGCCTCTTCCAGGCCGTTCCCGGCAGAAGCTGTGAGATGCTGGTGACCCTGGGTGCGGGGTACAGACCCGGGGGCGGGGAGAGCGTGGAGCTGGCCCTTCTGGCACCTCCTGCGGAGAGGATTCCGGGGGACAGCCGCCGGGAGATGCTGGTTCAGAGTGCCAGGGCCCAGCTGACCCGGACGGTGCTCCGTGGCTGGGGAATGGGAATCCCCCTCTCCCCGGGGACCTGGATGGAGCTCAGTGAGGAAGGTCACTTCCGGGGAGCCATGATCACGGACCTTCCGGAGGAACTCAGTGTGCTGAAGGGTGTCAGGCTGACCAGCGGCAGGGAGATCGCATTCCGGCGCTTCATTCCCCTTCTCCCGGAAGAGCTGGAACTGTGCCGCAGGGGGAGGGCTGAGGAACTGCGGAGGAAGCTGGAGAAGCTGCCCCCCGGCGGGGATCTGACCCGGGATCCGGCTGTGCCGGAGAGCAGACAGGCCGGGCGGGGCCTGAAAACGAAGAAAAAAAGGCGCCGGTGATCCGGTGCCTGGCGGATAATGAGCCCCTGAGGATCTTCCGGGCCGGAGGGGGATTTGCCCCCGAAGCCGGAGGGGTCCGGACACCTGTCACCGGGAAGAGGAGGTTTCTCTCCCCCACCGGTCCGGCAGTTTCCCTGCCCTCCCGGGAGAGCCGGCAGCTTCCGGAGGGCGGGGGAGGAAAGGGGCAGGCTGCCCAGGACAGGTTGGCGGGCACCCTGAGAACACCCACCGGGCGTTTAAGGAAGCGGGGCAGAGGGGGCAGGATCCGGGGATCTCCCCCGGCAGGAAGGAGAATTGTGATGAGCAGATCGGCAAAGGAGCAGCTGACCGAATGGGAACGGCAGGGGGAGTATCAGCGGATCATTGATGCCATTGACACGGTCCCCGAGGCAAGCCGGCCTCTGGGCATGACCGTGATGCAGGCCCGCAGCTATTTCCGGCTGTCTGACCTCACCGGGCGCAGGGAATGTCTGAACCGGGCGGAGGCCATTCTGGAGAGCGTCCGGGAGAAGGGACAGAACAATCCCCAGTGGATTGTGCTCATGGGCCATGTGATGGACCGGCAGGGAAGGATGCTGGAGTCCACTGAATCCATGATGCGGGCCCAGGACCTTGCATGGGCGAAACTGGGAGGGCCCTCCCGGGATCCCTATGAGGACGAGGAGGAACAGGCGGTGTCCGGTTACATCCGCAGCCATTTTGACGTGGAGACCCGCATGGACTGGAGGAGCATGTCCGGCGCCGCCATGGGCATCTGGATCTCGCCGGCGCGTAACGGGCGCAGATTTCAGAGCATCATCTCCTGCGGGATAGGGGCCTGCCGGCAGCCGAAAATCATCACGGATGACACCATCCGGATGGAGATGATCATGACACTGCCGCCGGACTGGAAGCTGGACCGCAGGAGCCTGGCCCAGGACAGGTGGAACTGGCCTCTGAGAGTTCTGGGGGACGTGTATGATGGGATGATTTCCATGCGGCAGGTGATCCCACCGGGTGTGGTGCTGGAGATGGGGAAGCTGGGACCGGGAGTCAGGTTCGAAGCCGCCATGATTTTACCCCTGACAGACTGGAAGGAGCCGAAGGAGCCCTGTCTGCTGCCCTCCGGGGAAGAGGTGGTGTTTCACCAGGTGATCTGCCTGTATCCCGGGGAGGTTGAGGCCAGCGACCGGATCCCCACGCCCGAGTATATGGACAGGATGATCCGGGCAGGGGCGACGATCACCAATCCGACCAGACCGGCCGTCTTCTCCTGAGGCCATCCCGAAGACCCGGGGGCGGGTCACCCTGTGACCGCGGCGGGAGGCATCGGGTGTACCAGTGCCCGTGCAGGGGCAGGGTTTGCCCCACAGAGGGGGGTCGCCGGGCAGAGGCCGGCAGGGGAACGGGGCATCCGGACCATCACCGCCGGAGAGGCTGGGAAGCGGGAGGATGGGACGGTGCCGGGGAGGCATGTACCCGGCAGGGGCAGCTTTGTGGCAGTGTTCAGGCCGGGGGACCGGTGCGGGACCCTCCCGCAGGGGCCGGAGGAGCATCTGAGACAGGCGGGGGAGCCATCCCGGGCTGTATTCCTGGAGAGTGGGCAGGCAGGTCCCCGCCGGGTCCGCCACGTACAATGGCCGTGTCACCCGGGGGGGTGCAACCCAGGCTGAAGGGACTGCATCAGTGTCTCCTGTCTCCAGGACAGGGAGGCGCCGGGGCCCTTCCGGATGGGCGGGGATGACCGTGATCGGGATGTCCCCGCTGGTCCCCGGACCGGAACCGGAGGACCGGAGGAGCGGGATGCCGTGGGGCTTTCCTCTCCTGGCTCCCGGTTCCCCGGGTCCGGAATGGGGTTCAGAGCCGGACCGGGGAGGGGCGGACCTGCCCGGTATCTGAGGTGGGCATGTTACGTCCCTGCAGCCTGTCCGGGATACGAAGCCGCGGGGTCAGTGCCAGGGCTGTGTCCCCTGCGGCCCCGTGAGGGCGGGCTCCACCCCCTTCACAGGGAATATGGTTTCTGATAAGAACTCTGAAGATATTCTGAAAGGCACTGTACCGGGCAGAGAAGGTGCCCCACAGGAAGAGGAGGGAAGTCCCCTCCCCGGGGGCAGCCTGAACGGGAAGGCCCCGGGCTCTGACCGGACCTGCCGGATGGGGGAGATTCTCTCTGCCATCCCCATCTGGAGCGCAGCGGCAGGTCGGACGGTCAGAGGTGTACAAAGCCGGACGCCTCAGGGGCAGAAAGTGTCCCCTGGAGTCAGGCAGGGCGGGGAGTCCGGAAGGGAGCCGGAACTGTCCGCCTCAGGACCGGTTCAGGATCTGCATGAACTCGTCCCCGGTGATGGTCTCCTTCTCGTAGAGGAACCGGGCAAGTTCGTCCAGCTTCTCCCGATTCTCCTGCAGGATTTTCCGGGCCTTTTCGTGCTGGCGCTTCACCAGTTCCACCACCCGGCGGTCGATCTCGGCTGAGGTGTCCCCGGAGCAGGCCAGGGAGGTGTCTCCACCCAGGTACTGGTTGTTGACCGTCTCCATGGCCACCATGTCGAATTCCTCGCTCATGCCGTAGCGGGTGATCATGGCCCGGGCCAGTTTGGTGGCCTGCT
>CAYXVN010000013.1:0-29305 GCA_964468565.1 uncultured Oscillospiraceae bacterium | reverse complement strand
GGGGCGGCTGCCCCCACAGGTGTGGAAAATGATCAGAGGATGTCCAGCAGGATACACATCAGCACAACCCCCAGCCCCATGCCCGCCAGCAGCAGGCCGAAAGCAAAGGAGTGCATGATACCTCTGGCGCCGGTGGGATGGTTGGCATAGAAGGCAAAGTGATAGTCGTCCCCGTTGTCCTCCAGGCTGGGACGGGGGATGTAGGTCTCCTTGGTGAACAGGTAGTAGAGCCCCGCCCACCAGTCCATCTGGAGCCGATGCAGCCGGTTGCAGACTTTGGGAACCAGTTCAAACAGGAACCGCTCAAAGAAGCGGTTAACGAAGGAGGCCGCCAGCAGGAGGACCTCCGCCAGAACGGTGAGCAGGGGCCGGTAGACGCCAAACTCCAGATCCATCCAGGGGGGAATGGGGTTGATGTAGATCTCCTGCCCCTGGGTGTTTACCGGGCGCAGCAGGGTCAGCACCACCAGCACGTAGACCAGCAGGCCTATGCCCAGGGAGATGGCCGCCCCGGAGAGGTTGGCCAGGGAGAAGTAGCGTACCGGCTGCGCCGGCACCTCCCCATGGAAGAACCCCCGGCCAAAGGCGGCAATGGGATCCATGGTCAGGCCCGGCAGGGCACCCAGCAGGGGCATGCCCAGGGCATAGAGTCCCAGCACCAGGGCAGAGGCCCGGGCAATGTAGCGGGAGGGGCGGCTGCGTTTCCACAGCTTCTCCATCTTCTTCTGCTCCACGTTCTTCTCCACAAAGATGCAGACAAAGAGCTTCAGCATGTAGCACAGGGTGAGCCCGCCACAGAACAGGAACAGCCACTCCTGAATGTGATAGAGCCAGGCCATGTTCCCTGCCAGGGGGATGTACTCCGCAATGCTCTCGTGGAGCAAAGTCTTGCTGATGTAGCCGCTGAGCAGGGGAACCCCGGCCAGGCTGAGCATGGGAATGCCCATGACCAGGGCGAGAAAGGGCTTGCCCCGGCCGAAACCCCGGATGTCGTTGAGGTCATAGGAGCCGGTGGACAGGTGGATCACCCCGGCGGCGGGGAAGAGCACCATCTTGATGAGGGAGTGGTTTACAATGTGGAGCACGGTGCCTGCCACCGCCAGGGCGTTGTGCTCCCCCAGCAGGCAGGTCATGGAGAGACCGGTGAGGATGAACCCGATCTGGGAGATGGAGGAGCAGGCCAGGGTCCGCTTCAGGTCAATGGAGGCGACGGCAAGAACGGCTCCCACCAGCATGGTGATGCCCCCGATGACCCCCAGCAGATTTCCCCAGGGGACGCTGCCCAGAAAAACGGTGGCGCACAGCACCGCCACCCCATAGATGCCGGTTTTCGTGATGACCCCGGAGAGCACGGCGGAGGCCGGAGCAGGGGCCGCCGGGTGGGCGGTGGGCAGCCAGATGTGGAGGGGGAAGGCGCCTGCCTTGGCGGCAAAGCCGGTGAGGGTCAGCACACCCCCTGCCCAGAGCAGGGGCCGGTTTTCCGCCGCCGCGGCTGCCGCACCCAGCTGGGAGATCTGCAGGGTGCCCAGCTGGTGCCACAGCAGGAAGAGGCCGGAGAGGGTGGCCAGTCCCCCGATCACCGCCACCGCCAGATAGGTGCCTCCCGCCCGCAGGGCGGCCCGCTCCTCGGTCTGCACCACGAAGACCAGGGAGGTGAAGGACATTATCTCAAAGAAGAGAAAGGTGGTGAAGAGATCCGCCGAGAGGAAGACCCCCATCACGGCTCCCAGGGTGAAGAGCCAGAACATGTAATAGCGGTTGCGGCGCCTCTCATGGGCGAAGTACTCCCGGGAGAGCACCGTGGCGGAGAACCAGCCCGAGGCGGCCAGCAGGGCCAGCAGGGTGCGAAAGCCCCCCAGTTCAAACCCGATCCCCAGACCGCAGATGCCCGGCAGGGACAGGGACAGCTCCCCCCGGCCCGTCAGGGCCAGGAGCAGCACCAGTTCCGCCCCGGTGGCCAGCAGGACAAAGGCGTCCCGGACCTTTTTGTGCCAGCGCCCCAGCCCGAAGCTGAGAAAGCCGCAGACAAAGGGTCCCAGGACCAGAACCGGCAGACACACCGCCATGGGCATACGCCTCCCTTCCGAAGGAATCTGGATCTCACCCGATGAGGGTGGCGTGGATGAACCGGGACAGGGGTCCGGAGGCCAGGCCCAGGCCGATGGAGGCCAGAGCCAGCACGCAGAGGGGAACCGTCATGCACCAGCCGGGATCCTGGGTGGCCCTCCAGGGTATGGGACCCTTCAGGCTGCGGGACTCCCGGGGGAACCAGGCCAGCATCACCACCTGCATCATGTAGAGGGCGGTGAGAATGGCGGAGACAATGAGGGCGACGGCTCCCAGATAGCCCATGGGGGCCCGGATGCCGGCGGAGGCGGTGGCCAGCATCCACTTGCTGGAGAAACCCGCCAGGGGCGGCACCCCCATCAGTCCCAGCGCGGCCACCGTAAAGGTGCCGAAGATCACCGGGGTCACATGGCCGTAGCCCTCGATCTCCGGAACGTAGTCCTTGCCCAGCCGGTAGTGAATGGCACCGGCCCCGAAAAACAGGGTAATCTTCAGAACGGCGTGGAAGATCATGTGGGTCAGTCCCGCCACCAGGCCCAGGGTGGTGAGAGTCGTCACTCCCAGCAGCATATAGGACAGGTTGCTGACGGTGGACCAGGCCAGACGGCGCTTCAGGTGGCGGGTGCGCAGGGCACTGGCGGAGCCGTAGACAATGGTGAAGGCACAGGCCCCCATCACCAGCCACTGGGCCCAGGTCCCGGCGATGAGGTCCGGCCCGAAGCCGTACCAGGTGATGCGGATCACCGCAAAGACACCGGCCTTCACCACTGCCACCGCGTGGAGCAGGGCGGTTACCGGGGTGGGGGCCACGGAGGCCCGCAGCAGCCACTTGTGGCCGGGGAACACCGCCGCCTTCACCCCGAAGCCGAAGAAGCCCAGCACATAGGCCAGCTGCAGCATGAAGGGGTCAAAGCCGGAGGCAAAGGAGACGGAGCCGCCGTAGCGGAACATCACATCCCCGTAGTGGATGAGGAAGATCATGGCGATGAACCCCAGGGCAGCCCCGCTCATGGAGTACACCAGGTAGATCCGCCCCGCGTAGCGGGCATGGGCGTCCTGGGCGTGCATCACCAGGGGCAGGGTGGTGAGGGTCAGCAGCTCATAAAAGAGGTACATGGTGAGGATGTTGGCCGCGAAGGCGATGCCCAGGGTGACCCCGAAGGAGAGCAGGTAGAAGGCAAAGAAGCGGTCCTGGGCCCCCTCTTTGGTCATGTACTCATCCGCATAGAGACAGGCCAGGGGCCAGAGCAGAGAGGCCAGGGCCCCGAAGAGGACGGAGAGGCCGTCCACCCGGAAGGCGATGGACAGCAGTCCTCCCATCCACAGCACCACCAGAGGTTCGTCCCCCCGGCACAGCACAATGGCGGCCAGGGCCAGCACCGTGGTGGCGGTGGAGGAGGCCAGCACATAGGCCCTCCGTGCCCCCCGGGTCCGGGGATGCCAGAAGAGCAGAATGGCGCCGGTGATAAAGGGCAGAAGAATGGCGGCAGGCATCAGCAAGGGGAACCACCTCCTTTCGGGGAAATGGGGTCAGGGATCAGAAGAGGGCACGGGCCGCACCCTCCACCAGGGGGGAGATGAGGCCGGGAAAGAGGCCCAGCACCAGGGTGCCCCCGGCCAGGGCCAGAATCGGGAGCCAGAGAAGCCAGGTGGGGGGATGGCGCTCCAGGGTGCTCCGGTCAAAGGAGACCCCCGGGAAGAAGGCGTTCACCGTCACCGGCAGCAGGTAGACGGCGGTCAGCAGGGCGGAGATCATAAGCACCGCTATGCCCACGTAGGCCAGAGGACCCAGAGTGCTGTCCAGGGCCCCCTGGGCCAGCTTCCACTTGGCCAGAAAGCCCCCCGCCGGGGGGATCCCGATGAGGGACAGGGCCCCGATCGTATAGCACCACATGCACACGGGACAGGAGATCCCGATGCCCTGGAGCTGGGAGGCCCGGGTGAAGCCGGTCTTGTAGAGGATGGCGGACACCGAGAGAAAGAGGGCATTCTTGGCCAGGGCGTGGAACACCACCTGGAGCAGGGCCCCCTCCACCCCCTCCGGGGTCAGCAGCAGCAGACCGAAGATCACATAGGACACCTGACTCACCGTGGACCAGGCCAGACGCCGCTTCATCCCGTCCTCCCTCATGGCCAGGGCGGAGCCCATGAGGATGGTGACCAGGGCCAGGCAGAGCACCGCCTTCTGGGCCCAGCTGCCGGAGAGGAACTCCCGGCCGCAGATGCCGTAGGTCACCCGCAGAAGAGCCAGCACCCCCATCTTGGTGATGAGGCCGGAGAGCACGCCGGAGGCGGGACCGGGGGCCACCGGGTGGGCCTCCGGCAGCCAGGCGTGGAGGGGAAACATGCCCGCCTTGGCCCCGAAGCCCACCGCCATGATGAGAAAGACCAGCAGCAGGAAGGGCCGTCTCTGGGCGGCCAGCACCGGATCCAGCACACCTCCCGGGGTGAAGAGATCCGTGGTGCAGCAGCCCTGGAGCAGCACCATGCCCAGCAGACCCAGGGCTGCGCCGGTGACGGAGAAGGCCAGGTACTTCCAGGCGGCGGCAAAGGCCTCCGGGGTGCCGTTGTGGAGCACCAGGGGGAAGGAACACAGGGTCATCAGCTCATAGAACAGGTAGAGGGTCACCAGATTGCCGGCAAAGCACACCCCGGTCATGGCCCCCAGGGTGAGCAGCCAGAATCCGAAGAACCGGGCCCGGTGCTGTTCGTGGTTCATATATTCCGTGGCAAAGACGGTGGCGGCCAGCCAGACGACACAGACCAGGCCGGAGAAGAGCTTTCCCGTCCCATCCAGCCTCAGCACCAGCCGGACTCCGGGCACCAGCTCCATCAGCTGCAGCATCTCCTCCCCGGTGCGGAAGGCGGGGATCAGGAGCAGCAGCTGGATCACCAGCAGGGAAAAGACCACCGCCCGGCGGACGGTCCGGTCCGGCAGCCAGAAGACCGTCAGGCCCCCCAGCACCGGCAGGGCCACCGGCGCAAGCAGCCAGATGTTCTGCATCGTCTCACCTCCTCAGGAGGAAATCCGGGACGCCGTCAGGAAAACAGCATCAGTCCCCGGTTGATCACCATCATGACCGGCCCCACAAAGGAGCCCAGGAGCACATTGGCGATCAGGAAAAAGAGGATGGCAATGTTGTGCTGGCGGGTGCTCTCCGGCTTCATGGGGGGAAGCTCCACCCCCTCCGGGGGCCGGTTCCAGATCACCAGGATACCGGGAATGAAGTACACCGCATTCAGCACCGAGCTCACCGCCAGGCCGAACAGGGCCGGGTAGGTCTGCCAGCCGCAGCTGATGGCGGCGGCACCCAGCTGGTACTTGGCGGCAAAACCGGCCAGCAGGGGCAGGCCGCAGAGGGAGAGGCCCCCTACCGTAAAGGCCAGCCCCGCCAGGGGAACCCGCCGTCCGGCCCCCCGGATGTCGCTCCAGAAGCTCCTCCCCTGCCCCGCCCGGATCAGGGCACCGGTTCCCACAAAGATCATGGGCTTGGTGAAGGAGTGGGCCAGGATCTGAAAGACCCCGGCGGCCAGACCGGCCAGATTCCCCATACCGAAGGCCAGAAAGATGTAGGACACCTGGGCGGCGGAGGAGTAGGCAACCATGCGGTTCACATTCTCCTGCCGGATGGCGGAGACGGAGGTGACCAGCATGCCCATCAGGCCCATGAGGAACATCAGGTTGTGCAGACCCAGATGGGCGATGAGTCCCACCCCGTAGACCCGCAGGATCAGCTTCAGCAGCAGCACCATATACCCCTTCAGCACCAGGCCGGAAGAGATGGCGCTGGTGGCGGTGGTACCGCTGGAGTAGGCGTCCGGCAGCCAGGCGTGGAAGGGAAACTGGGCGCTCTTGATGGACAGCCCCAGGATCATCAGCACCGCAGACGCCGTGAGGGGCAGCTGGTAGCGGCCGGCACGGTAGACCTGGAGCACCGCCTCCTGAAGGGGCTCCATCAGGAGATGTCCGGTGATGCAGTAGAGGATGGAGATGCCCATCAGCACCAGACCGGAGCCCAGGGAGCTGAAGATGAAGTAGCGCATGGCCGCCACCGTGGAGTGGCCGCTCTCCTTGGCCACCACGGCAATGCAGGCGGTGATGGCCGCGATCTCAATGAAGACATAGCCGGTAAAGAGGTCGTTGGTGTACACCATGGCCAGAACCGCGGTGTACAGCAGCTGCATCAGCAGGCAGTAGCGGGCCTGGCGGTGGGGCATGATGTCCCGCCGGATGTCCTCCGCCCCGCCGGTCATGGACAGCAGCATCACCAGGCTGAAGGAGGTGGCCAGCAGGGCCTCCAGGGGACCGGCCCGCAGCTCGTTGCCCCAGGGAGCCGGGAAGTGGCCCATCATGTAGGTGAAGCTCTCCCGCAGGGTCATCAGCTGCACCGTCAGATAGGCGGACATCACCAGGACGATCCCCTCCACCACCCGCACCAGGTTGAAGGCCTGGTTCTTCTTCTGGAACAGGGGACAGATCACCGCACTGAGCAGGGAGAGGAAGATGCTCAGCATGGGAATATTAAAGGCAAGGGCGTTCAGGATCTTCACCTCCCCGGTTGGAATGACGCTGTGCTACGTGTGGTCCTCCTCCACCTTATCCTCCCCGGACCACATGCTCATCAGGATCTCATCCAGATTGAGGCTGTGGTAGCGGCGGTAGAGCCGGCAGGTGAGGGCCAGAAACAGAGCCGTGGAGCTCACCGCCACCACGATGCCGGTGAGCACCAGACCCCCGGGAACCGGGTTGATGAAGACCTGCTCCGCTCCCTCCTCCAGGATGGGGGCCTGGCCCCCCTCCATGTAGCCCATGGCGGCCAGGAAGAGGAAGCTTCCCGTGTCCATCAGGTTGAGCCCGATGATCTTCTTGATCAGGTTGGGGTGGAGAAAGAGGGTCCCCAGTCCCAGAATGAACAGCCCGATGGAGCCGATGTAGAGCCGCTGCTGTATGATCAGGTCCAGCATGACTTAGTCCTCCCGTTCGGAAAAAAGACTGAAAAAGGTGTACATGGTGCAGGCCACGATCAGGCCCACACAGATGTTCAGGGGCAGAATGAACCCCGAACTGAAGATGGCACCCGGCTTCCCCTTGGGGACCTCCCACCCGATGTGGTTGGCCCCGGTGATGAAGGAGTAGCCCTTCAGAATGCCGTAGGTCAGCAGGCACCCCACTGTAATGCCGGTGAGACGGTTGGGAGTCAGGTAGTGCTCCAGGCGGCTGCGCCCCATGACCATATAGGCCAGAATGAGGCCGCAGCCCATCACCGTGCCTCCGGAGAATCCCCCGCCGGGGCTCAGGTGTCCGTTGAGAATCACATAGATGCCGTACATCATGACGGCGGGGATCATGACGATGCCCACCATCTGCAGAATCCGGTCCCGGGGAATGGGGGAGTCCTTCACCGGCCGGGGCCGGCGCAGCAGCAGGATCACGCTCATGGTTGCGGCAAAGAGGACGGTGGACTCCCCGAAGGTGTCAAAGGCCCGGTAGTCCAGAATGACCCCGGCCACGATGTTGGTGGCCCCCGTCTCCTCCAGGCCCTTTTCAATGTACCGCTGGGAGACCTCGTTCAGGTCCGGATTGGTGGGATCCCCGAAGGGGGGCAGCTGGATGCTGACCTGGAAGAAAAACACCAGCACCACGGCGGAAACCAGCACGGAGAGCACCACGTAGGCCCGCTGCCACATTTTCATCCGCCGGATGTGGCCCTCGCTCCACTCCGCCTCCATGGCCCGGTCCACCTGGGACTCGTCGTAGGCCTCCGGCGCAGGGGAGACGGGGACAGGGGCTTTTCTGGCCCGCTTCTTCCGGAACTCCTCCATGGTGGCCTTGGGGTGGCCTTCCAGATAGTCCAGATAGGCCTGAAACTCCTGAAGCCCCCCATCCTCCTCCGGTTTCTCCGGAGGCCTGGGTTCTCCCCCCTCAATCCGGTACTGAAGGGCGGCGTACCAGCGGTGCTTAGTCGTCATCCTCATCCACCCCTTTCAGGGCATTGATGCGCCGCAGTGCCAGGAAGAACAGCAGGGTGGTGACCCCGGCGCCCACGGCGGCCTCCGTGATTGCCAGATCCGGGGACTCCAGCAGAAGCCACAGAATGGCCATCACGGAGGAGTAGGACATGAAGGTGATGACGGCGGCCACCAGATGTTTCGTGAGAATGGCGGTGAGCGCGCAGAAAAACAGACACAGCAGCAGAATCAGCTCCAGAGCAGTCACAGTTCCTTTTCCCCCTCTCCTTCCATGTCGTCCGGTTCAATGTCCCGCCCGGTGATCAGCTCCATCCGGGCGATCAGGTGGGCGGACACCGGACTGGCCACCCACCAGATGACAATGAGAAGCAGAAGCTTCAGGGTGTGGGCACCGAACCCGCACAGCACCGCCACGCCCCCCACAATGAGGATAAGCCCCAGGGTATCCGTCAGGGCGGCGGCGTGAATCCGCTCCAGGGCATCGTGAAAGCGGTAGAGACCCAGGACGGAGATCACCACCACCAGGGCACCCAGCACTATGAGTGCCGTGGCAAACCAGGCCCGTATGCTCATTTCCGGTTCTCCTTCCGCTCCTTGTGGTGGGTCACCACGATGCGGCACAGCACCGCCACAGCCAGCAGGTTCAGAAGGCCGTACATGATGGCCACGTCCACCAGATAGCTCTCCCCCAGCACGTAGGAGAGCAGACAGATCATCAGGACCACCAGGGAACAGACCAGGTTCATGGCAATGAGCCGGTCCGTATAGCGGCGGATGCGCACCACCCGGATCATGCAGATCAGCCCGCATACCCCGATCACGCACAGCACCGTCACCAGAATGCTGTGCAGCAGAGGAGTCTGTTCAGCCATGGTCTTCTCCCTCCATCTGATGCAGCCGCTTCACAAAGCCGCACCGGTCTAAGCCATCTGCAAACTCCGGCCGCAGGGCATAGACGCACAGGGTGTCGTCCCCCATGCCCACCGTCACCGTGCCGGGGGTCAGGGTGATGGAGTTGGCCAGAGCCAGCATGGCGGAACCGGTTCGGTACCCGGGACGAAACCACACCAGTTTGGGGCGCTCCTTTGAGGGGTGGAGGATGAGACGGATCACCTGCAGGTTGGACAGGAGGATCTGGCCCACCAGATAGCACCCATAGCGCACGATACCGGGAATGCGGCCCAGGAAGGTGCGGTTCACCCGGGGAATTCCCGGCAGCAGACGCCTGGCCCCCACGCTGAGCAGGGCGGAGAGCACCAGGCCCACCAGCACGATCTCCAGCGTGAGCCTCCCGTTCAGGGTCATCCAGAACGCAAACAGAAGGATAAAGGTCACAATGCGCTCCCCCTCTCACTCCATCCTCCGGGCAGGCCTCTTCCCGGGGAAAAGAGCCCTTTCCGGCCCCCTTCTTTGCCCCGGGGAGGCCTCCCCCCAGAAGCAACCCGCATTATAGCACAATGCCCTCCGAGGGGAATAAGGCTTCACCCTTCTTAGCGTCCCCTTTACGAATTTTCGGCTAAATCGTGGAGCGGACCCGCTCCAGGCCGGGAAAATTTGAACAATCTGTGAACAAATGAGGCCCTGATCCTGGGCCCCCCTCCTGGGGGCTCTGCCCGGAGACCCGGGCTCTCTGCGCTTATGGCCCGAAAGCCCTTGGGCCTCAAGGGCTGCGGGGCAGCCGGATGACCCATCTGCAGGAAATCCCGGGAATCCCGTCCTCTCCCACCAAAACCCCAGGGGCCCGCCCGTTTTGCTTCAGCCAGCGGTTCTCCGGCAGAATCATGGGCGTCTCCGGCAGCAGGGAGGCATTGCTGATATACCATTTCCTCCCCCAGATTTTCAGTTCATGCCCTGGTCCCCAAGATGCAGAGAGAATCTGGAAAAATCCTGGGGATTCCCGCTGCAGGCATTTTCTTTTCCCGGAAGATAGGGTATAATGGACTGCAGACCCGCTGCATGTGCTCGGGAAGCCCTGGGCCCCATGGCCGGCAGTCCCGCCAGCTCCCTGCAGCCTCTGACGGTCCCCTGATCTTCCGCCCCGCCGACACCCTTTGCGTCTGGAGGTATCCATGAAAACCACTCGCCGTATCACCCCCACCGCTCTCTTCGATCTGGACGGAGTACAGTCCTGGCTGGACGACATGGCCAGCCGGGGATACTTCCTGGTCCGCTGGGGAAAACATACCTGTCTCTTCCGGGAGGACAGCCCGGACCCCAACCTGCGCTACCACCTGGAGCCGGTCCGGGCAAGGGACCGCACCCGCTTCCGGGAGCGGCGCAGACAGTTCTATGACCTGGGCTGGGATTACGTGTGCACCGGCGAACACATGTTTCACATCTTTGCCGCCTGGGATCCCTTCGCCCCCGAGCCGGAGACGGATGCGGCCTCCATGCTGGACGCCATGGCCATCGCGTCCCGGAGCGCCCATCTGGACTGTGCGGTCCAGGTGGCCTTCCTCCTGATCAGTGCCCTGTTCCTGCTGCACATGCTCTCCCCTCCCCTCTCCGTGACCACCCTGCTGCGCACCAGCGGACCTCTCACTCTGATACAGGTCCTTCTCATCCCCCTGGCCCTGGTGATCTCCCTCTCCCCCCTGCAGCCCATCCGCCAGATCCGCAGGTCCCTGCGCCAGGATGAGGTCCTTCCCCGCTCCACCCCCGGTCAGCGGATCCTGATCCGCCTGTCCCGCTGCTGTGCCCTTCTGGTGCTGATTCTGGCCATTGTGGACAACGGGATCTGGCAGATCTGCCGGGTTCCCGCCATCCCGCTGGATCCCGCCGGGACGGGTCTGCCCCTGCTCACCCTGTCCCAGGTGGAAAACCGGGAGGGACTTGTTCTGATCCCCCCTCAGATCACCGAGGATTTCTCCATCCGCTCGGATGAGGGCACCTTCTGCGTCACCGAGTCCTCCTTCTGGTGTCCCGCCCACTATCTGATCCGCCAGGAGGGCTCTCTTCCCGGTGTGCTGTGGACCGATCTGGTGCCCAATTCCCCGGCAAACAGCTCCTACCGCCCGTTCCTCACCCTGGAACTGTGGGACATCCGCTCCAGCTCCTGGGCGGACAGCCTTTACAGCCGGATCCGGGGGGACACCCAGCAGTTCAACCGGGAGAAGCGACTCAGCCTCTCCTGGGCCCGTCAGGCCTGCTCCTACACCTCCGACGCCTCCCTTCAGATGCTGGTCTTCCGCACCGGCGGCCGGGTGATGACCGTAACCTACCAGGGGGAGGCCACCCTCACCGATTTCCTCCCCCACCTGGAGAAACTGATGGAGGCGGACTGGACCCTGAATCTCTCCGGGACCACTGCCGGTTCCGGGAACCCGTCTCACTCTGATGATACAGACACGAAGAAAGCGCCGTCCCTCCTCAAAGGGGCGGCGCTGAGTTTTCTCCCGCAGCAGCGGCTGCCGTGACTGCGGTCCACCTGGTGGAGCAGGACACCCAGGATGGGACACCTGGTGTTCCCCGGATCTGCGGCAGACCTTCCGGGCCTTCCGGCAGGGTACCCCACTGACCGGTATGACCGGAATGGCTCCGTCACAGTGCGTGACCACCACCATGCCCAGGGGAGTGTCAGGGATGCCACAGTGAAACCCGCTTCCCCCTCCCCTTCGCAGTTCCACCCTGGGGCGGCTCCCGAGATGGTCAGAGAAATCTGACGGTGTGATGGGGAGACGCCACAGGCAGAAAGAAAGCGCCGTCCCTTTTCGGCGGGACGGCGCTGAGTTTTCTGATTCAGTAGTAGCCATCGTATTTTTTGCCGTAGTACTTCCCGTAACAGCGGCCGTAATTCTTTCCATAGTAGCGGCTGCCGTGCCTGCGGTCCACCTGGTGGAGCAGGACACCCAGGATGGGACACCTGGTGTTCCCCGGATCTGCGGCAGACCTTCCGGGCCTTCCGGCAGGGTACCCCACTGACCGGTATGACCGGAATGGCTCCGTCACAGTGCGTGACCACCACCATGCCCAGGGGAGTGTCAGGGATGCCACAGTGAAACCCGCTTCCCCCTCCCCTTCGCAGTTCCACCCTGGGGCGGCTCCCGAGATGGTCAGAGAAATCTGACGGTGTGATGGGGAGACGCCACAGGCAGAAAGAAAGCGCCGTCCCTTTTCGGCGGGACGGCGCTGAGTTTTCTGATTCAGTAGTAGCCATCGTATTTTTTGCCGTAGTACTTCCCGTAATAGCGGCCGTAGTACTTTCCATAGTAGCGGCTGCCGTGCTTGCGGTCCACCTTGTTGAGCACGACGCCCAGAATGGGACACTTGGTGTTCTCCAGCTTGTGGCACACGTCCTGTGCCATCCGGTAGGGAATCTCATTGACTGAGATGACCAGGATGGCCCCGTCACAGTACTGGGCCACCACAGCGGCGTCCACCACCATGCCCAGGGGAGCGGTGTCAATGATGACATAGTCGAACCCGCTGCGGGCTGCCTTCAGCAGCTCCACCATGCGGCGGTTCCCGAGAAGTTCGGAGGGGTTTGGCGGTACGACGGAGGAGAAGATGACGGTCAGCCCCGGCACGTTGGTCTGGCAGGTACAGTCCTCCACTTTGCACTGTCCGGACAGATAGTGGGACAGGCCGTTTTTCAGGTTCCCTGACACGATCTTTCTGCGCAGGACCGAACGACGCAGGTCGGCGTCGATGAGAAGAACCCGCTTTTTCTGCTCCGTGAGGGAGCGGCAGAGATTGAGCACAGTCGTGCTCTTGCCCTCGCTGGCAATGGCGCTGGTGATACAGATCACCTTTTTATCTGCTCCGCAGAACTGCAGATTGGTACGCAGCAGC
This sequence comes from uncultured Oscillospiraceae bacterium, assembly GCA_964468565.1. Lineage (GTDB taxonomy): Bacteria > Bacillota > Clostridia > Oscillospirales > Oscillospiraceae > Lawsonibacter. The sequence goes on along the minus strand of CAYXVN010000013.1, from coordinate 16,477 downwards.
TTGATCTCTTCGTTGATTTCATAGGGAAGCTCCTGCAACTCCAACTCAACGTACTCCAAGGACTCCCTCTCCTATTCTAATCTTTTTGGGACAGTATCGTCAGTGGGTTGACCCAGAACACCTCTTTGGCGTAGGCTTCTCCCATCTTGCGTTCGACCTTAGCTGCGCACGCACCCAGTTCCGGGCGGCGGTACTCGGGGTCATGCGCGTCAGAGGCAATTACGGAAACCAGACCCTGCTTTATCAGCTTCCAGGCAAACCGCTTCTGGGAGAGGCCCTCCCGACCCAGTACACTCCCGGCGTTGACCTGAAGCTTCGCCCCGACCTCAATCAGCTTTTCCGCATTGGCGGGGTTGCCTCCCATGGCAGGGTAGCGCTCCACGTGCGCGACCAGGGGCTGATAGCCCTCCTGCTCCGCACGCAGGATATAGCTGCTGATGTCATCCACGGTATAGCGGCTGGAGAACTCCATCAGGACGGCGTTGCCGTCGCCCATGGTGACCAGGGGCCTCTGCTGCATCCGTTTCAGGAAAAAGTCGTCACAGTAGTACTCCCGCCCCACGCACAGCTGAAGCGGCAGACCGCTGGATTCCAGGAACGTGTGGACCCGTTCCACCTGTTTGAAAACCGTTTCGTCTGTTGATTCGAACATTCTGTGGCGGTGATGCGGAGTTGCGCAGACCAGCCGGACTCCCTGTTCTGCCTCAGAACGGAGCAGCTGCTCCGTCTCCTCCATGTGTTCCGCACCGTCGTCGACATAAGGAAGGATATGGCAATGGATATCTGCCAGTTGAGTCATGTCGTTCACCTGTATCCACAAAAAGTCTCATCAAAGGGGCCCCCGGCTCCGGGGAGCAAGGGGTCCCTTTGACTTTGAGAGACCCGTGCTTATGCCTTCTTCCTGTACACCACAACAGCAGCGGCAGAAGCGAGCATAATCACTACACCAGCGTACAGCATGGTCATATCGCCGGTCTTGGGAGCGGTGGGGCTGCCGGAAGAGGCAGAACCTGCACCAGTGCTGGAGCCAGTGCCCGCGGGAGCGCTGGTACCAGAGCCACCGGGAGTACTGCCACCAGTCTCTTCACCAAGAGCGTAGATATAGACGGGAGATGCACCGGTCATGGGCAGCAGGGCGTAGCCGTCCGCACCGACTTCGACGACACCGAAGTCCTTGTGGGGACCGTCGTGATAATACGCGACGAACCCGGCGACGTTGCCGACATAGGTACGCAGGCTCCACTTCTCGTCGGGGCCGACGTTGGCCGAGACATCGAAGGCGCCGATCATGGGAGCCCTGTCGGACCCCAGATCATTGACATCGATACCGGCTTCCTGCAGCTTGCTCTGGATCTCGGCGGAGACGGATCCGACGATCGAGGACACGATGTCCGCCAGCTTAGAGCCGGAGGGCAGCGCGCTGTTGGGGATTGCCTTGGACTCCACCTCGACAGCCGTACCGGACTCACTGACACCGCCGGCGACGTTTGTCGTGTACGTCGGAGATGCAGCGAAAGCAGAAATGCTCAGGCTGAGAACGACGCACAGGGCAACGGCGACTTTGAGCAGCTTCTTCATGTTAAGTTCCTCCTTTCTCCAATATTTATTCAACGGGACACAGGCCCCGGTGAATACGGGTCAAATTCCTCCCGGCAGTTGGGACAGGGGAGGTTCAGCTGACCGGTTCGTAGAAGGTCTGAAGGATCAGTTCCTGCAGCGCCTCTTCATCCACGTAGAACTCATCGTGCTCGGCTCCGACCTGGTTGCTGCCGGGAACCTTGAGGGTCTCATCCAGCATGGTGTAGTCGGTCAGCTTCTTTATGGTCTCCCCGTCCAGATCCATCTCAATGTAGGGATCCGCGATTTCCAGCAGTTTCTCCAGCCAGCCGGAACCCACGCCGGATGCCTTCATCTGCCGGAACATCTCGTGGATGAACCAGCTCTGGCGGTCCAGCCGGACTTCATTGCTGCCCGCCTCCTCCACGTCCCGGTAGCGGATGAACCGCTCGGCAGCGGCACCGTCCAGGGTGACCGTAGCCCCCTTCACATAGCTGGGATCCACATAGGAGTAGTCCTCCGCCATGGTCAGGGTGATGCCGCCCATCCAGTTTACGATGGTGTTGATACCGTCCATGGTAAGCGACAGTGTGTAGTCAATATCGGTGTTGTATAGCATCTCCGACAGAGTCCGGGCGGTCAGGAAGTTTGAGCGCCTGGCACTGTTGCCGTAGGCATACTGCATATTGATCTGCATGGGTACGGAGTCGAACAGTTCCCCGTCTCCGCTGTAGATGTCCACATCGGTCATGCAGTTGCGGGAGATGGAGAAAACCTGGTTGGTCCGGTTGGTATTGTCCAGAATGAAGAGGATCATGGTGTCAGAACGGCCGTTGTTCCCCACGATGCCCTCCGCCGCCTCCGTTCTGGCCGTGTTGTCCACGCCCAGGAAGAGTACGGTCTTCAGGTCGTTTCTGCGGTGGTAGGTGGTGCCGTCATAGACGACGGTGTTCTCCCAGTCCATCTCCTCCCCCTGATAGGAGGAGGCAGCGCCACCGGACTGGGAGGAGCCGGCGGCAGGCTCCTTGGGCTTACAGCCGCTGCACAGAAGCAGAGAAACAGTCAGGGCAAGGATCAGTACTCGGGTCATCTGCTTTTTCATGCGGGCATCCCTTCTGCACTAACATCGGGTTGAGTCTGGGGCGCCGGGTCCTGTGCAGAGGGTTCGTAGTCCTCGTCCAGAACCGCGAACACCAGATAGCGGTAGTTTGCCAGGGCGTCGTTGCCGACGCAGGTGCTCAGAGTGAGAATCCTGCTGTTGGGGGTCACCTCAACGTCATCCAGGGTGTGGCTGTTCATGTTGCGGACCTCGTAGATGGAGTCCAGGAAGGCCTGCCGGTCCTGCACCTTGGTGAAATTGGAGAACTTCCAGGGGAGGTAGACGTCGCTGTACATGACGGCGGCGAAGATCTTGTAGTGGAACTCGGTCTCCGGGGTGTAGATGATGATCTCCCGGTTCTCCTTGAGAAAGGCCTCGTCCCGGTAGTCCAGCAGACTGCTGAACATGGTGCGGCTTCGCATGTTGTGGCCGTAGATGATGGTGTTGAAGTCGGTAAAGTCCTTGGAGTTCACCGAGGGCTCCGTGTAGATGGAGCCGGGGAGACCCTCCTTGTGCTCAATCGTGTGGTTCAGGTAGTAGGCATCGTCCGAGGGGTCCTGCACGACGGGGTGATCCACCTCGGTGCCCGGAACCCGGATCCAGGCGTAGATGTCCTCGTTGACTGCCTTGGCCTCCTCAAAGTTGATGGGGGAGACATAGGGCTGAGGGGCGGGCTCCGAAGCCGTCCCCGGGTCCGGTTCCGAAGCCGACTGGGGCGGCGGCTGGTAGCTCTCCGCCCCGCTCATATCCTCCTGAAGCTGGTCGTAGATGTCGTTGTTCTCCGCCTGCATGAAGCGGGTCATCACCACGAAGCAGACAGTGAGTACGATCACCCCGATGCAGCTGTAGAAGACGACTTTCCGTTTCTTGCTCATGGTCGCCGACCTCCCGTCCCGGTCCGGTTACGCAGACTTGGCCAGCTGCTGTTTCTTCTTGCTGTGGCCCTTCCTGCCGCCGCTGCTGCCGTTGCGCTCAATGGGGATGGCCGCCAGGGTGTTCAGGTTCAGGTAGCGGTCCACATCGTCCTCATTCTTGATGGTATCGTCCATGAAGTGTCTCATCAGGATGATGCCGGCGGCGATGGCGAAGAAGACCAGGCCTCCCACCAGGCAGTTGACCATCAGGTTGGGACTGGAGGGTTTCTCCGGCACCACGGCCCTCTGCACCGTGGAGGGCTGGTCGGTACTCATAACGTCGGCGATCTGCAGCTTCATCTGCTCCGCCAGAGCGTTGGCCACGTGAGCAGCCAGCCCGGGGTCCGGATTGGTGACCGTCACCTGGATCATGTGGGAGTTGGTGGGGTTGGTCACCTCAATGGTCTTGACAAACTCCTCGTAGGGGGTGTCAATGCCCAGATCGTCCAGGACAACCTGCACCACTTCACGGGTGGTGGCGATGATCTGGAAGTCGGTGGCCAGGTTGCTGCCGATCTGCAGGTCCGCCAGGGAGGTGATGCTGGTGGTCTTGGAGAGGATATAGATGATGGACGTGGACTCGTACTGGGGGGTGATCAGGAAAATGGTGGCCGCGCCGGTGATGACCATTCCCACGATCAGGGCCAGAACAAGGACCCATGCCTTGTGCCACAGGACGTAGAATACCTCCAGCAGATCAATCTCCTGCTCCTCCGGCTGCTGTACCTGGACCTGGGGTGTCAGCTGCTGAATCTCCGGATTTTCCATAGACGTTCTCCTCTTCTGTTTCTGTTGTTGTGTTGTGAGTCAGGTTCTGTGAGCAGCTTCAAGCGGCCGGTGAGGCGCATACCCGCCAAGATTGCTCAAAAATGACCCACCCGGCAAACGATTGCCCTGTACGGACAGACGCTCTTCAGAGTGGGTTGGGCTCATGGATCCGGAGATCCGACGAGGCGGGCTGTCTCGTGACTGGGAGAGACGCTGGTACGGGACTGAAAGGACCCGTGCCCTCCACAGTCGCTCTTGTGAGATTTTTTAACAGGATACCACAGACCTGAGCCTTTTGCAAGAGGAAAAAACACAACTTCGTCCTCCAGGACAGGGGGACTGTTGGGCAAAACGCCACAGCCGCAGACCCCAATGGTTCCAGGTTACCAAATCCCAAGATAGCACACTTTCCGCAAAATTGCAAGGGCAAATTGATTACGATTCTGTTAATTCTTCACTATGTTCCCAAGCAGCGGTCAGATTGACGAAGCAGGGTGAAATTATCCCTGCAGTTTTGGCATTTTTCACAGGGTTATGGGCCTGCCGGTGATTTTCCCCCTCTGATTCCCTGAATATCAGGGTCAGCCGGGGGTTATCTGAGGGGGTGCAGCGCCCTGGGCGACCCCCGTTCCAGGCCAGGCCCCCCTTCCTTCCCTCTCCCTCCCCAGAGGGGAGCGGCGGGCTGCATGTCCCCTGTGCATTTCGTGCACAGGATGAAACAGGCGCTGCAGGATGGGGAATCAGCTCCGGGACCTTTTGTGCGGTAAAAAGCCAGGTTCCGGCCCTGGAGGGGGCAGAAACCGCTCCTCTCTCCCTGGCACACCTCCTCCGGCCTGCCCCCTCTGTCCTGGCGGTGCCTGCGCCTTTCAGGTTCTGAAGGGGCAGCGTTCACCTCCGTGCAGCCCGGGGAAACCTGAACCGGGTCTGCCGGTGCTGCCCGGGGTGAAATGTCCCAGGTGGGAGCCAGGTGCTCCATGACGCCGTCTGCGGAGGCCCCGTTCAGGTCTCTTCCCGCACATCTCAGCCGGAGCGCGCCGGCACTCCGGCAGTTCCGGGCAGCGGCCGGTGAGGGGCCTCTGCATCCGTGGAATGCCCCCGGCCAGTGCCGAACCGGACACCGGCCAGAATGCAGACAGGCACTGGTCCAAACGGAATCACGCCGGAGACTCCTCTGCGTCCGGAGAGGGAGGAGGGTGCGGATGCGGGGACTTCCATCTCCTCCCCCTGCCTCCCGGCCCAGGCAGCCCAGGCACCATTCGCCCCCCCGGACCTCTTCCTCCCTGTGATTTTCTGCCGGACCTGTCCCACCAGAGGGATCGGAGGTCCGCAGAAGACTTCGTCACATTAAAAATGAAGTGCCGCTTCGGAGAACCTTCCTGGGGCAGGAAACCCCCATGAACCTGTCCATCCCGGAATGCGGCAGCAGATCCCTGAACCTGCACCGCGTCCGCTCCCGGGACCCCTGCGGACCTCTCCCCGGGGTACACCGGGTGTCCGAATCCGGTCTGGGAGCAGCTGAGAAGATCTCAGGGAGGAGGGCATCCGGCATCGGTCCCTGGGAGGGGGTCTCCCCCTCCCGCTCCGCCTCTATCCCTGGACAGGATCCCTCTTCCCCGGCCTTCGCCAATGCCGGGACGCTCACCCCCGGAAGGGTCCCTCCCTCTCTCTCAGTGTCATCCCAGGCTGAGTCCATCAGGTCCGCTTTCTCCCAGCGTCCCCGCAGGCAATGCCAGGCCGCGGATGCACCGGCAGGAAGGGATCTCCTCCCTTTGTGGGGAATTATCCGTGATTTCGCAGGTTTACAGGCTCTCACCGCCATCGGAGGGGACCGATCTGACCTCTGCCCCTTCTCCCCCGGACCGCCTCCCGGACCTGGCCGGGCCTGCAGCTCCAGCCCCTGTGGTGCGAGACGGGGCTTCACCCTTTCCGCTCCTCCGGGGCCTCCCCATCCTCCCGGAGCGGCAGGTCCTGCCGGGAGCAGTGCTCCAGAATGCCGTTCAGGGACAGGTGCATGGTGCGGATCAGGCTGGTCTCAAAGGCCTCCCGGTCGCTGCGCTCCCTGTCCCGGATCCACTCCACCAGGAGCCCCACCAGGGCCTCCTCGTAGAAGCGCATCAGGAAGGAGCGGTACTCCGGATCCACGGTCACCCCGACACGCTGTTCCGCAGCGGACACCAGGCTGTCCAGCACCTCCTGAAACTCCCCGCAGAAGAAGTGCCGCAGACCCTCCCGGCCCAGGGCGTCCAGGGCGCAGTTGAGCATGTGGTCGTTCTCCTCCACGTAGTCCAGCATGATGTGGAGGGCATCCTCGTAGTCCGCCTTCTTCAGGTGCTCCAGCACATCCGCAATCTCCTCCTCCAGCACCCACCGGAGAAGGTCGTAGATATCCGTGAAGTGATAGTAGAAGGTCTTGCGGTTCACGTTGGCATCCCGGATCAGCTCGCTGACCGTGATCTTGGCAAACGGCTTCCGGGCCATGGCCCGCTTCAGGGCCTCCGCCAGGGTCTTTCTGGTGCGCAGAGAAATTTCCTCGTGCTTCATGTCACGTCCGTTCCCTTTCCCGCCTTTGTCCGAAGCGCCATTGTACCACAGCGGCCCCGGTTGTGCAACTGCACACACCGGAATCTTCCCCACAGATGGACCCATCTGTCCCGTCTCCCCACATTTTGGCTGATCTGTCCGTTTTCCTTTCCGGGAGAGCCGGGTATCATGAACCCCACAACCCTGCCAGCCGGGCTGCTGCCCCCTGGGACGGGGTGTGATGCTGGTTCTGCAAAGGAGGTATGGGGATGGACGGCTCCAGTTCAGGCAGTTCCTTCTTCGACAAACTGGCCACGCAGATCGTGGACAAGCGCAACATCATCTTTCTGGTCTACATCGCCGCGTTCATCTTTTCGCTCTTCTCCCAGGGCTGGGTGGATGTGTGCAACGACCTCACCGCCTACCTGCCGGAGGACACGGAGACCCGGCAGGGCCTGGACATCATGAACGGGGAACTCATCACCTACGGCAGCGCCCGGGTGATGGTGTCCCACATGGACGAGGCCGGGGCCCAGGCTCTGGCCCAGCGCATGGAGCGCATTGACGGCATCACCTCCGCCGTCCTGGGCTCCGGCAAACCCGGTGCCACCTCCGGGGAGGGGGAGACCCCCCAGGACCGGGAGGATTACCTGCAGGGGGCCTCGGTGCTCATCTCCGTCACCTTTGCCGGTGAGGAACAGGATGAGATCAGCATTCAGGCCATGAAGGACCTGAAAAAGCTGCTGGAACCCTACGACGCCTACATCTCCAGCCAGGTGGGCTACTCCCGGGCGGATCTGCTCAACTCCGAGATGGGCATGATCCTGGTGGTGGCCGCCATCATCATTGTGCTGGTGCTGCTGCTCACCTCCCGCTCCTATGCGGAGATCCCGGTGCTGGTGATCACCTTCGGGGCGGCGGCCATTCTGAACAAGGGCACCAACTTCATCTTCGGGGAGATCTCCTTTGTCTCCGACTCCGTCACCGTGGTGCTGCAGCTGGCCCTGGCCATTGACTACGCCATTATTCTGCTGCACCGCTTCACGGAGGAGTGGGACAAGTGCGGGGATGACCGGCAGGCCTGCATCACCGCCCTCAGCGCCTCCATTCCCGCCATCTCCGCCAGCAGCCTGACCACCATCTCCGGCCTGGGGGCCATGATGTTCATGCGCTTCCGCATCGGGTTCGACATGGGCCTGGTGCTCATCAAGGCCATCTGCTTCAGCCTGCTCTCCGTCTTCACCCTGATGCCCGGGCTGCTGATGCTCTTCTCCCGGGCCATCCGCTCCACCCAGCACCGCAGCTTCATTCCCCACATCGACCGCTGGGGCCGCCTGGTGGTGAAGCTGCGCTATGTGGGCGTCCCCCTCTTTGCCATATGCCTGGTGGGGGGCTTCCTCCTGTCCCAGAAGACCCCCTACGGCTACGGCTACACCCTGCTGTCCACCTCCCGGAAGAACGAGACCCAGATCGCCGAGGAGCGGGTGAACGACACCTTCGGCTCCCAGAACGTGATGGCCCTGCTGGTTCCCAAGGGGGACTACGACAAGGAGAAGGCCCTTCTGAAGGACCTGGAGCGCCACGAAGAGGTGGACTACGCCATGGGCCTGGCCAACATCGAGGCCCTGGACGGCTACACCCTCACGGACCCCCTCACCCCCCGGCAGTTTGCCGAGATGACCGACATGGACTATGAGGTGATCGCCCTGCTCTACACCGCCTATGCCACCCGGGAGGAGGACTACGGCAGGGTGGTCAGCGGCATTGACTCCTACTCCGTGCCCCTGATGGACATGTTCCTCTTCCTCTACGACCAGATTCAGGAGGGCTTCGTCTCCCTGGACGAGGAGATGACCGCCTCCATCGAGGACCTGCACTCCCAGCTGGAGGACGCCCGGGTGCAGATGCTGGGGGAGACCTGCTCCCGCATCGTTCTGAATCTGAACCTGCCGGAGGAGGGGGAGGAGACCTTCGCCTTCCTGGACACCCTCCACGAGGATGCGGAGCGCTACTACGACAGCGATGAGGTCTTTCTGGTGGGCAACTCCACCAGCGATTCCGACCTGGCCACCTCCTTCTCCCACGACAACCTGCTGGTCTCCATCCTCTCCCTGGTCTTCGTGGTGGTGGTGCTGCTGTTCACCTTCCAGTCCACCGGACTGCCTATTCTGCTCATTTCGGTCATTGAGGGCAGCATCTTCCTCAACTTCTCCGTCCCCACCCTGACCCACACCCCCATCTTCTTCATGAGCTACCTGGTGGTCACCTCCATCCAGATGGGCGCCAACATCGACTATGCCATCGTCATCTCCACCCGCTACACGGAGATGAAGGCCACCATGCCCCACCGGGAGGCCATCATCCGTGCCCTGGATCTGGCCTTCCCCACCATTCTCACCTCCGGCAGCATCCTCACCGCCGCCGCCTTCCTCATCGGGAAGCTGTGCACGGAACCTGCGGTGGTGGGCATCGGGGAGTGCCTGTGCCGGGGCACCCTGATCTCCATCTTCCTGGTCATGTTCGTTCTGCCCCAGATTCTCCTGGTGGGAGACATGATCGTGGAGAAGACCCACATCAACTTCAGACACCGTGAAGTGGCCCGCACCTACCAGGGTCCCATCGTGGTCAACGGCCACCTCCGGGGCCATGTGAACGGCATGGTGGACGCCACCGTCCACGGGGTCATCCGGGGCGAGGTCACCGCCATCATGGATACCGGGGCAGTGGACGCCCTGGAGGAACCATCCCAGGAGATACCGGATTCCCGGGAATCACCAGAACAGGAGGGCAGCGAACATGAGACACCCTAGACTTCCCGCCCTGCTCCTGGCAGCCCTCTTCCTGCTGCAGACCCTGCTGCCCGTCACCGCTGCCGCAGCAGCGCAGGCGGAGGACAACACAGTGCACATCCGCTCCATCGCGGACCTGGACCAGCTGGCCCAGCACTGTGTGCTCAACACCTGGTCCCGGGGCAGAACCGTGGTGCTGGATGCGGATCTCAACCTGACCGGCCACGACTTCACCCCCATCCCCGTCTTCTGCGGCATCTTTGACGGGCAGGACCACACCATCACCGGGGTCAAACTGCGCCAGAGCGGCAGCATGCGGGGCCTGTTCCGCCTGGTGGAGGCGGAGGGCACCGTCCAGAACCTGAATGTGCGGGGCTCCTACAGCCCCACCGGAGAGAAGGACTCCATCGGGGGCATCGCCGGGGTCAACCGGGGCACCATCCGCCAGAGCACCTTCGCCGGCACCATCCACGGGGGCACCTCCGTTGGAGGCATTGCCGGAGTCAACGGCCCCACCGGCACCATCGTCAACTGCACCTTCTACGGCACCCTCACCGGTGAACACGAGGCGGGGGGCATCGCCGGCACCAACCAGGGCAGCCTGCTCCAGTGCCTCAACATGGGCAGCATCAACATCACCGAGGTCAAGGCCGAAGTCAGCCTGGCGGACCTGAGCCTGGACCAGATCGGGTCCACCCAGCTGGTCCCCGCCTCCACGGACATCGGGGGGATCGCCGGCTATTCCACCGGCATCCTGGAGACCTGCGACAACAGCGGCAATGTGGGCTATCCCCACACCGGCTACAACATCGGAGGCGTGGTGGGCCGCCAGTCCGGCAGCCTGGAGGGCTGCACCAGTTCCGGCACCGTTCTGGGCCGGAAGGACATCGGGGGCATCGCCGGCCAGCTGGAGCCCCAGGTGACCATGCTGGTGGACGACTCCCAGCTGGAACAGCTCTGGACGGAGCTGGACACTCTGAAGGCCATGATTGACCAGACCATGGGGGATGCCTCCGGCAATTCCCACGCCCTCAATGAGCAGCTCAGCGGCCTGAACAGCAGCATTCTCCAGTCCCGGGACGCCCTCTCCTCCCTCTCAGATGCCCTCTCCCAGTGGGCAGACAGCGGCATCACCCAGCTGGAGGACCTCTCCGCCCGCATCTCCTGGACTCTGGAGCAGGTGGTTCCCATTATGGAGGACATCGAGTCCACCGGGGAGGGGCTGAAAACTGCCCTCGCCCTGCTGGGAGACGCCCTGGAGGAGGCCAGCACCACCGGAGAGCTGGCAGGACAGGCGGGGGACGCCCTTCTGGACGCGGTGTACGCCATGCAGGCGGCCCTGGAGGAGGGACACACCGCCATCACCCAGCTCCTCTCCGGACTCCACGCCCTGCGGGAGGGTCTGGGCAGCACGGAGGCCCTGCAGAATGCCCTGGAACAGAGCGCAGACAGCATTCTGGGTCTGGGCTCCTCCTTCTCTGACATGACCCAGGCGGTGGAGGACATGAAAAACGCCCTTCTGGCCCTGCCGGGGAATGTGATCCAGTCGCCCCAGGGCCAGCAGCTCATTGCCGCCCTGGACCAGCTGCAATCCGCCCTGGAGGACATCGGGGCGGCCCAGGAGGAGATCCGTCAGGCCCTTCAGGCCCTGGCAGCCTCCCCGGAATCCCAGGAGGCCCTGCAGGACCTGGCCCGTGCCATGTCCCATCTGGCCAACGCCTCCCTCAGCCTGTACCAGGCCAACCAGAACTTTACCGACGCCGCCCTGGCCCTGGGTCAGCTGCACCCCGGGGCGGCCACCGGCGAGCTGCTCTCGGGACTGGAGAATCTGGGGCAGACCATCCAGCAGCTGCACCAGGCCAATACGTCCCTGGCGGATCTGGTGGGCCAGCTCACCCCGGAAAACGTGAAAGACTACCTGGACCTCCTTCTGGCGGCGGTACAGAATCTGCGCACCACCCTGGACCAGGCGAAGGCGGCCCTGCGGGACTGCCTGTCCTCCCTGGCGGGCCTTCTGGGCTCCTCCCAGTGGCAGGGGGTGCTTCCGGGCATTGACCAGCAGCTCAGCGATCTCTTCCCCCTGCTGGACTCCATGGGGGAGTCCATCGGGTCCATCGGGTCGGTGCTGGAGGACCTGGCCGCCTCCATGGATCCCGCCCAGATTGAGGCGGGCCTGAATGAGCTGGGGGAGGCCGTGGATCACCTGGACGGCATTCTCTCCTCCCTCTCCCAGGCCCTGGACGACATCGATGTGGCCATGCAGCTGCTGGATCTCACCGGCGACTCCGCCGCTTCGGTGCTGGGAGCCCTGGCGGAGGCGGCCCATGCCATGGACGCCCCCCTGGAGTCCTTCCGCCAGGCCATCAGCCGCATCCGGGAACTCATCCAGGATCTGGCGGATGAGCCGTCCATCGTGGTGGACCGGATTTCGGATGTGCTGGCCGGCCAGCAGGACTCTCTGGACCGGGCCTTCACCGGTCTGATGGCCAGCATGGAATCGGTCAACGCCGCCATCTCCTCCACCTCAGACGGCCTTCTCACCGACTTCACCGGCATCAACCAGCAGATGGAGACCGTCCTGGATGCCCTGCGCCTGGGGATCCAGGGCGACGGGGAGGAGGAGGACCTCTTTGAGGACGTCTCCGACCAGGAGAGCGGAGACCGCAACGGCCACATCACCTCCTGCCGCAACACCGGCCAGGTGGAGGGGGACGTGAACGTGGCCGGCATCACCGGCTCCATGGCACTGGATTCCACCCTGGACCCGGAGGGCGACCTGCTCCCCGACCTTCAGGAATCCATGAACTTCCGCTGGCAGGCCCGGGCCGTGGTCCGCAGCTGCGTCAACGACGGGGAGATCACCGTGAAGACCGACTACGGCGGGGGCATCACCGGCCGCATGGACCTGGGGAGCATCGGGGGATGTGAGAGCTACGGCAGCATCTCCAGCCCCAGCGGAGACTTCATCGGGGGCATCGCCGGGTCCTCCTCGGCGATCATCCGGGACAGCTGGGTGCGCTGCAGCCTCTCCGGAGGCAACTGGATCGGAGGCGTGGCCGGCAGCGGCGGCACCATCACCGACTGCCGCACCCTGGTGGAAATCGACCAGGGGGAGTCCTGCCTGGGCACCATCGCCGGCTCCCTCACCGAGGGGGGCTCCTGCAAGGGCAACGCCTACGTCCACGACTCCCTGGGCGGGGTGGACGGCATCAGCTACGCCGGGGAGTGTGACCCGGTGGAGTTTGACACCCTCATCACCCTGGGCACCGCCCCGGAGGCCTACACCCGGTTCCAGCTCACCCTGGTGGCCGACGGAAAGGTGGTGGAGGAGATCCCCTTCCAGTACGGCGACTCCCTGGACAGTCTGCCCCCCGTCCCTGAGAAGGAGGGCTGCACCGGGACCTGGCCGGACATTGATCTCTCCCGCCTCACCTTCTCCCGGACCCTGGAAGCGCAGTACAGCTTTCTCCAGGGCTCCATCTCCGACGGCAGCAACCCGCCCCAGGTGGTGGCGGAGGGCACCTTCCGGGAGGGTTCCCGGCTGTCCACCGTGCAGAAGGAGGATCAGAGCTGGACCGACACCGCCGGCGCCACCCATCGGGGAACCCTCTGCGCCCTGAACCTGGATGACTCCGACACCGGGGAGACCGGCTCCTACACCCTGCACTGGCGCCTGGAACCGGGGCAGAAAAACGCCGTCATCTGGCTCCAGACCGACAGCGGCTGGCAGCGGGTGAAGACCGTGAAGGACGGCTCCTATCTGCTCTTCCCCGGCTCCGGCGCCCGGCTCACCTTCGGGGTGGAGCCCTCCTCCCCCTCTCCCCTGGTCTGGATTCTCCCGGCCCTGGGACTGCTGGTGCTTCTCCTGCTGCTGGTTCTGTTCCTGAGAGGCTTCAGAAAACGTAAGGCAAAAAAGCACCCCCATCCCGCCCCGGAGGACCGGCCCCAGGACGCCGCCGGCCCCATGACAGGCCCGGAGGAAACGGAGGCACCGGAGAACGTGACTCCGCCGGACCCCTTCCAGCCGGACCTTCCCCCGGACCTGGGTGACAATCCCTTCGGCCAGGAGGAGGACCGGGACTGAGGGGGATCTGTTCCCCCTCTCCCCGGCATCCCTTCCCTTTGCACCCATCCCACTGATCTCTTCGGACCGGAGCTGCCCCACCGCGCTCCGGTCCTTTTTCCCTTTTCGGGCAGGCCGGGACCGCAGGAGAGGGGGACAGCCCCACGCTCTGTTTTCTTCCAGGCGGCGGCCGGCACCTCCAGCCCGGTCCACCGGGTCCCGGTACCTCCTTCCGGATCCCCTGCCGGGATATACCCTCCGAAAAATGCAAAACGCCACGCAGATCCCTCTGCATGGCATTTGCACAGACAATATGACGGCCGGGTCGCCCTGTCCCCTCCCCCTCAGCTGACACGTCCCCGGCTCCGGCCTGGCCCACCCCAGATCCAGGCGGCGGCTGCAGGGCCCCAGACACACCGGGACCACCTGTTACCGGGCAGGAGACTCCGGCAGTCCGGTGCCGGTTCTCATCCCGGCCGGAGGGGTACCCGAAAGGAGCCCGCCGGTCTCCTCGGTCTCACCTCTCCTGCACCCGGACCCCGGTGGGAGAGGCACCTTCCCCCCCAGGCCCGGCAGGGTCTCCTGACCGCCGGGCCGGTACCCCTGGGAACGCCTGCGGGATGGCCCCCCTCAAAACCCGGGTATTCTTCCCGCCTTCCTGGACAGGGGGCAGGTCCGGAAGGACCCTGGGGACAGCCTGAATTCCCCCGGAGGGCGGGAGACCCCCGGCAGAGGAAACCTGCCTTCAGGAGAGAGGACCCTCTCTCCCCCTGCAGCAGGGTTCACCCCGCCCAAGTTCCGGGCACTTCCCCTCAGAAGCGGCGGATGGCGGGGATGGCGTCGGCGATGGCGTGGGCCACCGAGGGGTTGTTCATGGTGTAGAGGTGGATGCCGTCCACCCCGCCGGCAATCAGGTCGCTGATCTGCTCGATGGCGTAGGCCACCGCCGCCTCCCGCAGGGCCTGGGGGTGGTCTCCGTAGCGGGCCAGCAGCCGGGCCAGGCGGCGGGGGATGCTGGCCCCGCACATGGAGATCATCCGCTGAATGGAGCTCTTCCCCATCACCGGCATGATGCCCGCCTCAATGGGCACGTTGATGCCGGCAATGCGGCAGCGCTCCAGAAAGCGGAAGAAGTCCTCGTTGTCAAAGAACAGCTGGCTCACCAGGTGCTGGGCCCCGGCGTCCACCTTGGCCTTCAGATAGCGGATGTCGCTGACCAGGTCCGGGCTCTCCAGGTGTCCCTCCGGGTAGCAGGCGGCGGAGATGCCGAAATCCCCCCGCTCCCGGATGTAGGTGATGAGATCACTGGCATGGGCAAAATCGGTTTTGGGGGGATAATCCGGATTCACATCCCCCCGCAGGGCCAGGATGTTCTCCACACCGTCTGCCTTCAGCTGCTCCAGAATGGCGTCCGTCTCCGCCCGCCCCGCCGCCACGCAGGTCAGGTGGGCCATGGCGGGAATGTGGTACTGATTCTGGATGATGGAGGCGATCTCCTGGGTGGTCTGATTCACCGCGGCGGACCCTCCCGCCCCGTAGGTCACGGAGATGAAGTCAAAGCGGATGTCCTGCAGCCCGTCCAGGGTGGTGTAGATGGAGTCCACCGGACTGGTCTTCTTGGGGGGAAAGATCTCACAGGAAAAAACGGTCCTCCCCTGCCCGAACAGTTCACGGATTTTCAAGCGGCATCGTCCTCTCTGTGTGTATAATCCCAGCTGCCTGGTATGTTGAAGGGTATTGTACCACAGAGCCCCCGGCCTGACAAGAAAACTTTTCTCAGGCCAGGTCCATGTCCAGCAGCACGGGACAGTGGTCGCTGCCGTACACCTCGCTGAGAATCTCCGCCCGGCGGATTTTGGGGCGCAGCCGGTCGGAGACCAGAAAGTAGTCGATGCGCCATCCGGCGTTCTTCTCCCTGGCCCGGAAGCGGTAGGACCACCAGGAGTAGGCCCCGGTGGTCTCCGGATGGAGGTAGCGGAAGGAGTCCGTAAAGCCGGAGGAGAGCAGCAGGGTCATCTTCTCCCGCTCCTGGTCGGTAAAGCCGGCGTTCATCCGGTTGGTTTTCGGGTTTTTCAGGTCGATCTCCTGGTGGGCCACATTCAGATCCCCGCAGAAGATCACCGGCTTTCTCCGGTCCAGGTTCTGCAGGTAGGCCCTCAGGTCGTCCTCCCAGGTCATGCGGTAGTCCAGCCGCTTCAGCTCCTCCTGGGCGTTGGGGGTATAGCAGCACACCAGATAAAACTCCCCGTACTCCAGGGTGATGAGCCGCCCCTCGTGGTCGTGCTGCTCCACCCCCATGCCGCAGGTCACCTCCAGGGGCTCCCGCCGGGTGAAGACGGCGGTGCCGGAGTAGCCCTTCCTTTCCGCGGAGTTCCAGTACTCCAGGGCCCCCTCCAGGTCCAGGGTGGCCTGCCCCCGCACCATCTTGGTCTCCTGCAGGCAGAGGAAGTCCGGGGCGGCCTGGCGGTAGAAGTCCAGAAAGCCCTTGCCCAGGCAGGCACGAAGGCCGTTTACGTTCCAGGATATGAAAACCACATCCCTCTCTCCTTTCTTTCATGTCCGGTTGTTCCGGTGGAATTATACAGAAAAGCCGGAATGGATGCAACCGTTTTGTTCCCGGTTGCCAGGAAAACGGCCTTCCTCTTGCATCTCCGGTACCGGGAGACTATAATGGGCCAAATTCACAGCAAAGGAGCCATCCGATATGCCTGAACTCACCTTTCCCCAGGGGTATTCCTCCCTGCTCTCCATCTACGACACCCAGAAG
>CAYXVN010000012.1:7496-29384 GCA_964468565.1 uncultured Oscillospiraceae bacterium | reverse complement strand
GCCTTGGCCTGGAGGAGATGTGCGCCTCCAGCTGGAACTGGCAGTCCCGGAACCCCCGGGGCTACTCCGGCTGATCCGGATCCCACCCCTTCCGGGGCCCGCCATCTCGCAGAGCGGCGGCAGTCGGGCAGAATTTTTCCCAAAACCCGCCCCGTGCTTCTGGTATTTCCGCCCTTTCCACCGTATAATAAGCACACGGCACCGGTATGCCGCCGGATGCTTACGCATGAAAGGAGGAAGGGCGGCTCCTCCCCCGGAGAGACCGGGGACACCGCCGCCTGCCAGCTGATATGAGAAAAACGCTCGCCCTGGTCCTGGCCCTCTCCCTGGTCTGGTCCCTGGCCGCCTGCGGAAACCGGGGGAGGGGAGGCAGCAGTGCTTCCCCAGACCCCGCCGGTTCCTCCTCCGGAGAGCCCCTGCGCCTGGATGTGATCATCTCCCAGTACAGCGACCGCACTGAGGAGTGGTGGTCCGGCTTCGAGGCGGACTTCGAGGCGGAGAACCGGGACGTGGACCTCAACCTGGAGATCGTCTCCTGGAACGACCTGTACGACGTGGTGCAGACCCGCATCCGCACCAGAAATCCCCCGGACATTCTGAACATCGACACCTTCGCCGACTACGTGAAGGAGGACCTGCTGATGAGCGCCCGGGAATACACCTCAGCGGAACTGAAGGGAAAGATGATCCCCGCCTTCTGGAACTCCAGCGAGATGGACGGCACCGTCTGGGCCCTGCCCATTCTGGCCTCGGTCCGGGCCCTGTTCTACAACACGGATATTCTCGCCGCCGCCGGAGTGGAACAGCCCCCCACCACCTGGGAGGAGGTGCGGGAGGCCTGCGCCCGGATCCGCACCGCCCTGCCGGAGATCATCCCCTGGTCTCTGGACCTGTCCAAAGATGAGGGCCAGGCCGCATTCGGCTACTACACCTGGAACTTCGGAGGCGGCTTTACGGATGACGAGGGCAACTGGGCCCTGAACTCCCCGGAGAACGTGGCCGCCATGGCCTACGTCCGGGACCTCTATGAGGCGGGCTACTGCTATCCGGATGCCCTCCACGCCACCCGCTATCCCCAGCAGGAGGCCTTCAGCCAGGGGAGGCTGGCCATGATGATCGGGCCATGCAACCTGGTGCTCACCGGCTCCCTGGTGCCCTACGGGGTCATCCCCCAGCCCTCCCTGGAGGGCAGGCCCCTGAATCTGGGCATCGGGGACCGGCTGATGGTCTTCCGGGACGATGACGCCCCGGATCCGGAGGCCCGCACGGCGGCCATCTCCCGGTTTTTTGACTTCTTCTATGAAACCGACCGCTACTCGGAGTACATGGTCTACGAGGGCTTCCTGCCCGTCACCGTGGATGCCTCCGAATACCTGGCCATCAACGCCGCCCAGTTCACCAGGGGCGGCTCGGACACCCCCGGAGACCCGGAGTACTTCCAGACCTTCTGCGCCATGCTGGCGGACTGCGTGTTCTACCCCGCCTCCAAGGCCGAGTGGGTCACCGTGAAACAGGGGATCATCCAGGCAGAGCAGAAGATCATCGGGGAGGGGGAGGACCCCCAGACCGTTCTGGATACGCTCCAGGGGGAGATTCTGAGACTCCAGGGGCAGAATTCCCCGGACTCCGGCTGTTCCTGACCCGCCTGTTCCGCCCATGTTCCCGGGGGGACCATCACCGGTCCCGCCGGCCCCCGGGCGGGCGGCCAGACTCTTTTCCCCCACACCGGCACCCGACCCGAACTCCCGGGCGGCATCAGACGCGGCGTCCGGTCACGCCCCTGCGGACCTCTCCGGGGCGGTTTTTTTCGGCCCTTTTCCCTCTTCCGGCCCGGACTGCCCCTCCCCACTGTCACCCTCCCCTGTCCGCTGACCTTTGCCGGAAGGCGGGGAACTGCAGGCCGGACAGCACAGCAGCACCCATTGCGACAAACAGAAAGGAGGACGGGCGGCTCCTCCCCCCGCCAGACCCGGGGGTTCCTGCCGCCCACCAGATATATGAGTCTCGTTTCCTTAAAAAACATCCCCGGCCTGGATCCCCATTTCTGCCCCATCCATGCCTTCAACCAGGCCTTCCTGGACGCGGCCGACATGCCGGTCACCTTTGCCCTGGAGGGTGCGGACGGTCAGATGGCCGTCTGTCACACCCGGATTCACAGTTTCCCCCAGTTGGAAGACAAGTGCCGGTTCTACGTGGACCGGTTCTACCTGGACCGGTTTGTGAGAACCATGCTGTGGACCAGAGGCGGTTTTCGCATCCTGGTCTCCGGGGACCAGAACAGCTTCCATTTCCTCCGGGAGGCCTACGGGCCGGGGGGCTCCCGGGCCTTCGATGCGGCCTTCATGGCCCGGGTCTACGAACACCCCTTCCAGGTGGTCTGGACCGAGACGCCACCGGAGGCAGTGGACCGGCCCCGGCGCCTGGGAGGCCATCTCAACGGCTGCCGCATCGGCTTTGATGCCGGCGGCTCGGACCTGAAGGTGAGCGCGGTTCTGGACGGGGAACCGGTTTTCTTCCAGGAGGTGATCCGGCACTCCAGGACCTGCCCGGATCCTGAATACCACTACCGGGAGATCGTCTCCGCCCTGCAGAAGGCCGCCTCCCATCTGCCCCGGGTGGACGGGGTGGGCATCTCCTCCGCGGGAATCCACCTGGGCAACCGCACCATGACCGCCTCTCTTTTTCGGGAGGTTCCGGAGGATCTCCATGAGACAGAAGTGAAGGATCTCTACCTCCGGGCCGTCCGGGATACCTTCGGGGACATCCCCTTCCAGGTGCTCAACGACGGCGAGGTCTCCGCCCTGGCCTGGGCCATGTCCCTGGGAGAAAACAATGTGCTGGGCATCGCCATGGACACCAGCGAGGCGGCGGGTTACGTGGACCAGGCCGGCTGCATCACCGGCTGGCTTAATGAACTGGCCTTTGTGCCGGTGGACATTCAGTGGTATTCCCGGAGGGACGAGTGGAGCGGCGCCAGGGGCTGCGGGGGATCCTACTTCTCCCAGGACTGCGTCATTGCCCTGGCGGACCGGGCGGGAATCCCCCTGGAGGAATCCACGCCTCCGGCCCGGAAACTGAAGGCGGTCCAGGACCTGATGGACGCCGGTGACCCCCGGGCCGTCCAGGTCTTTGAGACCATCGGGACCTGCCTGGGCCACACCCTGCCCCTCTACCATGATCTGTACCACTGCAGCCGCGTGCTGCTGCTGGGGCGGGTCATGTCCGGAACGGGCGGCGACCTCATCCTGGAGGAGGCAAAGCGGGTGCTGGCGGATGAGTACCCGGATATCGCCCGGCGGATCCGCCCGGCCCTGCCGGACCAGCGCTTCCGGCGTCTGGGCCGGTCCGTGGCGGCAGCTTCCCTGCCGGAGGTGAAGGCATGATCATCCGCAGCCGGAATTTATTCACCGGGGGCGTGTTCCGCCCCGGCGCCCTGGACATCCAGGACGGGATCATCACCGCCGTCACCTACGCTCCTGCCCCCGCCGACGTGGATCTGGGAGACCACTACCTGCTGCCCGGCTTTGTGGACATCCACACCCACGGGGCCATGGGGGAGGACTTTTCCGACGGCAGTCCTGAGGGGCTCTCCGTCCTCTCCCGCTACTACGCCCGCCACGGGGTCACCTCCTTCCTGGCCACCACCATGACTCTGCCGGAGGAGGTGCTCACCGCCGCCATGGCGGCCATCCGGGATTTCTCACCTCCGCCCGGAGGCGCCCGCTGTGCCGGCATCCACCTGGAGGGGCCCTTCCTCTGCGCCAGCCGGCGGGGGGCCCAGGCAGAGGAGCATCTCCACCCCCCGGATACGGCCCTCTTCCGCCGGCTTCAGGAGGCCAGCGGGGGAAAGATCCGCCTGGTGACGGTGGCCCCGGAGGAGCCGGGGGCCATCCCCTTCATCCGGGAGATCTCTCCCATCTGCAGGGTGTCCCTGGGCCACACGGCGGCGGACTACGACACCGCCATGGAGGCTCTCCTGGCGGGGGCCACTCACGTCACCCACCTCTTCAACGCCATGCCCCCCCTGCTCCACCGCGCGCCGGGGGTCATCGGGGCGGCGGCGGATGCGGGCATCACCGCGGAGCTCATCTGCGACGGATTTCACATCCACCCCTCCGCCATCCGGGCGGCCTGGAAGCTGTTCCCCGGCCGGGTGGCGGTGATCTCCGACTCCCTGCGCTGTGCGGAGATGCCGGACGGGATCTACCGGCTGGGGGGACAGCCCATTGAGGTCCGGGGCGGCAGGGCCTTCCTTCAGGGCTCGGAGACCATCGCCGGCTCCTCCTCCAATCTGCTGGAGGAACTGGGCAACCTGGTGTCCTACGGCATCCCCCTGGAGGAGGCCGTCACCGCCGTCACCCTGGTGCCCGCCCGGGCCGCCGGCCTGGACCGGGAGATCGGATCCCTGGAGACGGGAAAGCGGGCGGACCTCACCGTTCTGGACCGCAATCTTCAGCTGGTGTCGGTCTATCTGGGGGGCAGGGCCACTTAAGGGCCCTCCCGGGGGAGGGGAGCCCGGTCCGGCAGGACCGGGCTCCTCTCCCCATCCCCCGGGGATTGCGGTGGGATATCTTGACAGCCCGCCTTGGGGATGGTAAACTTGGCTCTGCAAGAGAATCCCCCGGGCAAACCCGCCCGCCTGTGCGAAAGGAGCATCGCTTCGCCATGAGTCTGCTCTCCAGGCTGCCGCCCCGCATTCAGTCCCTTCTGCTCACCGCTCCGGTGATGCTCCTGGCCATTGTGTGCCACGAGTGCGCCCACGGCCTGGTCTCAGACCGCCTGGGGGATCCCACCCCCCGGGCCTCCGGGCGGCTGACCCTCAACCCCCTGCGTCACCTGGATCCGGTGGGCACCATCTGTCTTCTCTTCTTCCACTTCGGCTGGGCCAAAGCGGTGCCCATCAACCCCAGCTACTACCGCAACCGGCGCACCGGCCTGATCCAGGTCTCCCTGGCGGGTCCCGCCGCCAACGCCATCGTGGCCTTTCTCTCCCTGCTGGTGGAGGGGCTGCTGCTGCGCTTCGCCAATCCCCAGTCGGATCTCATTCTGCTCCTGTGCCAGCTGTGCTCCTACTCCGCCATGCTCAACATCGGGCTGGGGCTGTTCAACCTGATCCCCATCCCCCCGCTGGACGGCTCCAATGTGGCGGCCATGCTCTCCCCGGCCATCGCCCGGTTCTACAACCGCTTCAGCCGCTACTGGCGCCTGTTTCTGCTGCTGTGCCTCTTCACCGGCATCCTCAGCCGTCCCCTGTCCTTCCTCAACAATGCCATCATGGACGGGCTCTGGGCGGTGATCCGCCTGATCCTCTGGTGAGGCAGAAAATCCTCAAAAGTGAGCCGGTGAGATTGCAACCCCGGCTGCTCTGTGCTAGAATACAGTGGGCAGGGTATCACCCTGTCCATGCCCCCGGGGCACCTGTGCCCCACATCTCATTTCCGGCCCTTCCGCCGGAAAGTTCCTAAAGAATGGAGTTAAAGAACCGCAATGAAGTTTCAAGGACTGTCCCCCCAGGCGGTGGAAGAGAGCCGCAAGCAGTACGGCACCAACGCACTGACCCAGGTGCCGCCGGAGCCGCTGTGGAAAAAGATCCTGGAGGGCTTCAAAGACCCCATGATCATGATCCTCTGCGTGGCTCTGGTCATTCAGGTTGTCCTTTTCTTCCTGGGCCAGGCGGAGTGGTTTGAACCCTTCGGCATCCTGGTGGCCATCGTGATCGCCAACGGGGTGGCCTCCGTCAGCGAGAGCAAACAGGAGAACAAGGCCTCCGCCCTGAAGGAAGAGGAGGAGGCCAAGGAGACCGCCAAGGTCATCCGCAGCGGACAGCTCACCGAGATCCACGTCAGCAACGTGGTGGTGGGCGACATCGTCTACCTGCAGGCGGGGGACAAGATCCCCGCCGACGGCGAGATCCTGGACGGGGAACTGAAAGTGGACCAGGCCGTGCTCAACGGGGAGACCGAAGAGGCGGACAAGGTCCCCAACCCCTCCGGCGCCGCCTATGACATCAAGGACCTGCTCAATCCCCACTATGCCTACCGGGGCACCGTGGTCTGCGGCGGCGAGGGCTACCTGGAAGTCAAAGTGGTGGGCGATAAGACACTCTTCGGCGAGCTGGCCCTGGAGGTCCAGGAGAACACCCGGCAGACCCCCCTCCAGGTGAAACTGGCCAGGCTGGCCAAACAGATTTCCACCTTCGGCTACGTGGGTGCCATCGCCATCGTGGTGGGCATCCTGGCAAAGACCCTGCTCACCGGGGCCATCCCCACCGGCATTTACGAGTGGATCCGCCTGATCATGGACGCCATCACCGTGGCCGTCACCATCATCGTCTGCGCGGTCCCCGAGGGACTGCCCATGCTCACCTCCATCCTGCTGTCCTTCCAGAGCCTGCACATGGCCAAGGACAACGTGCTGGTGCGGAAGATCAACGGCCTGGAGACCGCCGGCAGCCTCAGCATTCTGTTCAGCGACAAGACCGGCACCATTACCGAGGGCAGGCTCTCCGTGGTGGAACTGGCCACCGGCAACGTGAAGACCTTTACCGATCTGTCCAGAACCGGACCCCTGGCCCGGCACATTGTCACCGGCATCGGCATCAACAACAGCGCCGTGGCCTCCAACGGCAACATCATCGGGGGCAACAGCACCGACCGGGCCCTGATGGCCTTCCTGATGGACGCCAAAGTCACCGACTCCCTGAGCCGGGAGGACGTGAGGAACTTCAACGCCTTCGACTCCAACAAGAAGTACTCCAGCGTCACCCTCACCACCGATGGAACCAGCTACACCTATATCAAGGGCGCCCCGGAGAAGATCATCGAGCGCTGCACCCATTACCTGGATGAGAACGGCAGCGTGAAGCCTCTGGTGGAGAAGAACTACCTCACCTCCTACATTGACACCCAGGCCGGCCGCTCCATGCGTCTGCTGGCCGTGGCCATGCGGGAAGGCGCCACGGATGAGGGCGATCTGACCCTGGTGTGCGTCCTCAGCATACGGGACAACGTGCGCAAGGAAGCCAAGGACGCCATTCACGAAGTGCAGAACGCCGGCATCCAGGTGGTCATGGTCACCGGCGACCGGAAGGAGACCGCCGTGGCCATCGCCAGAGAGGCCGGCCTGCTCACCGGCCCGGATGACGTGGCCCTCACCTCCCAGGAGATGGCGGAGCTCAGCGATGAGCAGCTGAAAGCGGTGCTGCCCCACCTGCGGGTGGTGTCCCGGGCCCTGCCGGCGGACAAGAGCCGCCTGGTGCGGGTGGCCCAGGAGCTGGACTACGTGGTGGGCATGACCGGCGACGGAGTCAACGACTCCCCGGCCCTGAAGAAGGCCGACGTGGGCTTCGCCATGGGCAGCGGCACCGAGGTGGCCAAAGAGGCCGGCGACATCACCATCATGGACGACAACTTCTCCTCCATCGAGAAGGCCATCCTCTACGGACGGACCATGTTCAAATCCATCCGCAAGTTCCTGGTCTTCCAGCTCACCGTCAACGTGGCCGCAGTGCTGACCTGCTTCATCGGGCCCCTTCTGGGGGAGAACGTGGTCCTCACCGTGGTGCAGCTGCTGGTGGTGAATCTGGCCATGGATACCCTGGCAGCCATCGCCTTCGGCAGCGAGCCGGCACTCCAGGAGTACATGCAGGAGAAGCCCATCCCCCGTACCGCCAGCATCATCACCCGGGACATGCTGATTGAAGTGATCATCGGGGCAGTGTACATCACCTTCATCTGCCTGTCCATTCTCTTCCTGCCCCCCATCCGCAACCTCTTCGGCCCGGTGGACCGCACCTACCTGAAGTCGGCGGTGTTCGCCACCTTCATGATGGCGATCACCTTCAACGGCTTCAACGCCCGCACGTCCCACATCAATCCTTTCGAAAACCTGGGCCACAACCGCAACTTCCTCCTGGTCATGTTCGGCATCTTCGTCCTCCAGTTTGTCTTCGTCACCTTCGGCGGCGAAATCCTCAGCGTGGAGGCCCTGAGCCCCAAGGCCTGGCTCATCTGCACCGTCATGGCCTTCCTCATCATCCCCATCGACATGGTGCGCAAGCTTCTGACCGGAAAAAAGGCCGGCTGATCTGCCCGGCAGGGGAGAGACCGAAGCGGTCTCTCCCCTGCGGCCTTCCCATCCCGGAGGATCCGACCGGCGGATGCAGACCCGGAAGGGACAGAGGGGACGGAATACCACCTGTGACCCGGTACCCGGATCATCGCGCCGGAGGAAGCCGCTGCCCCTTCGGACAAACTGTCACATTTCCTGTCACAACAGGGTCGGCCTGAACCTGCAGCTCGGCACCCTTCATGGCCTGTAAATCTGATCTGGCACTAAAGGTGGTTCCGGAAGTTCACGACAGCACTGCAAAAGAAGCAATCCGGACAGAACGGGTCAGCTCTGTTTCGCCAGGATTGCTTTTTTTCTTTTCCGGCAGGGGGCGGCTGTTCCGCACAGGGATCTTCCCGTACAGCCGATGCCCCCGCTGCCGGCCATGAATCCGCCCCCTGCAGCCCCAACTGCAGCTTCGCAGCCTGTCCGGGGGCGTCCCGCCACAGATCCGGCGAAATCTCCCCGCTTCCTTTCGCCCCCTGTTCCAGGGGGAGAGAGGAACTCTGCCGGTTTCCCACCGCACCCGGAAACCTGCCTGCTCCCTCCGGAACCGGGACGGACCTCTGTGCCCCACTGAACGGCCGCTGCGTGTCGCAGCCTGCACAGTTCTCCCGGGAAATCAGTCCGGAGATCTCTTTCAGAAGGAGACCTGCCATGGGAATGTTTCTTCACCCGGAAATGGCCTTTGATACCTTTGCCCTGACCCTTGTCCCTACTTCGTGGACAAATCCCTGCTGCTCGCCCAGCTGAACCGGAAAATCAATACCCCCAGGCGCTATGTCTTCCTCTCCAGGCCCCGCAGGTTCGGAAAAACCACGGCGGCAGCCATGGTGTCTTCGTTCTACGACAGCACTGCCGCCTCCACGGTCTCCTTCGACCGTCTCCTCATATCACAGACACCGGATTTCCGCAACTTCCGGGGACAGTATGATGTCATTTTCATCAGCTTCAACCGCTCACCTGCCGGCTGCAGCACCTACTCCCAATATGTCTCCTATTATGAAGAACAGCTGCTCCGGGAACTCCAGGAGGCCTTCCCGGACGTGAAAACCCCTGAAGATCCGGATCTGTGGACCTTTCTCAGCTGGGTGTACCTGCGGAAGAACCGTAAGAAGTTCGTGTTTGTCATTGTGGAGCCTGGATTACGTTATGGAGAAGGAAAGGGGATACTTTCTGAACTTTCTCACGTCCCTGCTGAAGGACCAGCCCTACGTGGCCCTTGCCTATATGACAGGGGTTCTCCCCATCGGAACTTCAGGCTGCACCCTCAACATGTTCACCGAGCACACCATGATGACCGAAGATTCCTACCGGCCCTTCTTCGGCTTCACCGAGGCGGAGGCGGATGACCTTTACAGGCGATATCTCCGTCTGGAAGAGAGTCCCCGCCTCTCCCGGCTGGCCCTGAAAAACCGGTATGCGGGCTATCCCTGCGGAAACAACGCCCGGGTGTACAATCCCCTCTCGCTGATCAGCGCGCTTGAGGAGAACGCGCTGCGCAATTACTGGGCCGGCACCGGACCGCCTGAAGAGATCTTCTCCCTGGTCAGCCGGAATCCGGAGGCCCTCCTGCCGGTTCTGACCCGGCTTCTGGGCGGCAGATCGGTTCCCCTGAGCCTTCCCCAGTACGGAGCCACCTCCATGCTCCTGAACATGCCGGATCAGATTGTCTCCGCCATGGTGGTGTACGGGTTCCTCGGGTACCAGGACGGGGCGGCCATGATTCCCAACGGGGAACTCCATCTCCAGTTTGCCAACATGCTTCGCCGTCAGCCTGCGCTGGGTGATCTCCATACCCTGGCCGGGGTCTCTGAGCAGGCCCTCCAGGCAGCGCTGAATCTGGATTCCGGAACCGTTGCCAAGGCCTTTGATCTGGTGTATCATACCATCTGCCACGGCGACTGTGATCTGACCATGTCTGTCACGCTGGTCTCCCTCTTTGCCAGAAACTGCTATTTTGTGGAGCGGGAAGAGGGGGCTGATCCCGGCTGCGCGGACTTCATCTTCCACCCGAAGACAGTCTCTTATCCGGACGGAATCATCCTGGAACTGAGAGGGGACGGCAGGGCTGCAACGGCTCTGGGGCAGATTCGTGACCGGGACTATGCCCGCCGCCTGGAGAACTGCACCGGGCGCATTCTGGGGGTGGGCGTGGGATACCGCAGAAAGTCGGGAACCCACTGCTGCACAATCCGGATTCTGAGAGAGACCCCCGGCTCCGGCTGACAGCACTGTCCGGAGAAAAGTCAATCCGCCCGTTGCCTCTGATCAGTTCGCCCGCACAAAGGGAAGTCCCTGAATCCATGCTGCCGGGCGAACTGAATCAGAGCATCAGCACAGGCCGGCCCTGTCTCTGCATTTCCGGCCTTCGCAGGTTGGGGAAAGGCGTGGCCGCCTCCATGACTGCATCCTGCTGCGATCCCACTGCCCGGCCATGGATTTCCCCCGTGACACCCTGCTGTCCGGATCAGGCTGCCGGGGAGAGCGGGATCTGGCCCTGGTGCCGGGGCTGGTGGACCTGTCCGCCCCCAATTTTACCGATCTGAGGGGCGGGTGGACACCGCATGGGGATCTGCCGGGCTTATCCTTTATCCGGAGACCCCATCCTGATCAGCCTGAGGGACCGGGGCTCTGCCGCCGCAGTCCTCCGGCAGCCTTTCCCCCTGAGCTTAAAACAGGTGTCCGGGCGTGTGCCGGGGTGGGCACCGCCTGTCACCGGAAAACCGGAACCCGCAGCTGCAGGATCCGGGTTCCGGGGGATGTCCTCTGACCCTTCCCCCCTCCGGGGCCTGCCGGGGGAGAGAGGCGGTTTCCCTCTCCACCTTCCTCTCCTCTCCTGTCCGCTCCCACTCACCCTTCCGGCCTGAACGGCCGTCTCCAAGGCAGGTGACAGCTACCCATGCTCACACAGCTCAAACTGACCCGTCCGGAGGACATCTTCCTGGATCTGAGCCGCCGTCCCTCCCGGGGGATCTACTTCTGCCGCATCTCCGGCTGGAATCAGCAGGTCCACGACTTTCTGCTGCGCTATTATGAGGCCGCCCGCCTCTCCGGCGTCATTCTGGAAAACGGTCTTCCCAATCCGGACAATGCCAATCTGGCCTATTACTCGGAGACCATGGGCATGAGCTTTCAGCTGTCCATGCCCTTTCTGGACGCCAGCCTGAAGAAGTGGCTGCCCCGGATGAGTCCCGCCCAGCGCTCCAACGTGGCGGGGGCCATCTATGACACCCTGATGGGGCTGAAGCAGGCCGGGAAGAACGACAACATGCTGAAAAACGCCTACATCAAGTTCATGTGCTGGCTCTACTACCGCTTTGAGCGCATCATCCACCGGCTGGGGGAGGAGAAGCTGCCCAAGATCCTGTACCAGGGCTCCGTGGGCATCTACCAGCTGCTTCTGCTGCAGGTGCTGGCCGGGGCGGGCTGTGACATCGTGCTGCTGCTGCCCCAGGGAGAGGGGGACTACCGGAAGGCGGACCCGGAGGGCACCCGCTCTTCCCGGCTGACCCTTCCCGGTCTGGGGCCCTTCCCTCCGGACTTCTCCCTGAAGCAGCTGCGCCAGGAGATTCAGGAGGAGGTGGACCGGGAGCGGCTCTACGGTCCCAAACCCCGGCAGGCCCCCTGCACCAACGCCTGGTGCTCGGGAAAGGTGTGGGAGGATGTGCGCAGGCCCCCCGGGGACCGGGGCACGGACCCCGCCTTCTTCTGCAACTGCTTCTTCCGCCTCAGGGGGGTGGAGGACCGCCTCACCTATCCCAACGACCTCTACCAGCTGCAGCTGGACCTGAGACACGCCGGCCGCCCCCCGGTCATCGTCAGCGGCTCCATCCCGGCCCCCTCACCGGAGGAGATCGCCGCCGTCCGCCACCGGTCCTGCTCCAGTCTGCACCAGCTGATCCAGGAGCTCTCCGCCAACATCCGCCCCGGCTCCAGCCAGGAGCTGTTCCGCATGGAGAAGAAGGCCTTTACGGACCTGATGCTGGAGGAGGGGAAGGGGGAGCCCAACCTGAACCGGCTCACCAGCCGGGGGGTCTATCTGCTCTCCTGGCTGTCCCGGTACCAGGGGGGACTGTTCGGCCGCTGGAAGCCGGGGGACGTGGCCGCCTTCTTCTACCTGGGGGGCTGCCGCAGCGACAGCGAGGCCCTCTTCTGCCGCTTCCTCTCCCGGCTGCCTGTGGATGTGGTCATCTTCGCCCCCGACCGGAATCAGAGCTGCTGCCTGGCGGATCCCTTCCTCTATGAGGTCACCTGGGACCAGTCCCTGTCCCTCTCCGTCTATCCGGAGGAGGGGGCCAGCCTGCGGGCGGGCACCGCCGCCTTCCACGCGGAGCGGGATCTGGACAGCGCCATGTACCAGGACTCCGGCCTCTACCGCAATCAGCAGTACGGCAAAGCCAACGCCCTCACCCTCCAGACCATGTACGAGGAGATCCCCCTGCTGTGGGATCAGGAGGTGAAGTACCGGCCCAACTTCGCCACCACGGAGGATGCCGTCACCCTGCCGGTGATCTACTCCAAGGTCTCCGGAGTGAAGGACGGCAACGTCTCCGCCTACTGGAACTCCATCCGTCCCCTGATCACCCCGGACACCTTTGTCATTCCGGCGGTGCCCTATCTCACCTCCACCACGGAAAACCCCATGCGCGCCCACGCCACCGGGTTTCTCCGCAACGGGCGGGTGCAGAAGGGGAAGATCCGGGAGCACCGGGACTACCCCTACGGCTTCCTGCGGGAGAGCATGCAGGAGCATCTCCTGGACAAGCTGCAGACCCTGATTGAGCAGAGGACCATCCGGGGTACCTTCGAAAACGGCACGGAGTACACCATCGTGGCCACCGCCCTGAATCTGAACAGATCCATTCTGCGGCAGATTCAGCGCTTCGACTTCACGAAAAAGAACCCGAAACTGATCTATCTCTGCACGACGGAGAGCGCGCTCTCCCTGGAAGACACCATTCAGGCCGCCTTCCTCAATCTGGTGGGCTTTGACATCCTCTTCTTTGTCCCCACGGGCTACCAGTGCATCGAGCGGTACTACCGCCAGGACCTGCCGGAGGAGCACCAGATCGGGGAGTACCTCTACGACCTGCAGGTCCCCGACCTCCGCCATCTCTCCGCCGCACCGCACAGGAACCTGCGCGGCAGATTCTTTGGGAAAGGACGATAAACACCATGGCACTTGATTTCAGCAGGACCTCCATGTCCCGCACCCCCACCCCCAGTCTGGAAGTGACGCCGAAGCAGGACACCGAGATCGCCCCCTATGACATCGTCTCAGACCGCCAGGAGATGAACCGCACCCTGGTGGGCTCCAAGGAGGTGGACGACCTCACCAGCACCATCGAGCTGGACAACCTGGAGACCATCGTCACCTTCGGGGCCGAGGCGGCCGAGGAGATCTCCAAGGCATCGGATGTGGTCCTCAACAGCATGAACATGTCCCAGCTGGACGAGTCCAGCGCCATGCTCACCGCCCTGGGCAAGATCATGGACAAGTTTGACATTGAGGAGATCAGGGAGGAGCCGGGCTTCTTCGGCCGCATCTTCGGCAACACCCGCAAGCAGCTGGACCGGATTCTGGCCAAGTACCACACCATGGGCGAAGAGGTGGACAAGATCTACGTGGAGCTGCGCAAGTACGAGGAGGAGATCAAGCAGTCCAACCGGAAGCTCAACCAGATGTTCGAGGCCAACGTGAGCTACTACCACAAGCTGGTGAAGTACATCCTGGCAGGGGAGCAGGGCTGCCGGGAACTGGAGGCCTACATCGCCCAGCGGCAGGCGGACATGGAGGCCACCGGAGACACCTCCATCCAGTTTGAGCTCACCACCCTCAATCAGGCCCTGATGATGCTGGAGCAGCGCACCCAGGACCTGCGCACCGCGGAGAGCGTGGCCATGCAGTCCATCCCCATGATCAAGACCATGGAGTACAGCAACATGAACCTGGTGCGCAAGATCAACTCCGCCTTCATCATCACCCTGCCGGTGTTCAAGCAGGCCCTGGCTCAGGCTATCATGCTCAAGCGCCAGAAGATCCAGGCCGAGTCCATGGCGGCCCTGGACGCCAAGACCAACGAGATGCTGATCAAGAACGCCCGCAACACGGTGGAGCAGTCCAAGCAGACCGCCCGCATGGCCTCCGGCAGTTCCATCAAGACCGAGACCCTGGAGACCACCTGGCGCACCATCGTCAACGGCATCGAAGAGACCCGCTCCATCCAGGAGGACGCCCGCAGACAGCGGGCGGACGACCAGCGGCGTCTGGAGACCATCAAGGAAGAGTTCAACCGCATGTACCACATGCCCCCGCAGTAATCATCCGAAGGAGGACCTGCTATGCCTATCAATCTGACAAAGGGCCAGAAAATCAGCCTCACCAAGGGCAACCCCAGCCTGAAACACATCATGGTCGGCCTGGGCTGGGACGTGAACGCCTTCGACTCCGGCTATGACTTTGACCTGGACGCCTCCGCCTTCCTGGTGGGCGCCAACGGCAAGTGCCCCCACGACCAGGACTTCATCTTCTACGGCAATCTGGAGCACCCCACCGGGGCGGTGAAGCACATGGGGGACAACCTCACCGGCGAGGGAGAGGGAGACGACGAGCAGATCATGGTGGATCTCACCCTGATCCCCCC
This sequence comes from uncultured Oscillospiraceae bacterium, assembly GCA_964468565.1. Classification (GTDB taxonomy): domain Bacteria; phylum Bacillota; class Clostridia; order Oscillospirales; family Oscillospiraceae; genus Lawsonibacter. The sequence goes on along the minus strand of CAYXVN010000012.1, from coordinate 14,628 downwards.
GGAGATCGAGAAGATCGGCTTCACCGTCACCATCTACGACGCCGAGCGGCGCCGCCAGAACTTCGGCCAGGTCACCAACTCCTTCATCCGCATCGTGGATGCGGACACCGACCAGGAGCTGATCCACTTCGATCTGGGCGAGGACTTCTCCATTGAGACCGCCGTGGTGGTGGGGGAGCTCTACAGGTTCCACGGCTCCGAGTGGAAGTTCAACGCCATCGGCAGCGGCTTCCAGGGAGGGCTCCAGGCCCTCTGCGCCCACTACGGCATTGACGCCGAATAAACCAGTATCAGGAGGTACCATCATCATGCCCATCAATCTGAGCAAGGGACAGAAAGTCAGCCTGACCAAGGGCAATCCCGGCCTCACCAGGGTCACCGTGGGCCTGGGCTGGGACGTGAACCAGTACGACACCGGCGGAGACTTTGACCTGGACGCCGCCGCCTTCCTGCTCACCGACTCCGGCAGGGTCTCCGGGGACAGCGACTTCGTCTTCTACGGCAACCGGGAGCACCCCTCCGGCGGGGTCACCCACATGGGGGACAACCTCACCGGCGTGGGCGAGGGGGACGATGAGGTCATCGAGGTGGATCTGAGCCGCATTCCCGCCAACATCACCAAAATCGCCTTCACCGTCACCATCTATGACGCGGAGCAGCGCCGGCAGAACTTCGGCCAGGTGAGCAACGCCTTCATCCACATTCTCAACTCCGCCACCGGGGAGGAGCTGATCCGCTACGACCTGGGGGAGGACTTCTCCATTGAGACCGCCGTGGTGGTGGGGGAGCTGTACCGCTACAGCAGCGAGTGGAAGTTCAACGCCATCGGCAGCGGCTACCAGGGTGGCCTGGCTGCCCTGTGCGCCAGCTACGGCATCGACGCCGAATAACCCGGACTCCGGTACCCGGGGCGGGTGCTGAGGGAGAGATCCCGGCGGGCAGAGGGTTCTCTCCCCTCCGCCAGGACGCCCCGCCCCCATCTCCCTCTCCCTGCCCGACCCCCTCCGGGAGGGAGGTCTCCGCTGCACTGTGCCCCCGGAAAACCGCCGGAGGCAGGCCATCATCATCCCCCGGACCGGCTCCGGGCCGGTCCGGAGCAGAAAACAGGTGAGGTAACAACATGTCAGTAAAACTTCAGAAAGGCCAGAAGGTCAGCCTCTCCAAGGAGCGGCCCGGCCTCTCCACGGTCCTGGTGGGCCTCGGCTGGGACGAGGTCAAACGCCCCCGGGGCCTCTTCGCCCCCAAGGCCCAGGACATCGACTGCGACGCCTTTGCGGTTCTGCTTCAGAACGGCAGACTGCTGGACAAGTCGGACATCGTCTACTTCGGCAACCTGAGCCACAAGAGCGGCGCCATCCGCCACATGGGCGACAACCTGACCGGTGCCGGTGAGGGAGACGACGAGCAGATTCTCATCGAGCTGGACAAGCTGCCCGTCAGCTACGACCGCATCGTCATCGGAGTCAACATCTACCAGGCCAATCAGCGCCGCCAGCACTTCGGCCTCATCCAGAACGCCTTCATCCGCCTGGTGGACGGCAGGAACAACAGCGAGATGTGCCGCTACAACCTGAGCGAGTCCTATGACAACATGACCGCCATGCTCTTCGGCGAGATCTACCGCTACAACCGGGAGTGGAAGTTCAACGCCGTGGGCCAGGGGACCACGGACAACTCCATCGGGGAGTTCGCCAAACGCTATCTGTAAATCCTCTCTCCCGCCCGGGGCAGGGGAAGGGCCGGCACCCTCCGCCGCTGCCCTTCGGCCTCTCCCCGGATCCGCCCCCGGAGGGGAGGGGGGCACCGGCCTCTCCGCCGGCAGGCCCGCCCCTCCGGTCCGGCTCTTCCCGCCGCCCCGGATCTTCTGCAGGGAGGCAGGGCCCGGGGAGTTCCCCCGGCCCGGGGGTCTTCCCTTTTTCCCCGCCGCCTCCGGCCTCCCCGGGAGTCCGGAGCGAAACCAAACCTGCAATCAGGAGTCAGAACATGATCAACGTCTGGTTCAACCACTGGTTCAGCACCGCCTACCAGGTGATCCGGATGATCCGGCAGGAGAATCCGGACTTTCACATCATCGGGACCAATCAGCGCCCCCAGGCGGTGATCTCCGCCGTCTGCGACGAGTGGTATCAGGAGCCCGTCCTGAAGGATGAGGAGTACGTGGACTGGTGTCTGCAGTTCTGCCGGGACCACCAGGTCCGGCTTTTCCTGCCCCGCCACGGCCTTCTGCCCATCAGCCGCCGGAAAGGGGAATTTGAGGCCCTGGGGGTAAAGGTCATGGTGGACGACTTCCCCATGGTGGACATCCTCAACCACAAGGACAGAGCCTACGCCTGGCTGAAGGCGCGGGGGGTCTCCACCATCCCGGAATACCGCATCGTCACCACCGTACCGGACTTTCTGGAGGCCTATGAGCGGCTGAAAGAACGCTACCGGGCGGTGTGCTTCAAGTTCGTCCACGACGAGGGGGGCAGAAGCTACCGCCGCATAGACAACACCCGCAAAGGCTACGCCGCCCTGTTCAAAAAGCAGAACACCCGCATGACCCTGGACGACGTGGTGGACGCCCTCTCGGAGCGGGAGCAGTTCTCCCCCCTGATGGTGATGCCCCACCTCTCCGGGGAGGAACTGAGCGTGGACTGTCTCAGCACGGAGCAGGGCCCCCTCCTCATTCCCCGCATCAAGGGCACCACCCGGGTGGAGCATGTCACCTGGGATCCGGAGATCCTCCGCCTCACCCGGGAGATCTTTGACCTCGTCCACCTGGAGTACCCCTGCAACATCCAGTTCAAGTATCTGGACGGGACCCCCTGGTTTCTGGAGGTCAACACCCGCATGTCCGGAGGCGTCCCCATGGCCTGCGCCGCCACCGGAGTCAATCTGCCGGATCTGGCGGTGAAAAAGCTTCTGGGCACTCCCTGCCGCTGGACCATGGAACGCAGGGAGCGCTTCGTCACCTACGTGGAGACGCCGGTGGTGTACTGACCCATGGCTCTGCTCTTCACCGACCTGGACCGCACCCTGCTCTGGTCCCACCGCTTTGACACCGGCAGGCCCCGGATCTGGGTGGAGTTTCTCCAGGGCAGGCCCCAGAGCTGGATGACGGAGGAGACCTGGAATTTCTTCTCCCGCCAGACCTGGCTGGAGGTGGTGCCCCTCACCACCCGCACCCGGGCCCAGTACGCAAGGCTGGAGCCGGCCTTCGCCCGGCTGGGCTGGAAGCGGGCCCTGATCTGCAACGGCGCCATGCTTCTGGAGGGGGGCCGGGAGGACCCCGCCTGGCGGCAGCAGTCCCTGGAACTGGCCGCCCCGGCCCGCAGGGCCTTTCACGCCGCTCTGGACCTGGCCCGGCGCCTGGCGGGGGAGGAGAGCGTGGTGTGCACCGAGCCCTTTCAGTTCTATCTGAAGGGCTCACCCTCACCGGAGATCTGCGCCCTGCTGGAGGGGGAGGCGGATTCCTCCCTTCTCACCATCCTGCCGGACGCACGGAAGCTCTACTGCTTCCCCTCCGTCCTCCACAAGGGAGCCGCCCTGGAGCGCTATGTGGAGCGCTTCGGCGGCAGCCCCGTCTATGGGGCAGGGGACAGTCTCTTTGACCTCCCCATGCTGCAGCGGGTAGACCGGGCCTTCTGTCCCCGGGAACTGGCCCCCCTCCTTCCCGGCGCCAGCGTCACCCCCTGCCCCGGCTCTCTTCTGGGGGACACCCTCTGCGCCGCTCTGACAACCGAACACGAAACGAGGCTATGAGACGTGCTTATGAACAGCGAACTTGGCTACAGCATCGGGGCCCTGCTCTACACCCCCGCCCTTAACGCCCGGGTGGGCCAGGCGGTGGTCCAGGGGACCTTTGAGACTCCCTTCTCCCTGGCCCTGTGTCTGGAGGACACCATCTCCCCGGATCTGGTGCCCCAGGCGGAGGCCCAGCTGGTTCAGACCCTGCGCACCATCCGGGACGGAGCGGAGAAGGGGATCTCCCTGCCCCGAATCTTCGTCCGGGTGCGGGAGCCGGAACAGATGGAGCGGGTCTGGACCTCCATCCGGGACTGCCGGGAGATCTTCACCGGCTTCATCTTCCCCAAGTACACCGTCACCAACGGCCCGGCCTACAACCACGCCCTGGAGCGGCTCAATGAGAAATCCCACCGCACCATCTACATGATGCCCATCCTGGAGAGTCCGGATCTGGCGGACTTCCGCCGCCGGCCGGAGGTTCTGGGAGGCATCCGGGATCTGGTGGACTCCGTGTCCCAGCTGGTCCTCAACGTGCGGGTAGGGGGCAACGACTTCTGCAACCAGTTCTCCGTCCGGCGCCACTACGATGAGACCATCTACGACATCCTGCCCATCGCCCAGCTGCTGGGGGACATCCTCACCGCCTTCCTGCGCGACTACGTGGTCTCCGGCCCGGTGTGGGAGTTCTTCGCCAGCGACAACCACGAGTGGAAGAAGGGGCTGCAGCGGGAGCTGAAGCTGGACAAGCTCAACGGCTTTGTAGGCAAGACCGTCATCCACCCCAAACAGATCCCCGTGGTCAACGACATGCTGAAGGTGACCCGGATGGACTGGGAGGACGCCAAGGCCATCCTCAACTGGAACGAGAGCGGCCTGCAGGTGGGCAAGAGCTTCGGGGGAGAGCGGATGAACGAGGTCCGCACCCACTACAACTGGGCCCGGAAGATTCTGCTGCTGGCCGACCGCTACGGGGTGGTGTGATCTGCCATGGAATGCTTTCAACTGGACCAGCTGCTGAAGGTGGCCCGGCGGGAGAACAACCGGCTGCGCAGCTGGCTCTACGTCAACCCCCTCCAGGGCAAGCACATCCCCGTCTCCCCCTCAAAGGCCCTGGACCTCTTCTCCGCCCTGGCACGCCTGCTGGAGGAGCAGTGTCCCTCTGAGCGGATCCTGGTGATCGGGTTCGCGGAGACCGCCACGGCCATCGGGCTGGGGGTGGCCTGCAGGGCGGCCAACGTGCGCTTCTGCATGACCACCACCCGGGAACCGGTGCGGGACACGGACTTTCTCTTCTTCACCGAGTCCCACAGCCACGCCACCCAGCAGCGCCTGGCCCTGCGGGGCCTGGAGGCCTGCCTGACGGAGACGGACCGGGTGGTCTTTGTGGAGGACGAGGTCACCACCGGCAATACCATTGAAAAGGGAATCCGGGCCATTCAGCAGGCTTATCCCCAATGGAAGGGCGGCTTCGGCATCCTCTCCATCCTCAACAGCATGTCTCCCCAGCGTCTGGAGCAGCTGGAGGACCGGGGCATCTTCTGCCGCTGTCTCCGGCACATCCCGCCCCTCTACCGGGTGGAGGAACTGGAGGGGCGGACCTTTCCTCCCATGGAGACTCAGCCGGGTCCCGGGGGAACCCTGACCGCCCGCCTGGAGTTTGCATTTCCCTGGAATCCCAGGCTGGCCACCCCCAGGGAACAGGTCCTGGAGGCCTGCCGGGCCTTTCTGAAAACCACCCTCCCCCGGCTCCCCCTGAGGGATGCCCTCCGGCGGATTCTGGTGCTGGGCACCGAGGAGTTCATGTACCCCGGCCTGCTTCTGGCCAGGGAACTGGAGACCGGGGGACGGACGGTGCGCTTCCACGCCACCACCCGCAGCCCCATTCAGGTGTGTCCGGAGGAGGACTACCCCCTTCACAGCCGGGTACCCCTGGAGAGCTTTTACGCCCCGGGGCGGCGGACCTTCCTCTATAACCTGGAGCAGTATGACCTGGTTCTGATTCTCACGGATGCCCCCGACCTGCAGGAGGCGGGACCGGCCAGCCTGGCGGGCGCCCTGGAGCGCCGGGGCTGCCGGGACATCCGCCTGCTGCGCTGGAGGAATGACGATGCGTAGCAGCTACTCCCCCCGGGACGTCACATTGCTCCTGAAGGACATCACCGGCCTGGTGGAGCCCCTCCCGGCGGAAATCCGGGAGCGGCGCATCCAGAGCGGAGCCCACTACAGCGAGATGCTGCCCCTGGAGTACCGCCCCTCCCGGCCCTATCTGGAGGCCTATGAGTCTGCCCTGGACCACTATGCCGCCCCCACCGCCCGGGCGGTGTCCCGGCTGGCGGAGCAGCTGCACCGGCGCCACGGCAGTGACCTGGTCCTGGTCTCCCTGGCCCGGGCGGGCATACCCATCGGGATTCTCCTGGGCCGCTATCTGAGACAGAAGTACGCCATGGAGGTGCCCCACTACGCCATCTCCATCATCCGGGGCCGGGGCATCGACCGCAATGCGGTGGACCATATCCTGGCCCGCCATGACCCCTCCCACATCCAGTTCGTGGACGGGTGGATCGGCAAGGGGGCCATCCTCCGCCAGCTGAGAGAGGCGCTGGCGGACTACCCCATGCTCTCCCCGGAGCTGGCGGTTGTCTCCGACCCCGCCGGCCTCACCCCCCTGTGCGGCACCCACGAGGATCTGCTCATCCCCTCCTCCTGCCTCAACGCCACGGTGACCGGCCTCATCAGCCGTACCTTTCTGCGGGAGGACATCATCGGGCCGGAGGACTTCCACGGGGCGGCCTATTACGGCGAGCTGGAGGGGGAGGACCTGTCCGAGGCCTTTCTCCAGGCCATTGCCGCCCATTTCGACTTCTCCCCCGACGCTGATGCTGACCCCCTCCCTGTCTGCAGGCCCGGCACGGAGGTGGTGGAGGACATCCGGCAGCACTACGGCGTGGACGACATCAACTTCATCAAACCGGGCATCGGGGAGGCCACCCGGGTGCTCCTGCGGCGCATCCCCTGGAAGATTCTCGTCCACCCGGATGATGTCCACGCCCGGGAACTGCAGCACATCTACCAGCTGGCGGGAGAGAAGGGGGTGCCCTGGGAGGTCAGTGCCGTGGATCTGGGCAACTACAAGGCCTGCGGCATCATCCGCCGCCTCTCAGATCTCTGATCCCCCACCCGAAAGGAGGTCCCCTTCATGGTCAGCATTCCCTCCGCCACAACCCCCGCCCTGACAAAGCAGACCATCTCCTCCCTCAACCGGCGGGTGGACCAGCCCCTGGACCGGCAGAACCTGACCTCCCTCAACCGGACAAAGCCGGTCTCCCAGGCCAGACCCTCCGCCGTCCCGGCGGGGAGAACCGCCCCCCGGCCGGAACCTGCCTCAGGGGGAAGTCCGGCGGCC
>CAYXVN010000012.1:4719-7396 GCA_964468565.1 uncultured Oscillospiraceae bacterium | reverse complement strand
CCCGGACGGGCGCCCCAGAGCGCCCCTTCCGGACCTGCTCCCCGGAACTCCGGACGCAGCCCTCAGGGCACCCCTTCCCGGTCTGCCCCCACAGCCCAGACCTCCAGATCCGCCTCCGGAGGGACTCCCCCCTCCCGTCCCGCTCCTGCGCCCCAGGCCGCCCCGCCGGCGGCATCCCGGCCCGGAACCGGTTCCGGCTCCCGCCCCGCCGCTCCCGGCCGGCCTCAGCCGGCACCCCAGCCGGTCAGTCCCGGCTCCCGGCTGCCGGACCGGAGCGTACCTCCCCTGCGCAACCCCCTCCGCAAGGGCCAGAAGACCCCGCTGGATCCCCAGAAGAGGGGCCTCTCCGTCCTGAAGGTCTGCTTCGGCTGGAACATCAGGGACCCCCGCTGCGACATGGACGCCTCCGCCTTTCTCCTCACCCCGGAGGGGAAGGTACCGGACGACAGCTGGTTTGTCTTCTACGGCCAGACCCGCAGTCCGGAGGGCAGCGTGGAGTTCGGCCACGACCCGGCACAGAAGGACCGGGAGATCATCCGGGTGGATCTGCGCCGCCTGGACCGGCGCATCAGCCGCATCGTCTTTGTTCTCACCCTGGATGAGGCCCTCAGCCGGGGGCTGAACTTCAGCATGATCCGGGACGCCTACGTGCGGGTGCTGGACGGGGCAGACGGCCGGGAGATTGTCAGCTACCGCCTGGAGGAGTACTACCCCAACGTGACCTCCATGACTCTGGGCGAGCTCTATCTCCACGGCGGCCAGTGGAAGTTCAACCCTGTGGGCAACGGGGTCAGCCAGGACCTGGCCGGACAATGCGCCATCTACGGCGTGGAAATCTGCTGACGGGAGGACCCATCCATGGTAACCTTCGAAACCCTCAACGAACTGACCCTCAAGGTCACCTGCCGGGGCGATGGCGTGGTCTTCGCCAAGGCCGGTGCCTTCATCGCCGGGGAGAGCCCCAACAAGAACTACCGCTTTGAGAAGGTTCTTCTGGGACCCCAGAACAGACTGGGGCAGGCTCTCCTGGGCTCGGTGGTCCGCCGGGTCACCGGGGAGAATCTGCCCCTGATGAAGGGCATCTTCAGCGGAGATTCCGTCACCTACTACGCCAACGCCGGTCAGCACGTGGTGGTCTACAAACTGGACTACGGGGAGGTCATCTCCGTGGAGTCGGAAAACATTCTGGCCTTCACCCAGGACTGCGACTACTCCGTGCGGTTCATCGGGACAGGCATCCTCTCCCAGAAGGGCCTGGCCACCTCCACCTTCACCGGGCGGGGCAAGGACGCCTTCGTGGCGGTCCTCTCCGACGGAAACCCCATCGTCCTCAGCAACACCCTCACCGGGGGCTGCCTCTCCGCAGATCCGGATGCCGTCATCTGCTGGGTGGGCCAGGGCAACTGCGACCCCACCGTCCGCGCCGATGTGAACTGGAAGACCTTCATCGGGCAGGCCTCCGGAGAGTCCTACACCTTCGAGTGGAGCGGCGCCACCCCCGTCACCGTCATCCTGCAGCCCTCCGAGCGCGCAGGCGGCATCCGGGTGGGCATCGACTGAGGGCAGGCCCTCCACTTCCCCTGTAACCCGTTCCGGCCCCCACTCCCCGCCGGACCCGGAATCAGAAAGGAGCGAATTTTCATGCCATCAAAGAACTTTTCCTACCAGATCACAGAGCATCTGGGAAATCTCTCGGAACAGGGCAGCTGGACCCGGGAACTGAACCTTGTCTCCTGGAACGGAGCAGCGCCGAAGTTCGACCTGCGCCCCTGGGGCGCCGACCACGCGTCCATGGGCAAGGGCTTCACCTTCTCCCGTCAGGAGGCGGAAGTGCTCTACGATCTGCTGGGGAAGGCTCTGGGAAAGTGATCCCCCTGCACCGGTCTCACCCCTCCCGCAGATTTCTCTGCCACGCACCTCTGCAGGACCTGCCGGCAGGGTAACCCGGGCCCGGGGGAGGGAACCCGGAAACGGTCTCCCCACCCGGGGGCAGGGGGAGAAGTCCTCCCGGAGCCGGAGGACAGGGGCCAGCGGGCAGAAGAAACCTGCATATTTCTGGGACAGGATCTTCTCTGCTCCCCTTCCGGGGCAGGGGAATCCTGAACTTTGGAAGGAGGTACCAGAGATGGAGGAACCGAATGCCACCCCCAAAACCCGCAGTCAGATCCGGCGGGAGCAGAGATGCTGCTCCAGATGCGGCAGACAGGATCTGCGCACCCTGTCCGGCAAATGCCGCTGTGCCATCTGCGCGGAAAAGGCGGCCTCCCCGGAGGCCCGGGCACACTACAATGCCCACCGCAGCCAGTGGCTTCAGGCCAGAAAGGAAGCCCATGTGTGTGTCCAGTGCGGGAAGGTGGACGAGGCCACGCTGTCCGGAAGAATCCGCTGTGCGGAATGTGCCCGGAAGTTCGCCGCATACAACCTCAGGGACCGGGAAAAGCACCGGGAACTGGTGGCACAGCGACGGGCCAACGGCCAGTGCATCAGGTGCGGATGCACGGACCGGGCCACCCAGCAGGGTGAGGACCTCTGTTTCCGCTGCAGGGGGCAGAAATGGAAGAAAGAGCGGGAGAAGCGCCTCCAGGAGGAGGCAGCCACCCGGTCCCAGGACTGAGACCTCCTCCTGTCCGGAATCCTCCGGATGCCGGGGATGGTCCGGTCCCCCTTTTCACTGCCT
>CAYXVN010000012.1:0-4619 GCA_964468565.1 uncultured Oscillospiraceae bacterium | reverse complement strand
TGGCGCGGATCTCCAGACCCCGCCGGGAAGACACATGGTCTGTGCCCTGGAGCGGCAGGATTCCCGAACTGCCCTCTGCCCACCGCCCCATGCAGATTCTGTGCACTGCCACAGCTGTTTCGCCTCTTCGTCTGCGCTGCGCAGTTCTGAGGCGGTCAATGTCCGGATTTTAACGAGCACTGTTCCCGGGTGACAGCCTGCTTCCTCGTGCCGCAGTCCCAGCGGCAGTTCCGGGGAGACAACGTGAGAACGGTGCAGGCAATGTACAGCATGCATCATAAATGCCTGCCCCAGTCCCTCCCATCTGCTGTCTCCGAAGGTGACGACTCTGACCGATGTGCTGCGCACATCGGCCAGGTCATAAAATATATCACATCATCTGCGTTGAGTCAGCTCATACAATGTGCCTGGAAACACAGGGGTTTGTGTCCCATTACGCTGTTCCCCTGCATATAACCTCATACAACCCGAATGGTCCCGTCAAGCATTCCCATCCAGCAGGTGTATGGAACCGTTCCGGTCTCCTCCGGAGTGAACCGGATGATGTTGTCTCCCGGCTGCAGCGTTACGTCTATGCCGTATTTCGGGATGACCAGTTCCCCGTTGCAGTGATTCAGTTTGTTCCCGTCTGCATGCAGGTTCCATTCCACGGGCGTTCCCGCACTGACTGTGATGGTCGGGTAGTCGCCGTAGTCCAGTTCCGAAGACACGTACTGCACTCCATCTTCAGCAACCGCACCCGCATCTGCTCCGCCCGTTCCCGGAGTCTGCCCATGGTCCACCCCCAGCAGGGACAGCCCGTTGGAGAGGGCCGACATCCCCATTACCAAAATCAGGCAGCACGACAGCATCCGCATCGGTTTCTGGAATCTGACGTTCCTGACCCGGCTCAAAGCCCCGGTCAGCAGTCCAATTCCCGCCATAAGGGGTATGGTGCCCAGACAGAAACAGAACATCGACAGAGCACCCATCTGCCAGGTCCCGGTGGAGAGGGCATACAATTGCATCGCCTGCAGAGGTCCGCAGGGCATCAGGCCATTGGCGAGTCCCAGCAGAAAAGGGCCCTGTCCTTTCAGACGGTCTGCCCCACGGGCCGCCGAGGAGTATGTTTTTGCCAGCTTCCCGGACCCGTACAGGAAACGTCCCAGCCCTTTGAAAGCACCCAGCAGGTACAGGGCCATCAGCAGCATAAAGACTGCCGCCATGATCTGGATGACCGCCTTCATGGTGCTGGTCAGTGCCAGCACAGTGCCGACTGCTCCGATGATGCCGCCCAAAACGGTGTATGACAGCAATCTGCCCCCATTGTAAAGCAGAATATTCCGGACTGGCCTCTCTGCTCCGGCGGTCTGCGTCATACACAGCCCCCCGCACATGGTGACACAGTGCAGAGATGTGGCCAGGCCAACCAGGAAGATGACGCCAAGGCCCATTCCCCTCTCTGCAACCGGGAAGGCGGCAGCCAGATCGCGGAGGGGAGTGAACCGGAAGAGCAGCATGATAAGAACGGCAAGCCCGACCGGAAGGAGGAGATTTGACAGGATCGCAAACCGGCTCCCCGCCCCGTTTCGTTCCACAGCCAGCCGGTAGCCCTCCTGCTGCAGCGCCTGATCGATGTCCCGGTCCGTAATCAGAGCCGGATTCTGATCCAGACTGGCCAGCCCATCCTCCAAAGACACCCTGACATGATCGACTCCGGGCAGCTTCTCCAGAAGGGAACGCACCGTGTCTGCACATCTGGGGCAGGTCATGCCCTCGACTTTCAACAATCGATGAACCGTTGCCATATTCCGTCAGAAGTTCTTCCAGTTGTGGAATTCCGGCGCTGCCGACTCCAGTTCCTCCTGGGGAATGTTCACCTCATCTCCGTCCACCGAGAAATCTGAAACCGGCTTCGGGTTGCATCCGCCGTTTACCGCCCCAATGGTGTTCAGATCAAAGGTCTGTCCGCAGTTCTGGCACCGCAGAACGTCTCCCTCCAGGTCAAAGTAGGCATAGGGGGAGCCGGCGCAGGATTGGCAGGTGTTGTAGGCGAGCCGGATGTCTCCGTCAGCATCCTTCAGGGCGATCAGCTCCATGTCCTGGGCCCCGCTCTTCAGGGGAATAAAGGATGGGGTGACTGACAGCGAACCTGTGGAGAAGGAAAAGCCCGCAGACTCAGCTGCATCCGATGAACCGGACGCACCGCACGAAGCAAGGCCGACCAGCAGTCCGACTGCACTGACCGCCGCAGCGAATTTCTGAAAATCCAAGTTCATAATATATCAATCCTCCTATGTGATAAACGTGCCGGCACAGGCCCTGTTCCTTTTGATACATTCTTTTTATATTATATATACACCTTCCCTGTCTCTGCTGTCAAGTCTTATTAAGCGCCAAAATTCACCCTCCCAAACCCTCCACCTCCGCCTCCGGCAGAGACAGAGGACTTCATGTTTTCCAACCGGGGCGAAACACGCCGCCTCTGCACGTGCCGGCCTTCCGCACCCGGCTCCCGCCGCAGCGGGACCACACTCTGCCACCAGGACCTGACAGTCCGAAACTCCGTGGAAATCCCCACCCTGACTGACCCCTGGCCCGGTCCCCGGGGGAAACTGCAGGGGAGGTCCCCCTTAATCTGCAGTATCCTGTGTGACAGAGCGGACAGGCCCGGCCTGCCGGGGAACTGAGCTCTGCCCCGGACCGCAGGGAGAACTCCCACCGGGAGGCCCGAAGACTGCTGCCCTGGCAATCCGGTTCACAGAATCCGGCCGGAAGAAGGGGAGGGGAGGGGAGCGTACCCCGGACAAAGGCAGATCTGCGGGGAGGAGTCCCCGGAGAACTGCCGCTGTGTCCTGCGTCTCTCCCGGCATTCTCTCCACGCCGGGGTCCTGACCTCATCTCCCAGGCGACCTGGTACAGAAAGGAAGACCACAAACCCGCCCAGAGGGCAGACCCGGCGTGCCGCCATCTCCCCAGATCTCAGGCCTGAAGCTCTCTCCGTGGATCTCCCCCTACCGGTCTGTCCGGCTCGTCTCCGCCGGATTTTCTCCGTCGCCGCCCCTGCAGCCGGACAGGAGACACCAGGACTTCCAAAGCGGGGCAGAGTACGCTTTCTTCCCCAAGACAATGGCCCCGCCCTCCCTCTCCCCGGGGGGAGCGGAAGGGCGGGGCAGGTGCCGGCTTACAGGTCCTCCAGCTCCATGGACTCCAGTTCGGTGATGATCTCCTGGTGGCGCTCGTAGAGCAGCAGATCCTTGTTGTGGGCGTAGTACTCCGGGCAGCCGAAGCGGCTGATGAACCGGGCGGAGTAGTAGTTGATGGTGAGTTCGGTGGTCAGAATGGTGAGCTCCTGGCCCTGCTGGAAGACCTCCTCGCAGAAGTGGTAGACGTTCCCCAGCCGCTTGCGGCAGGTGGTGCCCCGGCGCTCCGTCTTCTTCAGCCTGGAGTTGAAGTCCTCCCGCACCTTGACAAAGGCCTGGTTGGGGTCGTCCACCCCCTGCATCAGCACTTCCATCTCCTCCATGGCGGCGATCAGGTCCAGCTTCTCGTGCTGCTGCTCCGGGGAGAGGCTGCCGGCCTTCTTCCCGTTCTCCAGGGCCAGGTTCTCCTCCTCGATCTTGCGCCGCATCAGCTCCTGGGGCTTCTCCCTGCTGCTGACCACAGCAATGCGGAATTCCTTCAGCACTCCCAGCAGCGTCTGAATGACCTCCATGGTCTGGACCGTGTCCTTCAGTTCCGCGCTGATGGTGTCCAGAATGAGCCCCAGAAGAGCCAGGCGCTCGTCAAACCTGGCCGCCTTGGCCCGCTTCTTCACCTCGTCGGGGGCCTTGCCGGCCAGGATTTTGTCCACCTGGTAGTCGCTGCGGTACTTGTCAAAGAGGTCGTAGTAGATGGCGAAGCTGTGGGCGATCTTGCGGTTCTGGAGATACTGCCCGATGAGCTTCTCGTCCACCGTGATGCCGTGCTTCTCATAGAGGTGGATCATCTGGCTGAGATCCTCCCAGCCCCGGGCGGTGACAAAGCTCTTGCCGTCCACGGTGGACTCGATCTTGTAGAAATCCGCCTTGCGGATCTCCAGATAGGTCATGACGGCGGGATGGACCCCCGCCTTGTAGGCGTACTCCTTCCAGGCATCGAAGTCGGGCTCCACATCGATGCGCTTGAGCCGGTCCCAGGTGACGATGTCAAACTCCCGCACGGAGTTGTTGTACTCCGGGGGGTTGCCGGCGGTGACCACGATCCAGCCGTCCGGCACCCGGTGGCCCCCGAAGACCTTGTACTGCAGAAACTGCAGCATGATGGGGGCCAGGGTCTCGGACACACAGTTGATCTCATCCAGAAAGAGAATGCCCTCCTGGACACCGGTCTGCTCCATCATCTCGTAGACGGAGGAGATGATCTCGCTCATGGTGTACTGGGAGACGTCGCAGGGGATGCCGTTGTAGACCTTGTGGACAATGAAGGGCAGGCCCAGGGCACTCTGGCGGGTGTGGTGGGTCATGGAGTAACTCACCAGCCCCACCCCCATCTCCGAGGCAATCTGCTCCATGATGGCGGTCTTCCCGATGCCCGGAGGGCCCATGAGAAAGACGGGGCGCTGCTTCTCGATGGGAATCTCATAGCCGTAGCGCTCGTCC
>CAYXVN010000011.1:0-29396 GCA_964468565.1 uncultured Oscillospiraceae bacterium | reverse complement strand
AGCTGCGCAAGAACCTGATCTGGGGCGGCGACACCGATCTGGACACCGCTTCCAACTGAATTCACCCCTTTTTCCTGCAAAAACCCCGGCCGGACCGCCAGAGCGGACCCGACCGGGGTTTCTTCGTGCCTGCTGCCGGGCAGCAGCGATACGGGCAGAAGAAGAGGAAGACAGAGGCCGGTACCCAGGTCCCGTACAGGACAGCGGTGCCCCGGGAGGGGAGCGGTTTTCAGGCCAGTTCCACCAGTTCATAATCCCGGCTGCCCAGGCCCAGTGCGGCGGCCGCCTCGATCATGTGTACCCCGTGCCGTTTCTTCATCCGTTTCACCAGATGGGCCTTGCCGGGATCCGGGGAGTTCACAATGGCATCCACACAGGCCTGATCCACCGCCACAGGATCCAGGGAGGCGAAAATGCCGATGTCTGCCATCTCCGGTTCCGCCGGGTGGTCCACGCAGTCGCAGTCCACGCTGAGGCGGTTGGCCACGTTCACATACGCCAGGTTCTCCGCCCCCATGTAGGCGATGACGGCACTGTCCGCGTCCGCCATGGACTCCAGGAAGGGATCCAGGGGAGCGCTCATCAGCGCCGCAAAGGAGGTCTCGCCGGAGCCGGCGACATGGATGTTCTGCTTGCCCCGGGGGGAGGCCAGGCCGATGGACATGTTTTTCAGTGCGCCCCCCAGGCCTGCCATGGGGTGCCCCTTGAAATGGGAGAGGATCAGGATGGAGCCGTAGCGGTCGATGTGGGACCCCACCGGATCCTCCTTCAGGTGGAGACCCGCCGGGACGGGCAGGGCGATGTCCCCCTCCTCATCCAGCAGGTCGCAGGGGGCGATGGCGGTGAAGCCGTGATCCCGGAAGGTCTGCCAGTGGGCGTCGACGGTGTTGCGCCGGCCCGGATAGGCGGTGAGGCACTCGACGATGGTGCCCTGAAGTTTCTGCACCAGGGGACCGATGAGGCCGGGCTGCAGGAAGTTGTGTCCCCCGGGCTCCCCGGTGGAGATTTTCACCGCCACCCTGTCCCGCAGGGTGACGCCCAGGGCCTCGTAGCAGCGGATGAGGCCGGCAGGGCTGATGTCGCGGGTGAAATAGACGATGGGTCTGGTCATTTTGATCCTCCTTCATGGATGCCTGCCGCCTTCCTGGCGGCACTGCTGAAAATGAGATATACAGAACGTATTATCAACGGGTAATATGACAGAACGTAATCGGATTCGGGGTTTCCTCACTCCTGTCCGGCCAGCAGGGTGTGGGCAATCCGGCGGGCGAAGGCCGCGGTCCGCTGCCGGATCCCGGGCAGAGACAGGGCCTCACCGGGGTCGTTGGCGGTCTCCAGAAGGGCGAAACCGGCCGGAAGATAGAAGGACTTGTTCATGTTCATGGCGCAGATGAGCTGCCGGGCCACAATGTCCCCTCCGGAGTATCCGGAGACCACAATGGCAAAGAGTGCCTTGTCGTAGAAGCGGGTCTGACGGAAGAGGGCTGTCAGGCGGTTGATGAAGGCGGTGAGATTGGCGGACAGGGCATCGTTGTAGTTGGGACAGAGCATGACGATGGCGTCGCAGCGGCGCACTGCGGGGTAGACCTCCTCCTGCATGACGCCGCCGTAGAAACAGCCGCCCTGCTCCCCGAAGTGGAGGCACATGGTGTAGGGGCAGCCGGAACAGTCCTTGAGGGTGCCGTTTCGCAGGCCCATCTCCGTGATGTGCACCCTCCCCTCCAGATGGGAGGCGGTGTCGCTCCACAGATCCAGGGTGTTGGAGGTGCGGCGGGTGGAGGCATGGAGCACCAGCAGCTGGGGGGTGCCTGTCCGCCGGGGAAAGATCTCCCCCTCCAGGCGCTGTGCCAGTTCCCGGACTGCGGCCATCCAGGCGCCGGGAAGGTCGGTGCCCAGAGTGCGGGCCTGAACCCGGAAGTTGGCCAGAGTGCCGGTGGCCTCCACCAGGGGCCGCCCCGGCAGGGCGCAGCCCGCCTGGTTCAGGGCCAGTGCCAGCTCCGCCCCGGCGGATTTTGTATACA
Organism: uncultured Oscillospiraceae bacterium; assembly: GCA_964468565.1. Classification (GTDB taxonomy): domain Bacteria; phylum Bacillota; class Clostridia; order Oscillospirales; family Oscillospiraceae; genus Lawsonibacter. Next base: position 27,375 of record CAYXVN010000011.1, on the reverse strand, counting down.
GGGAGGAATATCCATGGACAAGAATACCTGCTGTACACCCTCCCAGCAGGTCCGGCTCCCTTCTCAGCCGGGAGAGGGCCCGGACCAGACTGAGGTTGGTTCCCGCATCTCCCAGGGGAAGGACAAAGAGGAGGCGGCGGCCCTGGAGGCCGTCCAGATCATCCCCCTGACGGCAGGAGACCCTGTGTCCTTCCAGAGCCTGCTCCAGAATGGGATGGAGCGCTGCGGCGTCCCCAGGCCGGTCCGGAGGGAAGCAGACCAGGGTCAGGGGCATGAGAGAACCTCAGTCTCCAGCCAGTCCAGAAGATCATCCAGGACTTCGTCCCGGTTGATCTCGTTGAGCATTTCATGGCGACCGCCGGGGTAGAGGTTGAGGGTCACGTTCTGGCAGCCCGCCTGCCTGAGCAGCAGATAGACCGTTTTGACCCCTTCTCCCATGGACCCCACCGGGTCCTGATCTCCGGAGAAGAGGAGGATGGGTGTGGACTTCTCCATGCGGGCGATGTGTTTCGCATTGCCGATGAACAGGATTCCGCCCAGCATGTCCCGGAACATGGAGACGGTGGGGTGGAAGGTGCAGAGGGGATCCGCCAGAAAGGCGTCCACAACCGCCTCGTCCCGGCTGAGCCAGTCGGAGGAGGTGCGGGCGGGCTTGAAGGGGTTGTTGTAGGCGCCCAGAGACAGGTCGTAAACCAGGGAACTGACGTAGTCCGGTCCCCGCAGGGTGCAGAACATGGCAGACAGGGCCCTGCCTGCCGCCACCACAGGGGTCTTCTCCTGGCCGGTGCCGGATAGGATGGCGGCGTCCACGGAGCCGGGATGGCGGATCAGGTAGGTGCGGGTCAGGAAGGAACCCATGGAGTGTCCCAGGATGATATAGGGAATGCCGGGATTGTGTTTGCCCTCCAGAGTGCGCAGGGTATGGATGTCCTCCACCAGCAGGTCCCAGCCGCCGGTGGGGGCGAAGTAACCGAATTTTCCGTCGCTTTCCGCAGCGGTGCGCCCGTGGCCCAGATGATCATGGCCGCAGACCAGGTAGCCGTGGGAGGTCAGAAAGCGGGCGGTGGCATCGTAGCGGCCCATGTGCTCCGCCACCCCGTGGACCAGCTGCACCACGGCGCGGGGCGGAGTCTCCGGAATCCATTCTCTGGCCCGGATGGCGTGGATGCCGTCTGATGAGGGGAAGCGGAAATCGTTTACCCTTGTCAAGCTAAGTCACCTTCAGTGCCGTTCCCCCGCAGAGGGGGAGCGAAGTCGTTTCCCCTATAGTTTACCACAGCCACCCCGGAGACGGCAAGGGGACAGCAGGGGATGGTCCTGCCCCTCTTCGGCTTGGGACCATCCGGGAGGGGGTCCGGAGAGGAAAAGGAGCGCGCCTGTCCCGGGAGGGGCAGGCACGCTTCACAGAGGTGAGGTCAGGAGGGGTGCTTCACGTTCTTCTGATAGAGAATGGACAGTCCCTTGAGGAGCAGGTCCTTGTCCAGGATGATCTCCCTGCGGCACAGGGGGATGATGAACTGGGCAATGCCGCCGGTGGCGATCACGGTGGTGGAGTACCCCAGTTCCTCCTCCACCCGGTCCAGCATGCCGTCGATCATGGCGGCGGAGCCGTACATGACGCCGCTGCGCATGCTGTCCACGGTGTTCTTGCCGATGACCCGGCGGGGCTGTTCCAGGTTGATGCCGGGAAGCTGGGCGGTGTGGGAGGTGAGGGCGTCCAGAGAGACCCGGACTCCGGGCATGATGCATCCGCCCAGGTAGGTATTGCCCCTGCCCACCACTTCGATGGTGGTGGCGGTGCCCATGTCCAGCAGGGCCAGGGGCGGCTCATACTCGGTGAAAGCGGCAACGGCGATGACGATGCGGTCGGCGCCCACCTGGGAAGGGGTGTCCATCTGAATGTTGAGGCCGGTTCGGATGCCGGGTTCCACCACCAGGGGCATCTTGCCGGTGACCTTTCTGACTCCGGTGCGCACCGAGTTGAACACAGGGGGGACCACGGAGGAGATGATGCAGTCGCACAGGTCCCGGGGATCCGTATCAAAGAGAGCCAGAATGTTCTTGATCTCCACGGCGTACTGGTCCGAGGTCTTCAGATAATCCGTGGCGATGCGGGCCTCGTAGGCGATTTTCTGGCGCCTGATGATGCCGATGGTAATGTTGGTGTTGCCGATGTCGATGGCGAGGAGCATGGAGGTGCCTCCTTTGCATGAAGTCAGAGAGGATGCCGGAAGCCTCCCTGCCAGAGGGCCGGGAGGCAACCCCGTAGATTCAGAGGACGTGGGGCGTGGGCCTTCGGAGGGTGGCCGGGGACCGGAGGCGATGCTGTCCCTGCAGAGACTGCTGTCTGGCCGGAGTTCAGTCCCCCATGGAAGGAGGGGGCACCCCGGCCGCTCCACGTCCCCCACAGGCTGGCCGCCGGGAAGAGAGAGCAGGCAACCCCGCTGTGCCATGGAGTACGCCGGGGTACGGCCGGTTCCGGTGTGAGGCGGGGGATGGGGTCGGTGCACACTGCCGGCAACCGGGACCGCAGCCCCCATCCGGCAGATGGGCCGGGAGCTCTGGCCGGATTCTCCCTCTCCGGGGAGGATGGAGACAGGTTCAGAAGCCCTTCTTAAAGCGATATTATACGGACTGGTGGGGAAAGATGCAAGAAAAACCTGATGAAAGCCGGGGACTTTTGGGATCTGGAGATCCTGCGGGGGAGGGCAGGCAGGAGAGAGGAGAGACCAGGCGGGGGAATCCGGGGCCTGCCGGAGCAGGGAGAGAGCGGGAAGCACCGTTGCATTTTCCCCGGAACTGCGGTAGAATACAGATTCTGAGAATAGGCACTTGCTGCAGATGAGGGAAAGGAAGTGAGACGCGCATCACCGCCGGGGATGCGCCGACGCCATGAGATTGCTGCTGATTGCTGCCATGCTGTGGTCCCTGCTGGTGCCTGGGGCCAGCGCCGCCGGAAGCGCACCGGCCCTGGACTTTGTCCCCCATACCGAGACGCTGCTGCTGGTGGACCGGGACACCGGGGAGACCCTTTACGGCCAGAATGCGGATGTGGTGCGGCCCATCGCCTCCCTCACCAAGATCATGACTTACATTGTGACGGTGGAAGCGGTGGAGGACCTGGAGGGGACCGAGATGAAGGTGGAGGCCCAGCCGCTGAAGACCCTGGAGGGCAGAGGGGCTTCCACCTGCGGTCTGGAGGACCGGGTGGGAGATTCCCTTCCGGTGCTGGAGGTGCTCTACGGGCTGATGCTGCCCTCCGGCTGTGACGCCGGGGCGGAACTGGCCTGGTTTGTGGGCAACGGGGACATGCAGGCCTTCGTGGACCGGATGAATGCCAAGGCTGCGGAACTGGGCTGTACCGACACCCACTATGTGGATGCCCACGGTCTGTCCAGGGACAATCAGTCCACGGCCAGGGACCTGTGCAAAATTGCGGAGTATGCCATGACCGTTCCCCGCTTTTGGGAGATTGTGAACACCCCCTCCCACTGGATGACCGGCGCGGATGGACCCGTCTACAACTCCAACTCCATAATGAATCCGGTCAGCGGGGGGCGCTACTATAACCGCTATGTTCACGGCATCAAGACCGGCTACACCTATGAGGCGGGCCGCTGCCTCATCTCCACCGCCTCAAAGGGAGAGCGGAACTTCCTCTGCGTGGCCCTGGGAGGGGACTACAGCGAGGACACCGGGTATGTGAACAACGCCATGCTGGACACGAACAGTCTGTACAGCTGGGCCTTTGAGAACTTTACGGACAATGTGGAGGTGGAGATCGGGCCCCGGTTCACCTCCCTGCAGCTGGAGGAGAGCGAAACCCTGAAGGCGGATATCTCCGGCGGGGATGAGAATGCCCAGATCACCTGGACCTCTTCCGCCCCGGACATCGCCTCCGTGGGGCCGGACGGCACCGTTACCGCCCACAAGCTGGGGGAGGCGGTGATCACCGCCGAGAGCGAGACGGGCAACCTGGATACCTGCACGGTCTCCTGCGGATACTACCGGGGCATTGAGCTCAGCGGCGAATGCGGCGACTACACCAGCGGGGAGAAGCAGCCCATCTCCTGGGAGGCCGTCAGCCAGGCGGGACTGGACTTTGTCATGCTGCGGGCGGGCTGGGGCTCGGAGGACTACCCGGACCAGAACGATGCGGCTCTGGTGGACAACATCACCGGGGCGGTAAACGCAGGGATCCCCTTCGGCCTTCGCTTTGTCTCCTATGCGGACAGCCCGGAGAGGGCCCAGGCGGAGGCGGCCTACTTCCTGCGGGAGGTGGACGAGGTGATTCCCCAGCAGATTGCCCAGATGAGTCTGCCGGTGGTCTATGACCTCTCTGACGCCGGGTTTCAGGAGCTGGAGCCCCAGACCTGTACGGACATCGTGCTCGCCTTCGCCCAGGCCCTGGGAGAGCGGGGACTGCCGGTCATGGTCTGTTCCGGCTCTGCCGTCTTCGAGGGCATGGATCTGGAGGCCCTGGACCAGGCGGGGGTGGGGCTGTGGTACCGCTACACCCCTTACGAGCCGGATTTCTCCAGTCGGGTCAGAATCAGCGGTACCACCGTGCCTACCATGTGGCAGTACCGCTCCAATCTGGCTCTTCCCGGGGCCACGGAGTCCAACGGACGGGTACGGGAGAGCCTGTACTACATGACAACCGCCTGGAACGAGGACCGGACGGCCCCGGAGATCACCGCTACCCTGTCTGAGGACGAGGAGAGCGTCACCCTGCAGTGGACGGCAGGGGATGAGACCTGCAGCGGCTACCGGGTGTGGCGTCAGATGGAGAGCAGCAACGTGCGGGAGGAGATTGCCACGGTGGATGCCGGGACTCTGACCTTCGAGGATGGCGGACACCCGGGTGAGCGGTGCATCTACACGGTGACCGCCCTCTATCCGGATCCCCTGGACCCGGAATATCAGGGCGGCATCACCAGCGGGGAGGAGACGGTGCAGTTTGCAGAGCCGTCTCTGCTGGCCCAGGGGGCCGACTTCCTGGAGGACCTGGATACCAGGCTGGGCGGCCGACTGCCTCTGGTTCTGGGGGCCTGCGGTGCGGTTTTGTGCCTGCTCATTGCCTTCCTGCTGCTGCGGTTCCTGGTGCGCAGCCTGCACCGCCGGCGGGTGGAGCGGCCCACCAAGCAGGAGTACCGGGGCAGACAGCGGGGCCGGCGGGAGGCGGACCGCCGGGGCAGACGGCGCAGCTGAGGAGCCGGAGGGCAGACCGGGCTGCAGAGGAGGACGCCAGCCGGGCTTTGCCCGGGGGCATCGATGCCGGAAGAAACCGGGGGGATCATTTCCCGGGTTCCTCCTCCGGACTGCCGGGCAGACCGGGAACCATGGAGAGAGAAAAGAGCCGCTTCCCTGGAGAAGCGGTCTGAACGTACAGAAAAGGGGCGTCCGGAAACGGACGCCCCTTTGGCGTATTCAGAGAGAGGAGGCAATGTTGTACATGACGAAGTAATGACAGACCGTTCCCAGCAGGATGAAGACGTGGAAGATCTCGTGGCACCCGAACCTGGGATTGTTGCGGCCGGGCCATTTGATGGCGTAGAGGATTGCCCCCACGGTGTAGAACAGACCGCCGGCCAGCAGCCAGTAGAAATCCTCCCTGGGAAGGATGCGGAGGATGGGAACCGCCGCGAAGACGCACATCCAGCCCATAAGCAGATAGATGGCGCTGGTGAGCCAGCGGGGAATGGCCAGGTGGCAGATGGTGAGAACCACCCCCGCTGCGGCGATGATCCACACGATGGACAGGAGAAAGGGTCCCCCGTGGTCGTGGAGAGAGATCATGCAGATCGGGGTGTAGCTGCCGGCGATGAGCAGATAGATGGAACTGTGATCAAACTTGCGCAGGGCCAGCCGCCCGGCCACCGAGGTGTTCAGGCAGTGGTAGAGGGTGCTGGCCAGATAGAGGCAGAACATGGAGGCGCCGTAGATGGCGAAGGGAACGAAGGCGGCCAGATTCCCTGCCTGGAGGCAGCAGCGCAGGAGCGCGATGGTTCCCACTACGGCCAGTACCACGCCCGCGCCGTGGGTGATGGCGGACCAGGGACGCAGGCCATCGTAGGGGTCCCGGACCTCCCGCTGCCGCCCGGAGGAGAAAAGCTGGGCGAGGGATGTGTGTGAGAGTGCGCTCACGGGGATTCCTCCTTTCCGACCGATTGGGCACAGTTACACGGACAGCCCCAGTATACTCCCGGGTGAGGGGAATTGCAACACCGGAAACCTGGGAATCCCAGGTCCTGGTATACAGATTCCGAAAAGAACCGGTCCGTTTACAGATTCACCTGGAGGGGTTCCCCCAGGGAGACGTTGCCCCCGATCCATGTGGCGGTGAAGGTGCCGTTCCGCCGTGTGACGCCGGCCTCCACGGTTCCCGCGGGCTGATGGAACCGGTGGATGGACTCCCCGTCCGGGGCGCTGCGGGTCCGGGCGATGGCAGCCGCCAGGGTGCCCGAACCGCAGCTGCCCTCCCAGACCAGGGAGCCGGCGGCGGGAACCTTCACCAGGGGAGTCATGCGGTCCGCGTTCAGGAAGATGACGCCATAGGCGTCCAGCCGGGGAATTTCCGCCAGAAGGGGCTCCGCCTGGCGGAAGAAGTCCAGGGAAGGGGTGACCTCTTCCGTCACCAGATGGGCAATGCCGCCCAGGTGAACCAGGAGGGCACAGGTCCCTCCCACGGCAGCCGGCCGGATCCAGAGGGGCAGGGGCATTTCGCAGCGGGCGGTGCCGGCGGCCAGGTCCGTGTTTACGGTGACCGGGTGGTCCATGCCGCTGACCTGGAGGCGGACCGGGGCGGATGTTCCCCTCTCCCGGGCAATGAGAAAGCCGTAGGCCCGGGTGGCATTGCCGCAGAACTCTCCTCCCGCCATCTCCATGCGCCCGTCCAGACCCGGTCCGGGGGGACAGCGGAATCCCACCTGCTGGATGTCGGAGCCGGGCAGTGCCATGAGCCGGGCGGCCAGAGTCCCCCGCTCCCCGGGCGGAACGGGATCCAGGACGAACAGGGTGATGTTGCCGGCGGGGTCAGCCCGCAGAACGCGCAGAACCATGGTGACACCTTCCTTACAGTCTGAATGGGAAACTCCCCGGCATCCGGGGATGCCGGGGAGTGAATTCCCCCTGGAGGAGTGGGAGGGCTAATTGTGGGGATGCTGCTTCCGGTACCCCACCATCTCCTCCTGGGTGGCGTCCCGAACCGCCATGCGTGGGTTTTTCTGCCGGGCCAGGGCCATGATGGCGTCCGAGTCGGCATGGGTGAAGAAAAAGCGCTTGCTGGCGTTCCCCCGGCCGAAGTGGAGGGCCACCAGTTCGGGGTGTTTCCGGTCCTCCCGGATGAGAGCCACCATCTCCCTCCAGGGCCAGAAGTCGTAGTGGGTGGTGATGCGCATCTGGTAGAAGATCTCCAGTCCCCTCTGGGTGACCACCACGTCCTTTTTCATCAGCAGCACCAGGATGTACAGCAGCCCCAGGATAATGGCGATCCTGTAGGGGGTGAGAAAGCCGCCCACAATGAGAAAGAGGCACATGGCCCAGCATGCTGTGGTGACCCAGGGCTTTCGGGGCTTCAGTTCCCGGGCCCTGTAGACGGGACCGGAGACGGACTCCCAGGGGAGTGGCTGTGTGCGCACAGCGGATCCTTCCTCTCCTCAGAAACGGACTTACTGGGGAACAGGGGCCTGGCCGGCGGCCCGGCGGGCCTCCAGGCACTTCATGGCGTAGGCATGGGCCTCTTCCGGAGCTCCGGCGGGCTTGCCCTTTTTGGTTTTCCCCAGCAGATTGGTGTAGGAACCGTCTGCCCAGAAGATGTTGCGTCCCAGGAAGGCGGTGATGCAGGCGTAGATGGGATTGAGCAGGTTGACAAAGGCGAAGGGGAAATAGCGGAAGGGGGACATGCCCAGCACCCCCATCTGATAGGCGCCGCAGCCGGTCCAGGGGAACATGACAGCCCACAGAGTGCCGCAGTCCTCCAGGGTGCGGGACATCATGTTGCGGGAGAGGCCCATCTCATCGAACTTCTCCGCGTAGAGGGGAGCGGGAACGCCGATGCCCAGGAACTGGTCGCACATGGCGGCATCACAGAAGAGGGAGGTGACCATGGTGGCCAGCACCACGGAGCCCACGCTCTTCAGGTGTTTCTTGATGCCGCCGAACAGTGTCTCAACGCAGCCGCATCGCTCCAGAGCGCCGCCGTAGGCCACGGCCAGCATGACCAGGTTGATGGTCCACATGGTGTTATCCATGCCGCCCCGGTTCAGCAGTTCCACGGCGGTCTCATTGGTGGACTCGAAGGTGAAACCATAGTGCAGGATGTCAAAGATCTGGGAGATGCCGGTGACGCCCTGAAAGATCATGGCGAAGATCACTCCGGTGATCACCGAGATGGTGATGCCGATGAGTCCCGGCACACGCAGGACACAGGCCCCGATGACCACCACAATGGGGATGAGAACCAGAGGATTGAGGTTGAATCCCTCGGCGATGGCGGCCTGCAGTTCCCTTGCCACGGTGGGATCGTAATTGCCCTTGCCGGTGACAAGGCCCAGGATGGTGTAGAGGATCAGGGCGATGACCATGGTGGGGGCGGTGGTGGAGACCATGGCCCGCACGTGATCGAAGAGGCCGGTGCCGGAGACGGCGGCGGCCAGGTTGGTGGTGTCAGACAGGGGGGAGAACTTGTCACCCACATAGGCGCCGGAGATGATCATGCCGGCGGTGATGGCGGGGTTGATGCCCAGGCCGGCTCCGATGCCCAGGAAGGCGATGCCCACGGTGGCGGTGGCGGTCCAGGAGGAGCCGCAGGCCAGGCCCACGATGGCGCACATCAGGCAGCCCACGGGAAGGAACAGCTTGGGGGTCAGCAGATTCAGACCGTAATAGATGAGGGCCGGAATGGTGCCGGACATAAGGAAGGAGGCCACCAGAAGACCTACGGTGCAGAGGATCAGAATGGCCTCCATGGTGGCGTTGAGGCGGTCCAGCATGCCGGCCAGCATGTCGGAGAAGCTGTGGCCGCACAGACAGCCTATGACGCAGGCCACTACGATGGAGACGATCAGGGGCATGTGGGCATCCACGTAGTAATCCGTCCGGATTCCGTAGAGCATCAGTCCCATCATGACGACGATGGGGATCAGGGCCTCGATGAAGTTCGGGGCGCGGACTTTCCGTTCTTTCTTTTCAGCCATTGATTTCCGTCCTTTCGTTCTCTCTCTCGGGGTGCTGGGCAGGGATGCGGTTCCGGGGGGAGGAGGGTGATCCGCATCGGGCAGGCGGGCAGCGCCAGACGGAGACCGGTCCCCTCCGGGAGAAGGTCCCTGCTGCCTGGAATCCTACCATAGGGGAGCCAGAAATGTCAATGAAAAGTGTGAAAGAGAGAAAAATAGGGGGCCCGGGAGCCCTGGGCCGGGCCGAAGCAGCCCGGTCCGGGGACGTGCCGTCCGGGGGACAGGGGGAGGGGGCCGGGGCGGCACAGGGTCCCTGGAGGGAACTCAGAGGGGCCTCTCTGACAGAATTCACAGAGAAATGGGGGAAACAGGAGGTAATTTCAGGCAATACACTGAAGAATTTTTCAGAATTTCAGGAAATTCCCCCTTGACTTTAACACATCGATGCGTTACACTTTAACGGCGCAAAGCGCTGAACTGCAGGCTGCTCTGCAGTGGAAAGGGTTTGATTTTATGGCTGTCAAAATAATCATGCTGGTGGTCTTCTTCGGTGTGATGGTGGGCATCGGCATCTACTGCCGCAAGAACGCCACGGATGTGAACGGTTTCGTTCTGGGCGGACGGGCCGTGGGCCCCTGGCTCACCGCCTTTGCCTACGGCACCTCCTACTTCTCCGCGGTGGTGTTTGTGGGCTATGCCGGTCAGTTCGGCTGGAAGTACGGCATCGCCGCCACCTGGGCCGGCATCGGAAATGCGATCATCGGCTCTCTCATGGCCTGGGTCATTCTGGGCCGGCGCACCCGCATCATGACCCAGCACCTGAACTCCGCCACCATGCCGGAGTTCTTCGGCAAACGCTTCGGCTCCAACGCCCTGAAGATTGCCGCCTCCGGAATTATCTTCATCTTTCTGATTCCCTACACCGCCAGCCTCTACAACGGCCTGTCCCGTCTGTTCGGCATGGCGTTCAATATTGACTACTCCATCTGCGTGATCGTCATGGCGATTCTCACCGGCATCTATGTCATCGCCGGCGGCTATATGGCAACCGCCATCAACGATTTCATCCAGGGCATCATCATGCTGGTGGGCATCTGCGCCGTGATTGCGGCGGTGCTGAAAAGCCAGGGCGGATTCCTGGCAGCCCTGCGGGGCCTGGCGGATGTGGTGGCTGAGGAGACCGCCGGCCCCAACGCCTCCGCTCCCGGTGTCTTTGCCTCCTTCTTCGGACCGGATCCGGTGAACCTGCTGGGTGTGGTGCTGCTCACCTCCCTGGGTACCTGGGGTCTTCCCCAGATGGTGCAGAAGTTCTACGCCATCAAGAGCGAGAAGTCCATCAGCACCGGTACCGTGGTCTCCACCATCTTCGCCCTGGTGGTGGCCGGCGGGTGCTACTTCCTGGGCGGGTTCGGCCGGCTGTTTGCCGACAGGATGAATGTGGTGAACGGGGTTCCCGCCGAGGGCTTTGACTCCGTCATTCCCACCATGCTCTCCGGCCTGCCGGACATTCTGATCGCCGTCGTGGTGATTCTGGTGCTCTCCGCCTCCATGTCCACCCTCTCCTCCCTGGTGCTCACCTCCAGTTCCACCCTTACTCTGGATCTTCTCAAGGGCCACGTGGTGAAGGAGATGGACGAGAAGAAGCAGGTGTTCACCATGCGCTGCCTGATTGTGGTGTTCATCGCCATTTCTGTTGTGCTGGCCATCGTGCAGTACAGGTCCAATGTCACCTTCATCGCCCAGCTGATGGGCGTCAGCTGGGGCGCTCTGGCCGGCGCCTTCCTGGCTCCCTTCCTGTATGGCCTCTACTGGAAGGGTACCACCCAGATTGCCTGCTGGACCAGTTTCGGCTTCTCCACGGTGTTCATGCTGCTGGTCATCTCCCCGGCCAAGACCATCCTGCCTGCCCTGCTCCAGTCCCCCATCAACGCCGGTGCCTTCTGCATGATCATGGGCCTCATTCTGGTGCCTGTCGTCTCCCTGATCACCCCGAAGCCGGCCCGCAAGCTGGTGAACGACGCCTTTGCCTGCTATGAGGAGCAGGTGGTGGTGTCCCAGCGCCAGGCCCTGGGCAAGAAAAAGAAGAAGTAAGAACTGCTTTTCAAATTCGGAAACCTGTGGTATGCTATGGCGTACCACAGGTTTTCGCTTAGAAAGGACGTCTTTTATGGTTATCGATTTCCATACCCACACCTTTCCGGAGAAGATTGCCCCGTCCACTGTCCAGAAGCTGCAGTCCATGTCCCATACCAGGCCCTTCTCAGACGGGACCAGTTCGGACCTGGTGCGCAAAAACCGTGAGGCGGGGGTTGACTGGTCGGTGATTCTGCCGGTGGCAACCAGCCCCCGGCAGGTTTCCCATGTGAACGACTCCTCTGCCCGGCTCAATGAACAGTTTCACGATCAGGGGCTTGTCTCCTTCGGCTGCATGCATCCGGACTTCGGGGGCTGGAAGGAGGAACTGGCCCGCATTGCGGCGCTGGGCATGAAGGGCATCAAGATTCACCCGGTGTACCAGCAGGTGGATCTGGATGACATCCGTTTCCTGCGGATTCTGGACCGCTGCGGGGAACTGGGGCTGATGGTGGTGGCCCATGCGGGCCTGGACGTGGGGTTCCCGGGCAGAGACCATGCCTCCCCCCGGATGGCACTGCGGGCACTTCAGCAGACCGGACCGGTGAAGCTGATCCTGGCCCACATGGGGGGCTGGCGCTGCTGGGATGAGGTGGAACAGCTGCTGCCGGAGACCGGGGTGCGCATCGACACCTCCTTCTCTCTGGGGACCATGACTCCCAACGGGGACGGCTACTATGCCCCGGAGGATCTGCCTCTGATGGGGCAGGAGCAGTTTGTGCGCATGGTGCGCGCTTTTGGAGCAGACCGGGTGCTGTTCGGCACGGACAGCCCCTGGGGGGACCAGAGGCGGGAACTTGCCATGATCCGGGCCATGCCCCTGACGGAGGAGGAGAAGGGGGCCATTCTGGGCGGCAACGCCCGGGAGCTGCTGTTCGGAGCGTGAAGGCGGAGGACGGGAGAGGTCTGGAGCGGGAAATTCCAGAAAATTTGGGGGAAACCCGGTTGAAAAAGCCCCCTGCAAGGTCTATAATGAAAAACGGCACTGTCCGGAGTCCATCTCCGTCAATTTCATAACTTAAGGTGGATCAAATTATGGGTCTGTTCAGAAAGGATATCGGTATCGATCTTGGTACCGCGTCTGTTTTGGTATATATCAAGGGCAAAGGGGTCGTCCTGCGCGAGCCCTCCGTTGTAGCCATGGACAAGAATACCGGTCGCCTGCTGAAAGTGGGCACAGAGGCCGAGGCCATGCTGGGCCGGACCCCCGGCAACATTGTGGCCATGCGGCCCCTGCGGGACGGTGTCATCTCGGACTATGACATGACGGAGCGGATGCTGAAGGAATTCATCAAGAAGGTCACCACGTTCTCCATTTTCAAGCCCCGCCTGCTGATCTGTGTCCCCTCGGGCATCACCGAGGTGGAGGAGCGGGCCGTTGTGGACGCGGGCCGGGAGGCCGGCGCCGGACGCGCCTATCTGATTGAGGAGCCTGTGGCTGCCGCCATCGGGGCCGGCATCGACATTACAAAGCCGGACGGACACATGGTCATTGACATCGGGGGCGGTACGGCGGACATCGCAGTCATCTCTCTGGGAGGCTGTGTGGTTTCCGAGTCCATCAAGACCGCCGGTGACAAGTTCGACGAGGCGGTGGTCAAATACATCCGCCGCAAGCACAATGTGCTCATCGGGGAGCGGACGGCAGAGGAGCTCAAGCGCACCATCGGCTGTGTCTTCCCCCGGGACGAGGAGATTACCATGGACATCAAGGGCCGCTGCCTGGTGACCGGTCTGCCCCGGGTGTTCACCGTCTCCTCCAGTGAGATGATCGAGGCCTTCGAAGAGGTGTCCAACCTGATTCTGGAGGCGGTACACTCCGTTCTGGAGCGCACTCCCCCGGAACTGGTGGCGGACATCTCCACCAACGGCATTGTGATGACCGGCGGCGGGTCCCTGGTCTGGGGCTTCGACAAGCTGGTGGAGGCTCATACCGGCATCGAAACCCACGTGGCGGATGACGCCATCTCCTGTGTTGCCTACGGTACCGGCAAGAGTCTGGACAGCCTGGACGCCATGCAGGACGGCACCATGAACCTCTCCCGGATCCGCCAGATGAACTCCTGATCCGGCAGGGCCCGGCGGCATGGTGGAAGGGGGATCCGGTCATGGCACTGCACCAGTCCGGCGAGGACTACCTGGAGGCAATCCTGATCCTGCGCGAACGCAAGGGCAACGTACACTCCATTGATGTGGCCCAGTATCTGGGGTTCACGAAACCGTCCGTCAGCCGCGCCGTGTCCCTGCTGAAAGCCAGCGGCCACCTTACCATGGAGAAGGACGGGCGCCTTCTGCTGACCGAGAGCGGAGAAATGGTGGCCCAGGCCATCTATGAGCGCCATCGTCTCCTTACCGAGTGGCTGGTGAGCCTGGGGGTCTCCCGGCAGCTGGCGGAGGAGGATGCCTGCAAGATCGAACACGACATCAGCAATGAAAGTTTCCGCCATCTGAAGGAGCACATCGAGAAGGGGCACAGGCTCCCGGCGGAGGAATAAAGCGGCAGGCTCTGCGAATCCCGCAGAGCCTGTTTTCGTAAAGTGAAAGGGGGCAGATCCCATGCCGTCATCCGTGCAGGATGTCCTGGGCAGTGCAGCCGAGGCGCTGGATCCCAAGGTCTTCTCCTGGGAGGGACTCATCCGGGTCGTGATTCTCATTGTCATCGGGGTGGTGCTGATCCACATCATCCAGAAAGTGCTGGCACGGATGCTGAAACGTTCAAAGATACCGCCGTCCATGCACCGGTATGTGAGAATCGCGGCAAGGATCCTCCTCTGGACTATCCTGGTGCTGTCGGTGCTGGGTTCCCTGGGGGCCGAGGTGACCTCCGTCATTGCCCTGCTGAGCGTGGCGGGACTGGCGGTCTCCATGGCGCTGCAGAACACCCTGTCCAATGTGGCCGGGGGCATCATGATGCTGATGGTGAAGCCCTTCCAGATGGGGGACTACATTGAGGCCAACGGGGTCCAGGGGACCGTCTCCGCCACCGGACTGACCTGCACGAATCTGGTGACGGTGGACAACCGGGAAGTCATCATTCCCAACAGTGAGCTGGCCTCCAGCAAGATCATCAACTACAGCTCCCTGGGGAAGCGGCGTCTGGACCTGATGTTCAGCGCCTCCTACGATGACTCCACCCGGGATGTGATCGCAGCCCTGGAGGACGCCCTGGCAAGGGTGCCCCAGGTTCTGCGGGATCCGGAACCTCTGGTGCATCTGCGGGAGTATCAGAGCAGCTGCATTGTCTACGAGACCCGCTCCTGGATTCAGGGCAAGGACTACTGGACGGCCTACTTTGCCATCCAGGAGGAGGTGCGGGATGCCTTTGAACGGCACAACGTCCATATGACCTACGACCGCCTCACCGTGAAGGTGGAGGAGGATGCCCAGTAGGAGGAAGGACCTGTTCCGCCCCGGGGAGGGGAGGAGACAGGTCCTTTTTTCAGCAGATGCGCCGGCCCTGGGAGATCACAGCCAGGACCGGGGCCATCAGATCCAGGGGGTGGCCGCCGGTAACCAGAAGATCGGCATCTTTGCCGGGGGTGAGAGAGCCGATCCGGTGATCCAGGCGGGCAATTTCGGCGGGGTGGATGGTGATGGCGGCCAGAGCCTCCTCCGGATCCAGCCCCCCCTTCACCGCCAGGGCGGCGCACAGGGGGAGATACTGGATGGGGACCTCCGGATGGTCCGTGCAGATGGCGATTTTCACCCCGCTGCGCACCAGAATGGCAGGGTTCTCCAGGGTCATATTGGCCAGCTCCGGTTTGGAGCGGTCCCCCAGAATGGGGCCGGTGATGACGGGGATCCGGCTGCGCTGCAGCAGTTCCGGGATGAGATGGCCCTCGGTGCCGTGGACAATCACGCAGTCAAGGTGAAACTCTCCGGCGATGCGCACGGCGGTGGCGATGTCATCGGCCCGGTGGGCGTGGATGTGGACGGGGATCTGCTGCCGGACAACAGGGAGCAGGGCCTCCAGCCTGGCGTCGTAGTCGGGGCGGTCCTGGTCCTCATCCGACTCCGCCCGCTCCAGCCGCTGGGCGTAATCTGCTGCCCTGGCCAGGTTCTCCCGGATGACGGCGGCGGTTGCCATACGGGTCACCGGGGTTTCGTGGCGTTCGTTGTAGACGTTCTTGGGGTTCTCCCCCAGGGCAAGTTTCATGGCCACAGGGGCAGCCAGGACCATCTGGTCCACCCAGCTGCCGGTGGTGCGGATGGCGGCGAACTGGCCGCTGATGGGATTGGCGGAGCCGGGCCCGGTGAGGACGGTGGTCACGCCGGCAGCCCGGGCCTCCCCGAAGCAGCGGTCCAGGGGATTGATGGCGTCAATGGCCCGCAGATGGGGGGTACAGGGGTCAGTATCCTCGTTGCCGTCGTCTCCTTCGAAGCCCAGAGCGTCCCCGAACATGCCCAGGTGGCAGTGGGCATCGATGAGGCCGGGCAGAATGTGTCCGCCGCGGGCATCGATGGCCTCCCCCTCCCAGGAGGCGGGACACCGGGACATGGGGCCCACCCGGTCAATCCGGGACCCGGTGACGCAGACGAAGCCGTCAGGAATGACCGGGCCGTCCATGGTGTGTACGGTTCCATTGAAAATGAGCATGGCAGAATCCCTCCCGGGGAGATGGGGAAGAGCCGGCAGGGAGAGGCGGGCTGCCGATGCACCCCGGGCCCTCCCCCGGTGAGTTCCCGATGGACTGTGGATGCCTCTCCGGCTGGAGAGGGCGCAGAAAAGGCCGTCGCAGCCTGCGACGGCCCTGGTGAGCAGGTGAATCAGGAGCGGTTCCTGCCGCCGCGGCGGCTTCCGCCCTTCTTCTCAATGTAGCGAAGCTCGGAAAGCTTGCTGTCGGAGGACTGCATGAACTGCTTGAGACGGTCCTCAAAATCCGTAGGTTCCTTTGGGGCCTGACGGACGTAGCCCACAGGACGGCCCCGGTCCTGGCGCTGCCCTCCGCTGGAGGAGCGCTGTCCTCCTCCACCTCCGTTTCCTCCGGAGCGCGGACGGCGCTGGGGTGGCGGCTCAACCTGCTTGATGGACAGGTTGATCCGGTTGGCTTTGTCGATGCCGATGACCTTGACCCTGACCTGCTGTCCCTCGTGCAGGTGGTCAGACACCTCGTTGACGTAGGAATACGCGATTTCCGAGATGTGGACCAGGCCGGAACGGCCCTCCGGCAGAGCGACAAATGCGCCGAACTTGGTGATGCCTGTTACCTTTCCGTCCAGAATGGACCCAACAGTAAGCTCCATAAGTGACCGAAATATCCTCCCTTGCATATTTCTCTCCAGACGCCAACACACACAAACGTCTGAGAAGAGTACTGAATCAGTTGGCTACGTCGTAGATCAGGATCTCGTCCTTCTTCACGTAACCCTTGTCACGGGCGACCTGCTCCAGGGTATCGGGATCGTCGCTGTTGTTGACGGCATCGGAGATCAGCTGGTTGCGGAGCCTCTGATCCTCCACCTCCTGGGAGAGACTCTCCCGTTCGGCCTCCACGGCCTGGATCTGCCCCCGCAGATTGAGCAGGGAGGTGGCCAGGTAAATGATGAGCACCAGTACCACAATTTTTGTTAAGAATCCGGCGGGTTTCAGCTTCATGCTCTGCGGCTCCTCTCTCCCGGGTGGCCCTTCGGAGGCCGGCCCGGTCCACTTCCCCGTTTTTCATGTCTATTCTATACCTTTTGGCCCTGAAAGGAAAGCGGTTTTTTTGCTTTTCTGAAAAAATATTTAAGGTGTCTGCAGGGCCGGAGGACCCTGGAGGGGTGTGTGCAGCCCGGAGGGGAGAGGGTCTCCCCGTTCGCCGGAAGGCAGCAGCAGGGTGCAGGAGGGATCTTCAGGGCAGGTTCTGTCCCGCTGTGGCTGCCGGCACCGGGCTACGCCGGAGTGTCCTGGGAGTTTATCCTCCGGGCAGCAGGGAGAGTTTCCTCCCCGGACTGCGGCACTCCGCTGGGGAATGGGGTACAATGGGGAAACTGCCGCCGAGGTGGGGGAGAGGCTGCAGGCTTGGAGTTGCCGGCGGCAGGGTGTTTTGGCAGTGGGGAGGGGCCGGAGGATTTTGTCCGGGGCGGTGGTAATTCTCTGCGGTGTGGTGTATAATGAAAGGACATGTAACACGAGAGGGGGCACACGCCATGAAACTGACCTTTTTCGGGGCCGCCCACGCAGTGACGGGAAGCTGCCACTGTCTGGAGGTGGGCGGAAAGAAGATCCTGCTGGACTGCGGACTCCAGCAGGGACGGGACCAGCATGATGACAACGCCCTTCCCTTTGCAGCGGATTACATTGACTGCGTGCTGGTGACCCACGCCCACATAGACCACTCCGGACGGATCCCCCTGCTGGTGAAGGAGGGCTATCGGGGGCCTGTCTTTGCCACCCGCCTGACGGCGGAGCTGATGCGGATTCTGCTGCTGGACTGTGCCCACATCCAGGAGAGTGACACCCAGTGGCAGAACCAGAAGGGAAAACGTGCCGGACAGCCTCCGGTGGAGCCCCTTTACACGGTGGAGGATGCGGAGGAGGCCCTGCAGTATCTGCGGCCGGTGGAATACGGGGAGATCTTTCAGGTCTGTGAGGGGGTGAAGGCCCGCTTCACGGACGCCGGTCATCTGCTGGGTTCCGCCTGCGTGGAACTGTGGCTCACCGAGGGGGGCAGGGAGAAGAAGATCGTCTTCTCCGGGGACCTGGGCAACCGGGACCAGCCCATCATCCGGGACCCCTCCTACGTGGAGCAGGCGGATTACGTGGTGATGGAGTCCACCTACGGGGACCGGAACCACGAACCCCCGGAGAGTTACACGGAATCCCTGGCTCAGCTTATCGATGAGGTGTTCTCCCGGGGCGGCAACGTGGTGATTCCCTCCTTTGCGGTGGGGCGCACCCAGGAGCTGCTCTACTTCATCCGGGAGATCAAGGAGCGGGGCCTGGTGAAGAGCGATCCGGAGTTCCGGGTCTTTGTGGACAGCCCCCTGGCGGCGGAGGCCACCCGCATCTACTCCGGGGACCTGCGGGGTTACCTGGATGAGGAGGCCATCGCCCTGGTGCAGGGGGGAGAGAACCTCTTCTCCTTTCCCGGCCTTACCCTGACCAGCACCACGGAGGAGTCCAGAGCCCTTAACGCGGATCCCGCCTCCAAGGTGATCATCTCCTCCTCCGGCATGTGCGATGCGGGCCGGATCCGCCACCATCTCAAGCACAATCTCTGGCGCCCGGAGTGCGCGGTGGTCTTTGTGGGCTACCAGGCGGAGGGAACGCTGGGGCGGAGGCTGCTGGAGGGGGCCAAATCGGTGCGGATCTTCGGAGAGGAGATCGCCGTCCGGGCCCGGATTGTGAACTTCAAGGGTCTCAGCTCCCATGCGGACCGGGACCATCTGCTGGAGTGGGCAGAGCGCTTTGACCCCGCTCCGGAACAGGTCTTTGTGGTTCACGGGGACAGCCAGGTGACGGAGCTGTTTGCCAGGACCCTGTGTGAGCGAAAGATTCCCGCCCATGCCCCGCTGTATGAGGAGGTCTATGACCTGGCAGCCGGCCTTATGCTGGCAAAGGGTGTGGTGCTGGAGAGCCGGCGGACCACCGGCGGAGCCTCCGCACCTTCTGCGGCCTATGTCCGCCTGGTGGAGACGGCAAAGCAGCTGCAGGAGCTCATCTCCCGCAGCCGGGGCCGCCCCAACAAGGATCTGGCCCGTCTGGCGGATCAGCTCAGGCAGATTATGGACCGGTGGGCCTGAGCTCCGAAGACGGCAGGGCCGTTCTGGAATGGCGGAGGAATAATAATGTAAGGAGGTCTTCTCATGGGAATAGACCGGGCAGAACTGAAACGACAGGCCCGCGAGTCGATGAAGGCGACCAGGCCCCCCTTCTGGGCAGTGGCGCTGGTGTACTTCTGCATGACAACGGTGGTGTCCATGATTCTGGACCAGATTCCCTTCAAATCGGATCCGGTGCTGGGGATCGGCTTTATGGGAATCTTTGTCTCCATTCTCTTTACCATCTACCAGTGGATTGTGGAGTTCGGCTTTAATCTGTGGTGCCTGTGGACCAGCCGGCGCCTGGATCCGGGCCTGAATTCCCTGGTCCAGGGCTTTACCGTTGCGGTTCAGGTGGTGATGATGCAGCTGCATATCTTCCTGCGGGTGCTGGTATGGATGATTCTGGTTTCCTTCCTGATCAGCCCCCTTCTGGTGGGAGGCATGAGCGTCCTGGCCATGGGAATCCTCTCCGCGGTGTCCTTTGTGATCACCCTGCGCTACGCCCTCAGCCCCTACCTGCTGGCGGACCATCCGGAGGACGGGGCGGCTGCTGCGGTGCGCCGCAGTGCCGCGCTGATGCAGGGCTGGAAATGGGAGCTGTTCCGGGTCCATCTCTCCTTCCTGGGCTGGATCCTGATCAACGTGGTCATCACCGTTGTGGTGGAGACGGTCATGCTCCAGCAGAGCGGCTTCTTCGGAGTTCTCAGAGGCCTTACCCCGGATGTTGCGGGACTGCAGCAGGCACAGCAGGCCTTCCTGTCGGTGGACGGCTCCCTGATGACCAGGCTGCTCACCAGTCTCTTGACCCTGCCGGTCTTTCTCTGGCTTACCCCCTACCGGGGTGTGACCATTGCCGCCTTCTACGATGCCCGGCTTCAGGCTCAGAAGGAATCGGCAGCGGAGCTGCCCCCGCTCTGAACGTTTCAGGATGCAGAACAGGGGAGTGCAGCTGGCACTCTCGATGCTGTTGTCTTCGTGGATGAAATCGGTCAGCTGAGTGATGTTGATGGGGTGGCTGGTGCGCACCACGATGTCATAGGAGAGGGTGCCGTCAGCATTGCGCTTGATTTCCGTCTTGAGGATGACAATGTTGTTGAGATTCAGGTAATCCGAGAGCCTGTCCCAGAAGCTGACGGTGTCCCGGGTGGTGAACTGGAGGCGGCTGGCAACCAGGGAGTCGCCTCCCACGGTGAAGTGGTGCATGATCAGCTGGGAACCTGCAAGAATGAAGGTGGCCAGGATGCCGATGAGGTACATGCCGGAGCCCACCGCCAGTCCGATGCCGGCGGTGGCCCAGATGCCGGCAGCCGTAGTCAGTCCCCGGATGGTACTGCCGTGCTTGAAGATGACGCCGGCCCCCAGGAAGCTGATGCCGCTGATGGTCTGGGCCGCAATGCGGGAGGCGTCAGCGCCCCGTATGCCGCTGTAGAGGACTCCGGCGGCATCGGTCATGTCCACGAAGGCGTACTTGGAGATGATCATGGTGAGGGCGGAGGCACAGCAGACAATGACATGGGTGCGGATTCCGGCCTCCTTGAACCGTTTGGCCCGTTCGATGCCGATGACGGCTCCACAGAGGCAGGAGACAATGAGGCGGAAGATGAAGTCCATGTACTGGACTGCGGAGAACTGTGCGTTCATGTACTGAGCAAGGGTCATGGTGCAGCTCCTTTCCAGTATCGGTCTGGCCGGTGCAGCCGGGGCAGCCGAAGATAAAGCCGCCCGGAAAGAGACGGGCGGAGAGAACAGTGGGAGGGCGATGGGGTTGATCTGGTGTATCTTTGCATCATATCACAGATTGCCCGGGAAGGCAAGGAACAAAACCGGAGATGCTGCAGAAAATACCCGGATGGGGGAGAGAAGCCGGCCTAATGGGCCGGCCGGCGGGGAGAGGGCCCGAAATCTTTGCACCATGCCGGTTTCCTGCGTTGACACGGGGTCGGAAAAACGATATAATGGGAAAATAAGGCGATGGCGTCCTGGGGCCGTCGCCTTTTGCCCTGCCAACGGGAATTCATGGATATCCGGAGGGACACGAAAAAGGGAGGCGTTTGCCTATGGAACAGCTGGTCCAACACAGTGATCTGATCAACAAGCAGCTGGCCCGGTATGGAGTCAAATTCGGCATCTACAAGAACGGAACCTTCAACGAACGGCTTTTCCCCTTCGATGCCATCCCCCGCGTCATTACGGCCAAGGACTTTGACCGTCTGGAGCGGGGCCTGCGCCAGCGGGTCACAGCACTCAATCTCTACCTGAAGGACGTGTATTCCGGTGCGAAAATCGTCCGGGACGGAGTCATCCCCGCCGACTTTGTCTACTCGTCCTCTGGCTATCTCTCCCCCTGCGAGGGAATCACCCCCTCCAAGGGAATCTACAGCCACATCTCCGGCATCGACCTTGTGGAGGGCAAGGACGACTGGTACATCCTTGAGGACAATCTGCGCATCCCCTCCGGGGCGTCCTACCCCCTGATTGCCCGGGATCTGTGCCGCAAGGCGTCTCCGATCACCTTCCAGACCAACCACGTGGTGGACAACCGCAACTACGGCGACCTTCTCCGGGCCGTCATGGACTACGTGAACTGCGGCGGCATCAACGTGATTCTCACCCCCGGCCGCTACAACGCCGCATACTTCGAGCACTCCTATCTGGCCGAGCGCACGGATGCCATCCTGGTGGAGAACCGGGATCTGTTCGTGGAAAACGACGTGCTCTGGTACCAGGGCATCGACCAGGTCTACCGGGTGGGTGCCGTCTACCGCCGGCTCAGCGACGAGTACCTGGATCCTGTCACCTTCGAGCCCCAGTCCCTCATCGGGGTGCCCAACCTGATGGCGGCCTACCGGGCGGGCAACGTGGCGATCATCAATGCGCCGGGCAACGGGGCGGCGGACGACAAGGGCATCTACTACTTCGTGCCCAAGATGATCCGCTACTACCTGAACGAGGAGCCCATTCTCCACAACGCCCCCACCTACCTGCCCTTCTACGAGGAGGACCGGAAGTACGTTCTGGACCACCTGGACAGCCTGGTCATCAAGGACGTGGCGGAGGCCGGCGGCTACGGCGTGGTCTTCGGCCGGGATCTCACCAGGGAGAAGCTGGCCGCCTTTGCCGAGACCATCAAGGCGGAACCCCGGCGCTTCATTGCCCAGGAAGTGATTGATTTCCTGGATCTGCCCATCATGGACGAGGGGAAGCGGGTCATGCGCAAGGCGGACCTGCGTGCCTTTGTTCTCTCCGGGGAGGACACCGTGGTCTGGCCCTCCGGCCTGACCCGGTTCTCCCGCAATCCCACCTCGTTTATTGTCAATTCTTCGCAGGGAGGAGGCTTCAAGGACACATGGGTTCTAAAATAAGAGTGGAGCATCTCTACTGGCTGGGCCGCTATGCCGAGCGGGTACTCACCACGTCCCACTACCTGATGGACATGTTCGACAAGATGATCGACGACCAGGAGGTGGACTACGCCGGTTTCTGCAGCCAGCTGGGGATTCCCAACATCTACGCCGACACGGCGGACTTCTGCTGGCGCTACCTCTTTGATCCCAAGGATCCCAACTCCATCCTCAGCAACCTCCACTACGCCTACGACAACGCCATTGTGATCCGGGAGATCCTCTCCACCGAGTGTCTGTCCTACATCCAGATGGCGGTTTACGCCATGGAGAGCGCTCCCATGAGCTACAGTCCGGTCCTCTCCCTGCAGGAGGTCATTGACAACATTCTGGCCTTCCGGGGCAGCTGCGAGGAGTATATGGACGATACCACCCGTAACATTGTCCGCTGCGGCAACTCGGTGGAGCGCATCGACCTCTACCTGCGCCTGGATTACCGGAGCAGCAAGCTCCCCCAGGAGCTGAAGAAGCTGGTGAACCGCCTGTACAAGACCAGGATGGAACCGGACCAGGACTGCCTGGACCGGCTGACTGCGGTGGTCACCAACGAATCCACCCCCATGCCCACCAGCACCATTCTTCTGAAATGGGTTGAAAATCTCTTTTCCGTCTGATACAATGGGCTGCCGGGGCTGTTGCTCCGGCAGCCTGCTGCCCCGACATTTCAAGCGGAAAGGATGTGGCGCCTTGCTGCAGCTGGAATTCACCTACCGGACCTCCATTGAGTTTGAGTATCCGGCCACGGACCACTACTTCACCCTGCGCTGCCTGCCCAGACCCTCCACCACCCAGCACATGCTGGCCTCCCATCTCTCCCTGCAGCCGGAGGGAACCTGGTCCCTTCAGCGGGACGGGTACGGGAATCTGCTGCAGGTGGGTGCCTGCCGGGCCCCCCACAGTTCCTTCGCCTTTCAGGCCTCCGGACGGGCGGCGGTCAATCTGGCCCGGCGCAGACCGGAGAGCTGCCATCCCTCCTTCTCCTGTCCCTCGCCCCTGACCCTGCCCAGCCCGGCCATGGAGGAGTTTCTGCGGGAGAACCTGCCGGAGACCGGGTCTCCCCTGGACCGGGCGGATGCCCTGATGCGGGCGGTGTACCGCCATGTGGCCTACACCCCGGGCTCCACCAGCGTGACCACCACGGCGGCTCAGGCCTTCGATCAGGCAAAGGGGGTCTGCCAGGACGAGGCCCAGATACTCATCACCCTGTGCCGCATGGCGGGCATTCCGGCCCGCTACGCCTGCGGCTTTACGGTGGGAGAGGGCGCCACCCACGCCTGGGTGCAGATCTGGTCGGATGACAGAATGTGGTATGGTCTGGATCCCACCCGCAACCAGCAGGTGGACGAGACCTATCTGACTCTGGCGGTGGGACGGGACTATCAGGACTGCCCGGTGGACCGGGGGGTGCTCTGCGGAGGGGGAGCCCAGGTGCAGACGGTGTACATGCGGGTCTCCTGCCAGTGAGATCTGAGTCTGCCGTGGAAAATCTGAAATTCCCTCTTGACAGGGCTTCCGTTCCGGGCTTATAATCATGAAAAATTCTGATGGACCCATGAGGAATTCCCATGGATCCTCGGGGAAAGGACCTGCCATGAAGAGCGCTCTGTGCTTCGCGGGATACGCATATTACGGCTTTTACGGCTTTTTCGGCTTCTCTGCCGGGAAGGTCTTTGCGTGTTGCGCGGAAAACAGGGCATCAGGTCTGCGGAGCGTCTCCCTGTGAGGGAAGGATGGTCCGTCTGAATTGGAACGATGCGGCTGCCGAGGTGCATACACGCCCCGGCAGCCGCTTTTTTTCCGTCCAGGAAGGAGTCATATATCATGATCGTCATTCTGAAGAAAAACACCACGAAGGAGCAGATCGACCGCTTCTCCGAGGACATGGCCAAGATCGGGCTGGAGGCCCACACCATTGTGGGGCAGGCCCACACCATCATCGGTCTGGTGGGGGACACCTCCCAGGTGGATATGGATGATCTGCGCAACATTGACATCGTGGAATCCGTACAGCGGGTTCAGGAGCCCTTCAAGAAGGCCAACCGCCGGTTCCGGGAGGAGGACACCGTCATCACCCTGGAGAACGGCTCCAAAATCGGGGGAGGGAACTTCCAGGTCATTGCCGGTCCCTGCTCCGTGGAGTCCGAGGAACAGATCGTGGCGGTGGCCAAGGCCGTCAAGGCGGCGGGGGCCACCCTGCTGCGGGGCGGTGCCTTCAAGCCCCGCACGTCCCCCTACGCCTTCCAGGGTCTCCACTCCCGGGGCATGCGCTTCCTGCTTCAGGCCAAGGAGGCCACGGGACTTCCCATCGTCACGGAGATCATGGACATCGGCCATCTGCCCCTGTTTGAAGAGGTGGACATCATTCAGGTGGGTGCCCGCAACATGCAGAACTTCGAACTGCTCAAGCACCTGGGACAGGTGAAGAAGCCCATTCTGCTCAAGCGGGGCCTGGCCAACACCCTGCAGGAGCTGCTCATGAGTGCGGAGTACATCATGGCATCCGGAAACGAGCAGGTGATCCTCTGCGAGCGGGGCATCCGCACCTTTGAGACCTACACCCGGAACACCCTGGACCTGTCTGCCATTCCGGTGCTGAAACGGCTGAGCCATCTGCCGGTCATTGTGGACCCCAGCCACGCCACCGGAGATGCCAAACTGGTGCGGCCCATGGCCCTGGCCGCCACGGCGGCGGGGGCGGACGGCCTCATCATCGAGGTGCACAACGATCCGCCCCACGCCCTGTGCGACGGGGCCCAGTCCCTCACCCCCGACGAGTTCGTCACCGTGATGAACATGGTGAACGCCATCCGGCCCTTCGCGGAGACCTACCAGAGGGCGCAGTAAGGAGGAAGCTGCCATGCGGACTGTGGAAATCAGAACTGCCCCTTCCTATCAGGTGCACATCGACTCCGGCCTGCTTGCGCAGTGCGGGACCTTTGTTGCGGAAATTCACGACCCCTGTCTGGTCGCTCTGGTGACGGACAGCTTTGTGGATATGATCTACTCCTCCGTGGTGATCCGCTCGCTGGAAAAGGCGGGATTCCGGGTGGCGAAGTTTGTCCTTCCTGCCGGGGAGAAGAGCAAGAGTCTGGAGACCTACATGCGGCTTCTCTCCTTCCTGGCGGAGCGGGGCATTACCCGTTCGGACCTGATTGTGGCCCTGGGCGGGGGTGTGGTGGGAGATCTGGCCGGCTTTGCCGCCGCCACCTACCTGCGTGGCATGGATTTCGTGCAGCTGCCCACCTCCTTCCTGGCCCAGGTGGACTCCTCCGTGGGCGGAAAGACCGCCGTGGACCTGCCTCAGGGCAAGAACCTGGTGGGGGCCTTCTGGCAGCCCCGGCTGGTGCTGTGCGATGTGAAGTGCCTGACCACCCTCTCGCCGGAGACGCTGGCAGACGGTCTGGGGGAGACCATCAAGTACGGCATGATTGCAGACGCTGAGATTCTCCGCATGCTCCAGGGGAGCGGTCTGTCCGATCAGCCGGAAGAGGTGATTGCGCGCTGCATTCAGATCAAGGCGGATGTGGTGGAGGCAGACGAGCGGGACAACGGGCCCCGGCAGCTGCTGAACTTCGGCCACACCGTGGGACACGCCGTGGAGAAATACAGCCGCTATACCATGACCCACGGCCGGGCGGTGGCCATCGGCATGGCGGTGGTGACCCGGGCCTGTGTGAAACGGGGCCTGACAGACCGGACGGTCCTGGAGACCCTGGAGTCCCTTCTGCGCAGCAACGGCCTCTCAGACCGCTGCACCCTCTCCGCAGCGGAACTGGCCCAGGGTGCCCTGGCGGACAAGAAGCGGCGGGGGGAGACCATAACCCTGGTGCTGCCGAAGGAACTGGGGAGATGTGTGCTCTCTCCCATTCCCACCTCCGAACTGGAGGCCTTTTTTCAGGACGGTCTCTGAATTTCCGGGTGCTCCCTTGCAATCCGGGGGGAGTTCCTGTATAATGTGTGCTCGGCACCGGGGAGGCGACAGCAGAGGCGATCCTCTCCCCGGGAGGGCCCTTCCGGTCCGGGGTCTCCTGCAGCGGACACCACCGGAACCGGCCCCGCAGGTGCCGGAGCTGCCTTCCGTGGGCTGCAGGACCCGGAAGGGAAGAAGGACAGACAGATCACGGTATCCCCCGGGAACGTCAGGTTCACCTGTCTGATCCAAAACCGTAAGGAGGTGAAGGGCGCATTTCCTCCGCCCGGCGTGGCCGGGTGGTTTCCATGCGCCTGTTCGGATGAAGTATGACTTTGCTGCCATTGAGAAGAAGTGGCAGGATCGCTGGGAGCAGGAAAAGCCCTACGCCTGTAAAACGGGGGACACCTCCCGGCCCAAGTTCTACGGTCTCATAGAGTTCCCCTATCCTTCGGCCGCCGGCCTGCACGTGGGTCATCCCCGTCCCTTTACCGCCATGGACATCGTGACCCGCAAAAAGCGCATGGACGGTTACAACGTGCTCTTTCCCATCGGGTTTGATGCCTTCGGCCTGCCCACCGAAAATTACGCCATCCGGAACCACATCCACCCCGCCATTGTCACAAAGAAGAACATTGAGAACTTCACCCGCCAGCTGAAGATGCTGGGGTTCGGGTTTGACTGGGACCGGGTGGTGGATACCACGGATCCGAAGTACTACAAATGGACGCAGTGGATCTTCCTGCAGCTGTACAAGAAGGGGCTGGCCTACAAGGCCACCATGCCCGTGAACTGGTGCACGTCCTGCAAGTGCGTGCTGGCCAACGAAGAGGTGGTGGAGGGGGTCTGCGAGCGCTGCGGCTCTCCGGTCATCCGCAAGGAGAAGTCCCAGTGGATGCTGAAGATCACCGCCTATGCCCAGCGGCTGATTGATGATCTGGACGATCTGGACTACATCGAGCGGGTCAAGATCCAGCAGAAGAACTGGATCGGCCGCTCCACCGGCGCG
>CAYXVN010000010.1:21508-30388 GCA_964468565.1 uncultured Oscillospiraceae bacterium | reverse complement strand
ACCGGAAGACGCTGGCCATGGTGGAGGCCAGAGGAGAGCTGGAGCTGCCGGAGTTCCGGGACAGCCTGGGCACCTCCCGGAAATACGCCCTGGCCCTGCTGGAGTATTACGACCGTAACCGCATGTTCCGCAAGGAGGGGGACATCCGCCGGCCCGGCCCAAACTGGCAGGACCTGCGTTGCGCCGCACAGATGGAACCGCTGGCGGAGGACTGAGGGCGTACTCACCGGAAATCCATCTGCACAGGGAGCGGACCCGGCCCGGGATCCGCTCCCTGCTGCGTCCATGCCCCGTTCCAGGAGGCCCGGGAGTTCCCCCATCGGGGGGCTCCTCCTCCGGAAGAGGGCAGATTTTCCGGAAAGAGGGGGGCGGAAACCGGGCCGATGAGACGAAGGCGGACTGAACGTCTGCCGCGCTGTCTGTGCCCCCTCCCAGGGCCGGGCAGCCGGAGATACCCCGTGACCGGGTGAACCGCATCACCGTAGGGAACTGCGGCCCGGACGATGGGACCTCTCCCCTGCCGTCCTCCCCGGGTGCAGGATTCCCCGCTTCCCCCTCCGGAGGTACCCCGGAGCCATGCCGGAGGCAGGGACTTTCGGACCTGCTGGCACCGTCCATCGCTGACCCGGATTCCCCTCTCCAGCCCCCGGTTCCAGCGTGCCCTTCCACACACGGAGGCACCTGGGCGGGATTGTCTCCCCGGTGCATTGCACGCCGCCGGCGCCGGTGTCCGGTGTCTCAGGAGCCAGGAAAACTGTCGGGCCTGTCCCCGGGCAGTCTTCGTGCACTGGTTCCATCGCCGGCAAATGGGGCAGACCACCTGCCGGTGCGGGGAATCCTCCCTTCTTCCCGGCAGGGAGCCGGGGCTGCGGGAAGGGAACAATCCTCCTCCCGGCGACTCTGCGGGGCAGGGTGCAGAGAGCCGTCCCCAGCAGAGCGGCCGCGGGATATATGGACTTCTGCATGGCCATGCCGGACTGGCCCCGCCGTGCCCCTCTGCCCAGGGCTCCACAGGGCGGAATCGGGCCTGTCTCTGCAGTGGGGGCTGCCCGGATCTCCGCACCGGCAGAGGGTTCTCCGGCCATGGTCATACCCTGCCCCTGTGGCGCAACAGCCGGAGGCCGGACAGGAGCAGTTCCTTTCCCGGGAGAGTGTCCTCAGAACAGCGGTTCACCTCGGCTTTTGTGCGCAGTGCACATGTTGGCCCACGCGTGCATTCCCGCTCTGACTGGCCTGGGCGTGTGCATATCATCCGGCAAACCTGCCTGTTAAACCTACAATTTAAACCCGTAATTTGGCGATAGTGACGAAGTTCCCCGTGTCTCTTGCATTTTCCTGGGGCACTTGCTATACTCTCCTTGTGAACTTCCTTGTGATTATTGCTCATTGGCACGCAGAAATGCGTTTTCCGGCTGCTTTTCCCGTCATGGCAGGGACAGGAGGGGAAAAAGCTGTTCTGAAGGGGAAGAGAGCACGCTCCGCCTTGTGCATTCTCACAATGCGGTGGGGGAGGACCCCCATGCCTGCCGGCGGAGGACCCTCTCCCTGCCGGTTCCCATGAAACGCGAAAGGAGCGGGAGCAGGTTGGACTATATTCTGGAAATGAAGGACATCAGCAAGACCTTTCCCGGCGTGAAGGCTCTGGACCATGTCCAGCTCCAGGTCCGGCCGGGGGAGGTCCACGCCCTGATGGGAGAGAACGGGGCCGGCAAGTCCACCCTGATGAAGATCCTCATGGGGATCTACCGGAAGGACAGGGGGGGCGAGATCCTGTTCAACGGGAAGCCCTACGAGGTCTCCAACCCCAAGGAGGCCATGGACACCGGCATCGCCATGATCCACCAGGAACTCAATCCCATCTACGACATGATGGTCTTTGAGAACATCTTCGTGGGGCGGGAGATCCACCACCACGGTCTGGTGGACCGGAAGGCCATGATCGAGCAGTCCCGGGAGCTGATTCAGGAGTGCGGTCTCCACGTCTCTCCCACGGACACCCTGCGCAGCCTGACGGTTGCCCAGTGCCAGCTCATTGAGATCATCAAGGCCATCTCGGTGGACGCCAAGGTCATCATCATGGACGAACCCACCGCCGCCATCTCGGACCGGGAGGTGGAAATCCTCTTCGGCCACATCCGCCGCCTGAAGGAAAAGGGCGTGGCCATCATCTACATCAGTCACCGGATGAGCGAGATCTTCTCCATCTGCGACCGGGTCACCGTCTACCGGGACGGCCAGTACATCGGGTGCGGGGAGACAAAGGACCTGACCGAGAACGATCTGATCCGCATGATGGTGGGCCGGGAGATCCGGGACGTCTTCCCCAAGGTGGAGGCGGACATCGGGGATGTGATCTTCGAGGCCCGGGGAATCAGCCGCCCGGACCATAAGGTGAAGAACGTGAGCATCGCCGTGCGCCGGGGGGAGATCCTGGGCATCGGAGGCCTGGTGGGCGCCGGGCGCAGCGAACTGGTGGAGAGCATCTTCGGCATGCACCGCCTGTCTGCGGGAGAGATCTTCGTGCAGGGACAGAAGGTGGAGGTCCGCTCCCCGGCGGACATCATCCGCCACGGGGTGGCCCTGGTGACGGAGGACCGGAAGCTCACCGGCCTGAACCTGCGGGGCTCCATCAACGACAACATCTCGGTGGTGGCCATCCGCAAGCTGCTCAGCCACGGCCTCTACAGCCGCAAAAAGGTCCGCCAGGCCTCGGCCCGGTACATCGACATGCTGAAGATCAAGACCCCCTCCAGCGACCAGATCGTGGGCGACCTCTCCGGCGGAAACCAGCAGAAGGTGGTCATCGCCAAGTGGCTGCTGAACGATCCGGACATCATCATCATGGATGAGCCCACCCGCGGCATCGATGTGGGGGCCAAGCGGGACATCTATCTGCTCATCGGCTCCCTGGTGCAGCAGGGCAAGGCGGTCATCATGATCTCCTCCGAGATCCCGGAACTGATGGGCGTCTGCGACCGCATCGCCGTGATGTCGGAGGGCAACCTCTCCGGCGAGGTGCTGCGGAAGGATTTCTCCCAGGAGCGCATCATGGCCCTGGCATCGGCCATTTCTGTCTGAGAAAGAGGGGTTATCGTGGAAAACGAGAAAAAACATCTGGACGTGCGGGCCCTGATCAGCCGGTATTTCATCTTCATCATCTTCCTGGTGCTGGTCATCGTCCTCACCTGCCTGAAGCCCAGTTTCATCAAACCGTCCAACCTGGTGAACATCCTGAAGCAGGTCTCCATCAACGGCATTCTGTCCTTCGGCATGATGTTCGTCATCGTGGCAGGCGGCTTTGACATGTCCGTGGGCTCCACCATTGCCCTGAGCGGGGTCATCGCCGCCATGCTGGGCCGCGGCAACGTGCCCCTCATCTTTGCTCTCCTGGCCGCCCTGCTGGTGGGACTGGCTGTGGGCATCGTCAACGGCGTGGGTGTGTCCATTGGAGACATTCCCCCCTTCATCATGACTCTGGGCACCATGACAGCAGTCCGGGGGCTGGCGCTTCTGGCCTCCCACGGCAAACCCATCACCGGCATTTCCGCCCAGTACAAGGCCATTGCCGCCAGTTCCGTGCTGGGAATTCCCATGCTGGCCATCATCCTGATCCTGGTGGCCATCGTCTGCTCCTTTGTACTGGAGATGACGGTGTACGGCCGCCGGGTCTACGCCTGCGGCGGCAACATGCTCGCCGCCCGGGCTGCCGGCATCAACACCAAGGCCATCAAGATCTCCACCTTTGCCATCGCCGGCCTGCTGGCCGGTCTCTGCGGCTTTCTTATGACCTCCCGGGTCACCATCGGCCAGCCGAATGCGGCGGAGTCCTATGAAATGGACGCCATCGCGGCCTGCGTGGTGGGCGGCGTATCCATGTCCGGCGGCGTGGGCAAACCCATGGGGGTCGTGGTGGGGGCTCTCCTGATCACCGTCATCGCCAACGGGCTGGACATCCTGGGGGTGTCCTCCCACTGGCAGAAGGTGGTGAAGGGGGTCATCATTGTGGCCGCAGTTCTCATCGATGTAAAGGGGAAGGGAAAGAAGGACTGAGCCGGGCGCTCTGCCCGGCGGGATGCCCGGAGTGCGGGAGGCTCAACTGCGCACCGGCGACCGTAATCCCGGGATTCTTCACTCCCGCCTTTTGCATAGAATTCATTTTGGGAGGAAATTCAAAGTGAAACACGCGAAGAAACTTCTGGCTCTCGCCATGGCAGCCGCCATGGCCCTCACCATGCTCACCGGCTGCGGCGGCGGCGGCGGAAGCTCCAGCTCCTCAGGCGGCTCCGCCTCTTCCGGCAGCGGAGCAGGCTCCTCCGGCAGCTCCTCCTCCAGCAGCTCCTCCTCGTCCTCTTCCGGCAGCTCCAGCTCTGCTTCCTCTTCCGGCAGCTCCAGCTCCTCCGGTGAGAAGTACAAGATCGCCCTGATCCAGCAGCATCAGACCAACGCGTTCCAGATCACCGTCTCCGATGCCGCTGAGGCCAAGGCCGCCGAGCTGGGCATTGACCTCACCATCCTCAGCGCCGACCAGGACGCTGCCACCCAGATCAGCCAGATCGAGCAGTGCGTCTCCGAGGAGTACGACGCCATCCTCTTTGAGCCTGTGGACCCGGATGCCCTGGGCGAGGCCTCCAAGGCTGCCGCTGACGCCGGCGTCATTGTCATAAACATCATCTCCGCCTGCACCGACTGGGAGAGTTACGGCATCTCCGCCCTGTCCTGCGGTGACAACGTCACAGCCGGCGAAACCGAGATGCAGCACGTGGCCGACCTGCTGGGCGGCAAGGGCAACATCGCCATTCTCACCGGCCCCTCCGGCGACTCCGGCGGCCTGCAGAGAATGGAGGGCTATGAGAACATTCTGGCCAACTATCCCGACATGGTTCAGGTCGTGGAGCCTGCGGACTGCCAGTGGGATACCGCCAGTGCCCAGTCCACCGTGGAGAGCTGGCTGTCCGCCTATGACCTGGACGCCATCGTGTGCGAGAATGACGGCATGGCAGTGGGTGCCGGCAATGCGGCCGGGGCCAACAGCGGCATCGTCATCACCGGCGTGGATGGCACTCCGGACGGCTTTGAGGCCATCAAGGACGGCCGTATGACCGGCACGGTCTCCCAGGACGGCGGCGCCATGGCGGCCAACGGCCTGGAGGCGGCTGTCACCCTGCTGGATGGCGGCACCCTGGAGGACAACACCATCATCACCACCAACATCTGGATCGACTCCTCCAACGTGGCGGATTACGAATAATCCCTTCCCCGGAGGTTTCCCTCTGCCTATGCACACCGCCCGGACCGGTTCCGGGCGGTGTTTTTGTCTGCGCTCTCTGTGGCCTGACGCCTCAGTTCCTGTGCCACAGGCCGGCCCGGGTGGGGATGCCGGCTGCCCCGGCCGGATTCTCCCGTCCCCCCGGGGCGCGGAGCGGGCACAGCCGGAAGGGAGTCCCGAGGACAGCACCCGGAACCCCCTGATGCCGCCGGCCCGGGGGAGTCCCTCCCCTGCAGATCCCGGAAGGGGCCCGGTTCCAGGAGGAAAGCCTGCCCTCCCCCTCCGGCGGACCTGGAACCTCTCCGCTGCGCCCCCCTCCCCGGACACCCGGAGGCGACAGCGGAGAATTTCGGATTGTCGGGCAGGCCTCTCCCGAAAATAAAACTGCCCGCCGCAAGATCGGCAGGCAGTCTGAGGGGGCAGCGGTTCAGACCTTCTCCGGGGAATCCTTTTTCCGCAGCCGCACCAGCATGGCTTTCTGGGCCTCCAGCATGCTCAGCATCTGGTATTTCAGCAGGAACACCGCGTTGCTCAGGTCCAGGTACTGTTCCTTCAGCTCCTCCAGGATGGGCAGCACATAGGTCTCGGTCTCCAGAATGTACTCCGCCATCCGCGCCAGAGAGAAGCTGCCTGCCATGGTGGAGAGATTCTGGCAGCGGTCCAGGCACTTCACCAGCATGGCGGTGCGGTTGCCCCGGATGTTCCTGTAGTAGGTCTCCTGATCCTCCCCGCTGCGGGTCAGCAGGCCAACCGCCTCCCGCACCTCAGGGGAGAAGGGCAGGTCCTGGGGGAGGATGTGGCAGTCCTCACAGACATCGTGCAGCAGGGCCACGGCCAGAACCGTGTCGTCGCAGATCCCCATGGCGTGGGCCTGACAGGCCATGATCAGGGGGTGAACGATGTAGGCCACCTGCTGGCGGGAGTCCAGCACCGGCTGGCGGGTCTGGCCGGCGTGCATGCGGCGCATGTAGGGCAGGGCCTGGTAGGTCTGGTGCAGGCCCTCCACCTGGGCAAAGGTACGCATGCGGGCGTACATGCTCTCCTCGGAGAACAGCTGATCCGCCAGACGCCAGCGGGCCTCTCCCTTGGGCAGGGCATCCTGCAGCGTGTCCTCCGCCATCTCCAGAAAACTCTCCATCTGGGAGTTCTTCTCTTCTCCGGGCTGGGGTCCCTCCCCCTTCCAGTGGCGGACTTCGGTGGCGGTCTCCACCAGCCTCTCGGCCAGTTCCTGCTGGGTCATGCCCAGCCGCTCCATCCACTTCCTGATCACATTGCCCTGTTCCATGGAACTCCTCCTTTCATATTTTCCCTGCGGGGGCCGGCCGGGTACCGGCTGCAGAGGGGATCTGCCGGGGCCGGTCAGATCTCCCCCAGGCGGAAGGCCTCCATCATGCGCCCGGTGAGGCTGACCCGGGCATCCCCCTCCGGGGCATTGGCCCGGTCAATCCAGAGAGCCTCAGACAGCTCCCGGTGATCCACACGGATCTCGGGGGAGCCGTCCAGGTCCGCAAAGAAACCCAGGAGCATGGTGCCGGAAAAGCCCCAGGGCTGGTTCTTATAGTACCGGATGTTCTTCACCTGCAGGCCCACCTCTTCATGGACCTCCCGCCGCACGGTGTCCTCCAGGGTCTCCCCGATCTCGTTGTATCCGGCGATGAGAGCGTAATTCCGGTAGCCCTGGGAATACCGGGAGAAGAGAAGGCGGTCCCGCTCCGGATCCAGAATCCCCACGATCACCGCCACGGCGATGCCGGGGTAGAGGATGTTGCCGCATGCCGGGCACACCAGGGCCCGCTCGTCCTCCTTGTGCACCAGGGGGTGGCCGCAGGCGCCGCAGTACCGGTTGCGGTGGTACCAGCCGTACAGGTGAAAGCCGGTCACTCCTGCAAAGGCCAGCCAGTCCGGGGACAGGCGGCGCAGGCGGTGAATGCTCTCGTATTTCAGACCGTTCCCCTCGGCCACGGGTGTCCTGGGCAGATAGAAGCAGACACCGGAAATCTCAAACAGGTACTGGAGGGCATCGTCCGGAAGGGTCTGCCCCATCTGGGCCAGGGTGGGGACCGTGCCGTCCAGAAGGAGAATCCGGCTCTCCTCATAGCAGAGCAGGCGGTCCTTCTCCCGGTCCGGGCTGTGAGGCCGGTATTCGCAGTGATACTGCCGCTCCCCGATTTCGTGCAGCATGGAAACCACCCTTCCGCCGGAGGGACTCCGGCTTCTGTCCGGGGCCGCGGCCCCGTATTCCGTATTATGGGCCACACCCGCCCCGGATGTCAAGAGGCATATCACGGGGACGGATTCCCCTCCTGTGCCGCCCATGTTCTCCTGGCGGAGGGGGTGTGCTTCCGCCCGCCGGACCGGCGGATCCGGGGCCCATCCCCGGGATACAATGGGGGTTGCGGCCCCCTGGGGAATGCTGTACAATAGGGAACGCGGTGGGGTTTTGCCCATTCTGACCCCCGGAAGCCCCCATCCGGACCGGATTCCTGTCCCGGAGAACCGCGCTTCGGAACCCGGTCCGGCCCCGGAGGGGAGAGCTGAAGCACCCCCGCCGCAGAAGATCCGGGAGGGACGGCAGTCCGTGCTTTCCGCCCTCTTCCCTGTCCGTACCGGGAGCATGCCCTGTTCCCCGGCTCTGAAGCACCATCTGTCCCCTCCGGTACCTCGGTTCCGGCTGAACAGCCGGACCGGGCCCGGCGGGAAGATCCATTACACTAAAAGGAGTAAACCATGAACGTTACGGAACTGATCAGCAGTCTCGAGAAGGCGGGCTACTTCGCCAACCAGGAGATCGGGTACGCCCTCCTGGGTGCCATGGAGACCAGTCTGCCTCTGCTGGTGGAGGGCGACCCCGGCGTGGGCAAGTCCAGCCTGGCGGTGGCCCTGGCCCAGGGCCTGGACATCCCCCTGATCCGCCTGCAGTGCTATGAGGGCATCAGCCCCGACTCCATCCTCTACGACTACGACTACCAGCGTCAGCTGCTGGTGGTCTCCGCCATCCGGGACAAGCTCAATTTCGCCATGAAGGACATGACCGTCCCCCAGAGCGTGGACTACGTGGCCAAGAACGTGGAGTTCTTCTCCGAGGAGTTCCTGCTGGAGCGTCCCATCTACAAAGCCCTCACCATGCCCGGGCGCAAGGTGCTGCTCATCGACGAGATCGACAAGGCCTCCGAGGAGATCGAACACACCCTGCTGGAGACCCTCTCCGACTTCGCCATGACGATACCCGAATTCGGCACTGTCCGCTGCCTGCCGGAGAATCTCCCCATCGTGATTCTCACCTCCAACCGCTACCGGGAGCTGTCCGCTCCCCTGAAGCGCCGGTGCATCTACCTCTTCATCCAGCAGAAGACCAAACAGGAGATCAAGGACATCCTCCTGATGAAGGTCAGCCAGGACAATGCCTTCTGTACCCGCATCGCGGAGTACCTCTACCAGATCAGCCAGCTGGACCTCCAGCACCCTGTGAGCATCAGCGAGGGCATCACCTGGGCGAAGTTCCTCCAGGATACCATGAAGGAGACCTCTGCGGAGGACATCCGCAGTTCCGCCGTCTATACCGTGGGCTTCCTGGCCAAGGACAACTCCGACCGGCGGATGATCCTCCGCCAGGT
>CAYXVN010000010.1:0-21408 GCA_964468565.1 uncultured Oscillospiraceae bacterium | reverse complement strand
AACCCTCTCCTGCCGGAGCGCCCTCCGGAGGCGGAAGTCTCTTCTCATCCCGGGACAATCCGCCCTGCGCCGGACGGGGCAGACCACGAAAGGAGAGCGGACATGAGCTTTCTGGAAGAAATTGAAGAGTTCCTCCTGCAGCTGCGGGAATCCTACGGGTATATCCTGCCGGTGGACCGGCTTGCCGCCTGCCTCGCCTGTGTGAGGCACATTACGGATGTGGAGGAGGTGCTCTACCGGCTCCAGTCCATGGTATGCACCAGCCAGGAGCAGGTGGAGACCTTTCAGAGCCTCTTCGCCCAGCGGTTTCTGAAGATGGTGCCCAGACTCCCCGGGGAGGAGGACCGCCGGGGGGACTCCGGGGCGGGGAGGGATACGGACCGCGTCCGGAAGCAGCTGCAGCAGGCGGTTGACCGCTCCTCGGTCAGACTGAAGGAGGCCAGCCGGGAGGAGGAGTCTGCCCGCCGGGAGATGGAGAACATCCGGGAGAAGATGCGCTCCGCCCAGGATGCCTATGAGAAGGAAGTGGCCAGTCCCCCGGATCTCACCCTCTCCCAGGTGTCCGGCATGCGGGACCGGCTGGTTCCCAACCGGGAGGAGCCCAGACTCCGGAAGGCGCTGGAGGCGCTGGAGGCGGCCTATGACGGGATGGACCGGGCCGGGGTGGCCACAGAGAAGTTCCGCACCCGGACGGGAAAGGCCCTTGCCTCTCCGGACTACAGCGCCCTGCTGGACCAGCTGGCGGCAGACCTGATGGAGACCGCCCGTGAGACCAGGTCGAAGCGGAACATGGAGGGGTTTTCCGCCACCCTGAAGGCGGTCTCCGCCGTGAAGGCCCTGAAGACAGCCGCCTCCCGGAGCATCCCCTCCGGGGAGAAAAAGGAGTACAACAGCGCCGCCCGGGCCCTTAAGGCCCACAACCGGATCCTTGACCGGCATGCGGAGCAGATGGGAGAACTCCAACGGGATCTGCAGTACGCCCAGAGCGTCCACTCCCGGGCCCTCTCCCATCAGCAGCAGATGGAGCGCCAGAAGACCCAGGCGGACCGGAAGCTGGAGCAGTTCCGCCAGGAGCAGGAGCATAAGCGGCAGCTGGAGCAGCAGCGCGCCGCCCAGGAGGGGAACATGCTGCTCATCAAGGAGCGGGCCATCTCCCACCGTCCCCTCTTCGTCAACGGAATCCACGCCGTGCAGACCACGGACGAACAGGCCGAGCTGATGGAGACGGATCTGAAGCGCATGAGCACCGCCGAGCGGGAGCAGGTGCTGACCTTCATCCGCACCAATGCACGGGCCTTCCGCCAGACCCTGCGCCGCAGACAGACGGCGGTCCACCACCGGCGGGTTGACATCCGGGCCACGGTGCGGGCGGCGGGCCGGACCAACGGGGAACCTCTGGTGATCCGCTACCGGGAGCCGGTAAAGTCCCATGCCAGGGTGGTGATCCTCACAGACATCTCCGGTTCCTGCCGCAACGCCTCCACTCTGGCCCTCTACTTCATGGGGCTGATGGACCAGGCCTTTCCCGGGGGCTGCCGGAAGTTCGCCTTCGTCAACTCCCTGAATCCGGTGGACCACTGCTTCCGGGACTGCACCCCGGATGAGGGGGTGCAGGCCGTACTGAGCAGCATTCCCACCCGGGGGGTCTACTCCGACTACGGCGCCACCATCCACGCCCTGCGGCAGGAGTACGGCGGCACCTTCCACAGGGACACCACGGTGATCATTCTGGGAGACGCCCGCAACAACCGCCGCCGCAGCGCCGCCGAGGATCTGAAATACATCGCCGACCGCTGCTGCCGCATGTACTGGCTTAACACGGACGATGTGGACCGCTGGAATCAGGGGGACTCCATCATCGGGGAGTATGAGAAGTGCGGCGCCCAGGTGCACCATGTGGCCACGGTGGGTCAGCTGCTGGAGTTTCTCTCCGGAGTGACCCTGGCCCGGGGCGCCGGCTGAAGCCGGCTGCGGCGGGGATCCGGGGGATGCCCCGGATCAGAAAAACCCGGTCCGGGAAAGTGCCCGGACCGGGTTTTTCTGCCGTATGGCAGATATGCTATTTTTTCTGTCCTTTCGTCATCTGGGGACGCACGATAAAGATGACAATGACAAATCCGATCGCGGAGATGACGGCAGCGGTCAGGAACACCGCATTGACGCCCTTCTGCACCAGAGCCACATCGGTGGGATCGGCAGCCGTGCACATGTTGTAGGCGGCGCCGAAGACGGCAGCGGCCACTGTGCCGGAGAGGGAGTTGACGAAGTTCACCAGAGAGGTGCCGATGCCCATGTCCTGAGGATCCAGGCAGGCCTGAGCGGCGGGGGTGATGGAGACGGAGCGGAAGGCTTCGGCCACACCGGTGAGACCCAGGCACACGAAGTAGAGAATGACAGGGGTGGAGGGGGAGGTGAATCCCATCAGCGCCATGGGAACGGCAACCAGCAGGGTGCCGATGGACATGGCCTTCCAGGAGTTCCCGCTCTTCTTGCCCACCCAGGCACCTGCCATGGTGGGAAGAATCATGCAGAGGATGGTACGGGGCATCTGCAGGGAGCCGGCGATGGTGGTGGACTGGCCCATGACCTGGATGCACCCGATGGGGGCATAGACGTTCATGGCGCCCTGATAGAAGTAGCAGATGAAGCCCACCAGCAGCAGAACCGTGTAGTGGGAGTTGCGGAACAGCTTCAGAGGAATCAGGGGATCCGCCGCCTTGCCCTCTACATAGATCAGGGCAATCAGGGCCACGATGCCGATGGCAAAGCCGCCCAGCACCTTGGGATCCGTCCAGCCGATGGAAGAGCCGAAGTTCAGGGCCAGCAGGATTCCGCACAGGGTGATAACCAGGGTGATCATGCCGGGGATGTCAATGGAGATGGGGCCGCTGCGCTTCTGGTTGGGCATGTTCAGGCCGATGAGGACCACGCCGGCGGCCAGAGGGATGGCGGGCATCAGGATGGCTGCGGTCAGCATGCCGGCGTCAGTGAGAATGCCGGCAATGATGCTGCCGCCGAAACCGCCCACGGAGATGGCGGCTGCCAGCATGCCCATGGCCTTGGGCACGTCCTTGCGCTCATTGATCAGACTGACAATGATGTAGGGGGCTGCGGTGAAGGCTCCCTGGGCAAGGCCCAGCAGGAGACGCAGACCCATCAAGGGCCACAGCGAGCGGATGAAGGCGATGCCGATGCCGGACGCCAGGCAGATGATGCCGGGGATGACGATGATGTTGCGGCGGCCCACCAGGTCGCCCAGCTTGCCTCCGATGGGCGTCATGATGGAGACGCCCAAGGCGGCGAAAATGGAGAACAGAGAGACATAGCCTTCCGCGTTCACGCTCTCCAGAATGGGAGTGGTGAGGGTGGAGAAGACCAGGCCGTACATGGCGACGGAGAGCATCATACAGATGCACCCGATCTGAACCGCATTCTTCTTGCCCTTGGGAAGGGGAATGGCGACTGCGGGTTGAGGCTGCTCGTTAGCCATAATGTGCTCCTTTCTCTTAGGATGGCGAATTACTTCCCTTATCTCAATGCCGCGCAGGGAGTGGGAAGGAGCTTACTTGTTGTTCTTCAGCCACTCGGTGGCGCAGTGGCACATGTAGGTCACGCCGATGGGACACACGTCCTCGTTGAACTGAACCTTGGAGTGATGGGCCGGATAGGAACCCCGCTCATCCAGGAAGCCGGCGGACAGATAGATGAAGGTGGCGGGAACGGCCTCGGCGATGACTGCGAAGTCCTCGGAGGCGCTGGCCTGAATGCCGGGATAGGGAATGGCGCCGGGCAGATTGGCGTCCTTGATGTACCCCACCATCTCCTCGGTGAGCTTCGGGTCGCAGACCAGGGGAGGCACTCCGTAGATCATCTCCACCTCCGCCTTGCCGTTGTACATGGCTGCGGTCTGCTCCGCCACTTCCTTCATACGGCGCACCAGCAGTGCCCGGGAGTCCTTGTCGTTGGTCCGGATGCTGCCCTCCAGGACGGCGGTGTCCGGAATCTGGTTGGCGGCGGTGCCGCCCACGAATTTGCCCACTGTCATGACGCAGTTCTTGGCGGGATCCGCCTCACGGGCAATGAGAGACTGCAGCGCCAGGTGGATGTGCACCCCGATGTTGATGGGGTCAATGGACTGGTGGGGATAGGCGCCGTGGGAGCTGCGGCCGGTTATCTTGATGCGGAAACCGTCTGCGGAATACATCAGAGCGGTCTTGGAGTTGTACATGTAAAGGCCCAGGGGAATCTGACCCGGGGAGACATGGAAGCCAAGGGCGGCGTCCACTCCCTCCAGAATCCCGTTGGCGATCATGTCCTTGCTGCCCTGGAAGATTTCCTCTGCCGGCTGGAACATGAAGCGGACGGTGCCCTCCAGGGCGTCCTCGTTCTCCTTGAGGATCTTGGCTGCAGTCAGCAGCATTGCCGCATGGAAGTCGTGCCCGCAGGCGTGGGCCTCTGTCCCGGTGGGGCAGGCGAAGGGCAGGCCGCTCTCCTCCCCCATGGGAAGCGCGTCCATATCCGCCCGCAGCAGAAGGGTCTTGCCCCCCTTGCCCAGTGTGGCGGTTACACCATGGCCGCAGGGCTTGGGATCCAGACCGTACTCCTTGAGCTTTTCCATGATGTAGGCAACTGTCTTGGGGTTGTCCAGTCCGACTTCCGCGTTGGTGTGGAAGTGACGGCGGTTCTCAACCGTCTCCTGCTTCAGCTCCTGTGCACGCTCGTAATAGTTCATAACCGTGCCTCCTTCAGTTTTTTCTTGAATCTGCCTTTCTGCCGGGTCCCCGGAGGGGTCCGGAACATGGAATTCAGCAAGAACAGCTTCTCGTTCATGCGTAGTCTACCAGAAAAGGGGGTATTGTGTCAAGCCTGTAAAGAAATAAATTAACAGAATCGATAAAAGAAGGAGGAGCGGGAAAGGTCAGGCTGCGCATAACGCACAGTCAGCACCAGACCCGGATTTCTGCCGATGCAAGCCCGAAGCTGAAATCCTGCATTTTTCAGACTATCGTCCCCCCTGTTTCCCCTGTTTTTCATATTTTCCAACTCTCGGGAACACTCCCGAGGAATTCCTGAGGCTCTCAATCCTGCAAACAGAAATTCTCCCCTCCCCCGCCCCCCGGGCGGCCCGCCTCCGGGGGAAATTCGCCCCCCCGGGACGCCTCCGCACCGGTCTCTGGCGGGATGTTCAGGCAACGGCAGAGACCTGAGGGGTCTTCCTGTCCGGGCAGCTGCACCAGGGGCGGAGAGTCCCGGCACCCGGGTGCCCCCGGCCCTGTCTCCCCTGCCGTCCCCTTCAGCCCCGGCGCCGGGACCCGGTTTATGCAGCAGGGGCCCCGGGGAGGAGGTTTAGCTGACGCCACCCGATCCGCTCCCCGCACCCTTCCCGGCCGTTATGGAGAAAACCACCCTGGGTTTCTCATTGATAATACCCGCTTTTCATGGTATCATGGCCTTTGCAGGTTCGGTTCCCCTTTCGGACTCCGGAGCGCAGAATCTGAAAGGGTCCCCGGCGATGTGGCCCTCACTTCCTTCGCACCGGACACCTCCGGGGAGCGAACCGGCCCCGGCGGACACAACCTCTCAGTGGCGCAGGAAGGCGGGGCTTCCCGGGGCACCCAATGACAGCTGCCTCCTCTTCGAAACCCCCCGGGAGAGCCTGCGGGGCAGCAGAAAGGAACATCCCATGCAGAAACGGAAACGAAAGCCATCCCACTCCGGTACCCCGGAAGAGCGGATCATTCTGAGGCAGACGAAACAGGCCATGGCCAGGCCGGAAGGCATCGAAGACCGGTTCATTCAGCTGGAACACCGGGGACTCACCGAATCCCTGGTTCTCGACTTCTTTCAGAAGGAGGAGGAGCAGGCGAAAGGTCTTGTGGCCCGTGGCATCTCCCAGTCTGAAGTGGAGCGCCAGTGCTGCCGCTTTGCCCATCACCTGCACTGCCTGTATCCGGACGGAGGGCCTGTCCTGGAAGAAATCAGCCGGCGATACCCCGATGAACCCTATATCTTTCAGATGGCCCGGAACCATGAGCGGCTGCGGGAGAAGATTGCCGCAACGGTCACCCTCTCTCCCCAGGTCACCCAGCAGTGCAGGATCATTCTCCAGGAGGCGCTGGACAACCCCAAAACGGTCTCTGTCCAGACCAGCGACGGAGTGCTGGACTATATTGATTTCCAGGAGGGCAAGGTTACCTCCCGGCAGAGAAGACACCTTGGGAACCTGATCTTCACCGCCGTGAAAATGGACGGCCTGATGATTGCCCAGGGGCTGTCAGAGAACCCCGATGAAGTGGAGGCCTTCGGCTTTCACTTCCTCAACCAGAGATTCATCCCCGTGGAGGAATCCTACCTCCGTACCCTGGTGGAAGAAACCTACTGGTCCGCCTTCTGAACCGGAGGGGACCATCCTGTGCCCTGAAGAGAGAAGCGGACCGCGCAGTCCCCGGAGCGGGATGCTGCGTGGTCCGTTTTTTCTCAGCGGGGCAGGTTCCAGTCCCCCGTCACATATTTGGCCCGCCACACGGGATCGTGCTCCGCCTCCTCCCGGGTACAGTCCCGGCAGAGATCCCCGGCCATTTCCAGGATCACCTCCCGCAGTTCCAGGTTTTCCCGGAACTTCTCCGGAATGGCCCGGTACCCGATGGATGCCCCGACGATGTTGCCCGCAATGGCCCCGGTGGAGTCGCTGTCGCCGCTGTGGTTCACCGCCGCCACCAGGCACTTCTCCAGATCATCCGGATAGCGCAGGGCGCAGTACACGGCAATGGCCAGGGCCTCGTCCCCCACCCAGCCGCCGCCCAGGCGCCCGATGGCATCCAGATCCTCCGTGTTCCCCTGGGACAGCTTCACCGCCAGGTGCATCAGCTCCAGGAAGGCGTCCATGTGGGGGGCCCGGGGAAACAGGGGGGGAATCTCCTCCAGGGCATCCTCCACCGCCTCCCGGATCGGGCAGTCCTCTCCCGCGATGCGGCCCACGATGTGCACCAGCATGGCCGCAGGCACATATCCCATGTCGTGGCCGTGGGTGAGGGCCGCCGCCTCCGCCCCGATGCGGTCCGCCTCCGGAAGGGGCAGCCGGTCCAGGAAGTACAGCCCGATGGGCGCCACCCGCAT
The DNA here is from genome assembly GCA_964468565.1 of uncultured Oscillospiraceae bacterium. Lineage (GTDB taxonomy): Bacteria > Bacillota > Clostridia > Oscillospirales > Oscillospiraceae > Lawsonibacter. Next base: position 14,292 of record CAYXVN010000010.1, on the reverse strand, counting down.
GACTCCGCCGCAGCCCTTGCTGTGGTTGAGCGGGTCCTCCATGGTACCCAGGGTGTTGCAGGCCAGGGCGCTCATGCAGGTATTGCCCGGGGCCCGGCACTCGTACAGTTCGGGGACATTCATCAGCCAGGTGTACCCTGCCGTCTTCCGGGTGACGGGGTAGGGCTTTTCCTGGGTGCGCAGCCAGTTGCGGTAGGACAGGTTGATGCTGGCCGCCCATTCCGGGCCCCTGCCCTGCTGCAGAGCCCAGGTGCGGCCGGACAGCAGGCCGGCTGCGGTGAAGAGTGTCATCTGGGTGTCATCCGAGATGCGGGCCCTGCCCTGATGCAGGTGGTACTGCGTGATCCCCCGGGGGCCGTATTCCCCGCGGATTTCCTCCATCTTCAGGAACTCCACGGCGTAGCCCAGGGCATCCCCTGCCCCTCCCCCCACCAGACAGCCCTGAAAACGATCCAGATTGCGCATAATCCGTTCTCCTCTCTGTTTCTGATCTGCGCTCCGGGGCTGTGTCCCCGGAACGATGATAAGAATACCACATTCCGGAGCCCCTGTGGTCGCCGAAGGGACGACATTTTTCTTTTTTCCTCTGCTGTGAGGGAGCGGGGGGAACGGGGTCTCCGGGGCGGGCCCTGGAGCCTGAGATCTGCCGATTCCCCCTCCCCCGCTTCCCGCACCGGGGACAGACCCGCCGGGAGAGGCGGATGAATTTTTCCGGGGTTTTCCCCTTCAGGGGGTTGACAAAATCAGCTGCTGAAGTCTATAATGCTGCGTCCTGAAGGAGATGTTCTCCATGGAATTCAGCATTCTTCTGGTTAATCAGATCCTCAGCATGGTGATCATGGCCCTGTGCGGCTATGTGCTGGGGAAAACCGGCCTTGTCACCGTGGAGGAGAGCCGGGTGCTCTCCTGCATCTGCGTCTACCTGCTCCCGCCCGCCAGCATGATCCACTCCTTCTCCAGCCAGGACCGGGACTGGAACCGGCTGGGGGAACTGCTGCTGGGCCTGGTCTGCTCCCTCCTGATCCACCTGCTGTTTCTGCTGGGAACCTGGCTGCTGCGCCGGAGGCTGACTCCCTCCGAGCAGTGCTGCATCGTGTACAACAACGCCGGGAACCTGATTCTCCCCATCGTGCAGAACCTGCTGGGGGAGGAGTACGTCCTCTACACCAGTCCCTATCTGCTGGTCCAGAACCTCCTGGTCTGGACTCACGGGCAGAAGAGCATGGGGGGCAGCAGCCATTTCACCGTAAAGAAGGTTCTGCTCACCCCTGCCATCTTCGGGATTCTGGTGGGGCTGGCACTCTTCATCACCGGGCTCCCCGTCCCCGGACCGGTGGACAGCGCCCTGGCCGGATTCTCCGCCTGCCTGGGACCCCTCAGCATGCTGGTCACCGGCATCGTCATGTCCGGTCTGGACCTGGGCCGCATCTTCCGGGGCCGGCGGATCTACGTGGTGTCCCTGCTGCGGCTGGTGGTGTTCCCCCTGCTGACTCTTCTGATCCTGGTTCCCCTGGGACATCTTCTGCCCGGAGAGAGCATGCGGGGCATGCTCACCGTCCTTATGCTGGAGTGCGCCGGTCCCACCGCCTCCACCATCACCCAGCAGGCGCAGCTCTATCACAATCCGGATGTGGGGTACGTGTCCTCCATCGCGACACTCACCACCCTGGGCTGCATCGTCTCCATACCCCTGCTGACCGCCCTCTTCACGGCCCTGCTCTGAGGGCTCTCCCCCCGCCCCAGGCGCCGCCCCCGGAAGAGAGGAGGAATTTTACCGTTTTATCCCAGGACTGGGCTCCTCCCCCTTCATAAAATGTTTACAAATCCGGCGGTTTACATAATTCAGACCGGGTGCTACTATTAAATTCACAATGCAGGCCTGCAGGTCATCCCCCTGTCCCTGCCCTTTTCGGCAGGAAAAGCTGCAGTGTGCAGCCCGGGCCCACCTCTCCCATGGGGGCCGGGCAAACCCATTTCTCAGACGGTTCAGGTGGTCGCTTATGGTTTTTTCCAGCCTGCTCTTCCTCTATCTCTTCCTGGCACTGAATCTGGCAGCCTGCTGGTGCACCCGGGGAACGGCCCGCAACCTTGTTCTGCTGGGCTTCTCTCTGGTCTTCTACTCCTGGGGCGGTCCCCGCTATCTGCTGCTCCTGGTGGGAGATGCCTTCGTCAGCTGGTTCCTGGCCCTGCGCATCCAGCGCAGCACCAGTCCCCGCATGCGCCGCCTCCTGCTGGTTCTGGAGTGTGTGGCACTGCTGGGTGTGCTGGGAATTTTCAAATACCTTACCTTCATTCTGGAAAACGTGAAAGCCCTCACCGGGGTTCCGGAGGTCATTCCGGAGATCGCCCTGCCCATCGGCATCTCCTTCTACACCTTCCAGCTGCTCAGTTACGTGATTGATGTCTACCGGGAACAGGTGGAGGCCCAGCCGGTCTTCTGGAAAATCCTCCTCTACGCCAGTCTCTTTCATCAGTGCATTGCAGGACCCATCGTCCGCTACGCCACCGTGGCGGAGGAGATCGAGCACCGGACGGTCACCCTCCAGGATGTGTACGAGGGGGTCCGGCGCTTCTCCATCGGGCTGGCGAAAAAGGCCATTCTGGCCAACGCCTGCGGCGATGCGGTCAAGGAACTGCTGCCCGCCGGGGTGGAGGCCCTGAGGGCCCAGTCCACGGCAGGCCTCTGGCTGGGCATGTTTTTTTACATGCTGGACATCTATCTGGACTTCTCCGCCTACTCGGACATGGCCATCGGCATGGGCCGGATGGTGGGGTTTCACTACCTGGAAAACTTCCGCTACCCCTACCTGGCCCGCTCCGTACAGGACTTCTGGCGCCGCTGGCACATCTCCCTCAGCACCTTCTTCCGGGACTACCTCTACATCCCCCTGGGAGGCAACCACTGCAGCACCCGGCGCTGGGTGCTGAACATGACCGTGGTCTGGTTCCTGACCGGCCTCTGGCACGGGGCCAGCTGGAACTTCATCCTCTGGGGTCTCTACTACCTGGCCTTCCTCCTGCTGGAACACTTCGTGATCCGGGACTGGCTTCCCACGCCCGTAGCCCATGTGTACACCCTCCTGGTGGTGTACTTCGGCTGGGTGATCTTCCGCAACGAGAACATGGCGGAACTGGGCACCATCCTGATGGGCATGTTCGGCATCGGGAACGCCGGATTCACCGGCCTGCAGGCCACCACCGTGTTTCTGCAGAACATCTTTCTGATCCTGATGTGCCTGGTGGCGGTCACCCCTCTGGGAAACCAGCTGCGCAGCTTCCTCTTCGAGGCGTCCAAACGCTGCAGGGCGGTACTTGTGGTCTTCCAGATCACGGAACTGGTCATTCCCCCCGTCCTCCTGATTCTCTCCTCCCTCGCCCTGGTGGGCAATGCGTACAATCCCTTCTTTTACCTTAACTTCTGACGGCAGCAGGAGGCCTGATCCATGAAAGAGCACTCCAGGCGCGACAAGACTGCCTTTTCCGGCAGAGAGAAAAACTTCATAGCCCGGATTCAGCTGCTGAGCATCCTTCTCTTCGGAGCGATCCTGTTCATCGGCTTCCTGCTGGGCATGCTCTGGTTCCTGCGGCCCGCCACCTCCGAAGCGGAGAAAAGGGAACTGACCCCCTTCCCGGAACTGACGGCAGCCTCCTTCTGGGACGGCAGTTTTTTCTCGGATCTCTCCATCTGGTATGCGGACACCTTCCCCTTCCGGGACTCCCTCATCCGCGTGGAGCAGAAACTGCGCAGCGGCTTCGGCGTGACGCCGGATACCATGCTGGTGGGGGGCAATCAGCAGGGAGATGATATCCCCACCATACCGCCGTCCCCGGAACCGGGGGGCTCTCAGCAGCCGGTTCCACCGGATCCGGGAGGTGCCTCCTCCTCCGTGCAGGTCTCCGCCTCCGGGTCAGAATCATCTTCCGGATCAGGCTCCTCCTCCTCCGGTGCCGGCACCCAGCCCGTTGCCCCTCCGGACGGCATGGGCATGAACGATGCCATTCAGCAGCAGATCCAGAAGGGTCTCTATCTGAAAAACGGGGCAGCCTACAGCATCTACTACTTCAGACAGGAGGAGTGCCAGCGCTACGTCCAGGCCCTGAACGACGCCGCCCGAAAACTGGACGGCATCTCCCACGTCTACTCCATCCTGGTACCCAACAACTCCGGCGCCATGCTCTCCGAAGAGGAGCTGAACGGGCTGGGGGGCTCCAACCAGCAGCAGGCCATCTCCTACTACTACAGTCTCTATGACGAGGGAGTCACCCCCATCCGCACCATAGAAACCCTGCGGGAGCACAACGATGAGTACCTCTATTTCCGCACGGATCACCACTGGACCCAGCTGGGCGCCTATTATGTCTACCGCAACTTCTGTGAGGCAAAACATATCACGCCCCATACCCTGGATCAGTTTGAGACCCTCACCGTAACACCCTTCCTGGGGACCTTCTACGATACCCTTGTGAACCCGGACATGGAGGCAAACCCGGATACCGTCACCGCCTACATTCCCATGGGCACCAACACCATGACCTACTGGGACGAGGAGGGGGTGGAACATCCCTGGAAGGTCATCTCCGACGTGCGCAACTGGAACCGGAGCTCCGGCTACTACTGCTACATCGGGGGAGACAGGCCTTTGAGCATCATTGAAAATCCCCAGATCCAGGACGGCTCCTCCTGCATGGTGCTGAAGGAGTCCTACGGCAACTGCTTCATCCCCTTCCTGGTGGACCACTACCAGACCGTCTATGTGGTCGACTTCCGCTATGCCCAGGTAAACGTGGTGGACTACATCAAAGAACACGGCATCCAGGACTTTATCGTCATCAACAACATCACCATCGCCGCCACCTCCGGTGTGGCGGACCGGATTGCCAGCCTCTTCTGAGGCCTGCTGTGCCCCGGCAGGGTTTCCTCTCCTGCCGGGGCGCTCTGCACCCTCCGGACAGAATCCGGGGTGAGGACCCCTTCATTCCGCTCCCGGAGCTCCTGCCATCAGAGCCCCTCAGTCTCTCATCCCCCGGCGGCAGTCCCCCTGTGTCCTGCCGGTTCCGAATCTGCCGGCCCTCTGTCCGGGGACCTCTCTTCATCTGGGGAATTCCTGCCCCTCCGGACAGCATGCTGTGCTGTCCGGAGGACCGGCCGTCTGGACGGTGCCCGTACTCCGGAAGCGAGCAGGCAGCGTCTGCACCTTCCTGGGAGGCGGAGTCTGTCCTGTCCGGACGGAAAACATGGCGGGCGGCCTCTCCCGGGCCCGCCGGAGTCTGCAAGACCATGGCGGACCTGTTTCGGCCTGACCCTGCCCCCATCCGGAATCTGCCGTCACCTCTCCCTGTTTTCAGGGGGCAGGCACAGCGGCAGGATCCGCCGTTTCCTGGGCCCCGGAGGATCAGCCCGCACTCTGGGGCATCAGCTTCTGTCTGAAATTTCCGTGGCAAAAGTGCCTTCCGGCAGTGACCTGATCCCGGGGATCTGACCTGCCGCCATCGGCCCCTCCGGCACCTGTGTGGGGGGCATCCGCCGACTCCCCCCATCTTTCTGCTCTTCCGGAAAAGGGTCTTGCCAAAGGGCCCCAGGCATGCTAGACTGGTTCGCCGAGGTCCTCCGGCAGACCTGCCGGAGACCATCCTGGAAATATGGAGCTGAATGTGATGAGGACCATGCTGGTCGCACTGGGGCTGTTTGTCCTGACCTATATCCTGCTGCTGGCCTTCCCTCAGCGCAGACACTGGGTCGCTCTGCTCTCCGCCGCTGTGTTTATCCTTCTGGGCTTCGTGCCGGTGAAGGATCTGGTGGAAGTCATCGACTTCAACGTGCTGCTGATGATTGCCGGCACCATGGGCCTGGTTGCCCTGTTTATCGACTCCAACATGCCGGCTCTCCTGGCAGACACCCTGATCACCATCACCCCCAATGTGAAGTGGGTGGTGGTCGCCCTTGCTCTCTTTGCCGGTATCATCTCTGCCTTCGTGGACAATGTTGCCACGGTCCTGATGATTGCTCCCGTGGCCATCTCCCTGGCTAGGCGTTTTGACCTCAATCCGGTGCCCATTGTGATTGCAATCGCCGTCTCCTCCAACCTGCAGGGGGCGGCCACGCTGGTGGGAGACACCACCGCCATCATGCTGGGCGGATACGCCGGGATGAACTTCATGGATTTCTTCTGGTTCCGCGGCAGGCCCGGCCTGTTCTTCGTGGTGGAGTGCGGGGCTCTCCTCTCCACCCTGGTTCTGCTCTGGATGTTCCGCCGCTACACCCAGAAGGTCCACCTGACGGAAAAGTCCGTGGTGCTGGACTACTTTCCCACGGTTCTCCTGGTTCTGCTGCTGGTGCTGCTGATCGGAGCCTCCTTCATCCCGAACAAGCCGGACATCACCAACGGGGTGATCTGCATGGTCCTCTTCCTGATCGGTCTGGCCCGGCACCACAGCTTCTCCATGGTGAAGCGGTACTTCAGACGCATTGACTACGAAACGCTGCTCCTGCTGACAGGCCTCTTCGTGGTGGTGGGCGGCATCACCAATGCAGGGGTCATTGATGCCATCAGTGACATTTTCCTGCGGGTTGCCTCAGACAACCTCTTCCTCATTTATTCCCTCATCCTCTGGGCCAGTGTGCTGTGTTCCGCATTCGTGGACAACATCCCCTATACGGCAACCATGCTGCCCGTGGTACAGGGCATCGCCGCCTCCATGGGCATCCAGCCCTACCTTCTCTATTTCGGACTGCTCATCGGCGCCACCCTGGGCGGCAACCTGACTCCCATCGGGGCCTCCGCCAACGTGACCGGCATCGGCATTCTGCGCCGGGAGGGCTATCAGGTCACCACCTCAGATTTCATGCGCATCGGAGTACCTTATTCCCTGGTGGCAGTTCTCAGCGGCTATGTTCTTCTCTGGGTCATCTGGTCCTGATCCGTACAGCAGGGCGGGAGTCCGGATTCTGTCCGGGTTTCCGCCCTGCTGTCTGTTCAGACCCGCATCTCCGGTCCGACAGATGGCACAGAGTCCTTCCTCCCGGGTCCGTCCGGCACGGTTCCGGACGCTCCGGAAGAATGTTCCCGGGGAGCAGAACCCAAGGCGCTCCCCGGGGGCCATCCGGTCACTGAGCCGCAGCCACAACCTGGCTGCCGGCAGGCATCCGCTGCGCAGGGAATCCGGAGGGATCCTCCCCCACAGAGCCCTGGACCTGCCGGATCAGCAGTTCTCGGTGCTGATCCCGAAGAAGCCCTGGGGAACTGACACACCGGGCAGATCCGGGGGGCGGAGGTGCCCACGATGATATGGCCGCAGTTGCGGCACTCCCAGAGTTTCACAGTGCTCTTTTGAAACACCTGGGCGGTCTCCACGTTCTTCAGCAGGGCCCGGCAGCGCTCCTCGTGGCGCTTCCCGATGGCAGCCACCATGCGGAACCGGTGGGCCAGAACGGAGAACCCCTCCTCCTCTGCGGTCCTGGCAAAGCCCTCGTACATGTCGGTCCACTCATCGTTCTCGCCGTCAGCGGCGTGCTTCAGGTTTTCGGCGGTGTTCCCCATCCCCTGCATCTCCTGGAGCCACAGCTGGGCATGGGCCCGCTCGTTCTCGGCGGTCTTGAGAAACAGTGCCGCGATCTGCTCATAGCCCTCCTGGCTGGCGATGGCGGCAAAGGCCGTGTACCTGTTTCGGGCCATGGACTCTCCGGCGAAGGCAGCCTCCGGATTTTTCCCTCTCCCCCCGAAGGGATGAACCCCGGGGAGAGGCGTAATCTGGTCAGGAGCGGAATTTTGGCCAAAACCCGGCCCCTGGGGCTGCCGGGGACCACGCCCAAAGTTCCTCGGAGATCTGAGGAAGATGGAAAAACCTCTGCAGCAGCCTGGACCCCAGCCGACTGTGCCCCTGCGCATGCCATGGGGACAGGCTGCAGGCAGGCCCATGCCGGAAGGATGGCTCTCCGCTGCGGAAGTGCCACCGGGCATTGACAAAATTCCCTGGGCCCATTAAACTGGGACTCATACGGAGAAAACCTGCCCTGCCGCGGCGGGTATTCAGAGGAGGATATTCATGGCAACCGATGAGATGTATGACCTGGCGTTTCAGTACCGGCAGGTCCGGCTCTGGGAACTGATCAACGGCGATGAGCTGTTTGCCGTGCGCTTTTCCGATGGGGAGATCGGATACTGCTGCGTCATGGGCGCAGAGGGGAACCACAATGCCCTTACCGTCTTTGTGGGGGATGCGGGCTTTTCCAGTTTCGTGCACATGGTCAAAACCGTCCCGATCTTCGAAAACGACACCTGGATCAGCTGGACGGAGCACGAGTGTCTCCAGTGCGCCTTCATGAAGCGGGAGGAGATCTATCCCCAGGAGGCGGAGGAGGTGCGCTCCTACGTCCGCCGCAACGGAGTGCGCATGGCCCACAGGAAGTGGGCCTACCCCCGGTTCGCCCACTACAGCCCCTACTGTGCCGCCTGGAGTCTGCGGGGCGTCAGGGAGGAACTGTACATGTACCAGGCCCTCCAGGCCGCCATCCATCTGGCGGAACTGCTGGATGAACCGGTGGATCCTCTTCAGCCCTACATTGATCCCGTGGAGCTCTGGTCCTACCGCTACAGCCCGGAGCGTCCGGACACCGTGCCCCTCTTTCTGCAGAAGGACGGAGGCTACGCGGTAAAGCGGACCCATCTGCCCAAGCCGGTTCCCTGGCTGCCCTACGATGCCGAGCTGAAGGACGAGGACCTGCTCTCCCGCTTCAAGCACCTGCCCGCCCGCAGCACCCTCCAGTGCGCTCTGGTCTATCAGACCGCTCCCGTCATGAATCCGGACACCGGCATTCCCACCGTGCAGGCCTTTCTCCTCTGCCGGGACGTGGAGAGCGGGCAGATCATGGCGATGCCCTCCTTCTTCCACAGCGAACAGCTTCCCCAGCAGGTGCTGGATGAGTTCGCCCGCACCATGGTTCGCCGGGGTGTGCGTCCCCGCAGAATCCAGGCGGGAGGGGACCGGGCCTTTGAGATCCTCCGGGATCTGGCAGGCCGCAGCGGAACCCGCATCACCATGGATGAGGACATGCCGGAACTGCTGGCCATCCGGGACGAGTATCTCCATCCGCAGCAGAACCAGGAGGAGGAAGAGGAGGAGTCCTGAGGGCTCTCAGCGGGGGGACGTTCCCGGACCCGGAGGAAAACCAGAGGGGCAGCGGACTGCCTCAGGCCGGAATCCCTCTTCCGGAGATGAAACGACCCGGAGCTGCGGCTGTTCTGCCGTGGCTCCGGGTTTTCTGTTCCGGGAGAAAACCGCCGGAGCAGTCCTCCGGCTGTAACGCTCTCTGCCTTTTCCCCGCAGCTTCCGGGCCTACCCCCGGTGCATGGGAACTGCGTCCGCCCCCTGCAGCTTCAGGTTCTCCAGCACGCCCCGGCCATCTGCCTGGCCGATCAGGCCGTCCCGGAACTTCTTCGCCTCGGTGGCGAGCATGTTCTTGCTGGGACCGCCCACGCAGCCCCCTTCGCAGGCCATGCCCTCCACGAAATCTGCGGGAAGCCGGCCCGCCTTCATCATCAGCAGAGCCTTTCTGCACTCGGCCGCACCGTTGCACTTCATCACATTGGGGCTGATGTCCTCCCCCATCTCCCGGAAGCACCGGACCACGGCGGCCGTCACGCCTCCCCCGTCCCCGAAGCGCTTGCCGTAGACGGAGCTGGCCTGGTAGCTGTTCGGCTCCGGCTTCAGCTCGATGCCCTTGCCGTACATCAGGGAGCGGATCTCCCCGTAGGTCAGGGCATAGTCCGCGTTGCCCGGAATGGCATGATCCTTGACCTCGCTCTTCTTCGCGATGCAGGGTCCGATGAACACCGTCACCGTCTCCGGATCCTGCTCCTTCAGCATGCGGGACACCCCGCACATGGGGGACACGGTGGTGGACATGTTCCCCTCCAGGGTGGGGAAGTGGAGGCGGATCATGTTCACAAAGGCGGGGCAGCAGGAGGTGGTCTTCTTCTTCCCCTCCTTATAGGCCTCCGCCCACTCGGCGGCCTCTGCGGCGGCGGTCATGTCTCCCCCCAGGCCCACCTCCACCATATCGGCAAAGCCGGTCTCCTTCAGGGCCGTCCGCCAGCTGGCCATGGTGATGTCCGCTCCGAACTGGCCCTCGGTGGCGGGGGCGGCCATGGCAACCACCCGTTTGCCGGCCTTGATGGCGTTGATGACCTCCACGATATCCGTCTTGGTCCCGATGGCCCCGAAGGGGCAGTTGTGGATGCAGGCCCCGCAGCGGATGCACTTTCCCTCATCGATGACGCAGATTCCGTACTCGTCGTAGGCGATGGCATCCACCGGGCACACCTTCTTGCAGGGCCGCTCCAGGTGGGCAATGGCGTTGTACGGGCAGGCCGCCGCACATTTCCCGCACTCCTTGCACCTGTTGGGGTCGATGTAGGCGTGATGCAGGCCCATGGAGATGGCACCAAACCGGCAGGACTTCTGGCAGGCCTGGCCCATGCACTTGCGGCAGTTGTCGGTCACCAGGTAGGAGGCGATGGGACACTCCTCACAGGCTGCGCCAATCACCTGGACCACGTTGGGCGACTCCTTTCCGGAGGGGCACTTCCCCTCGGACAGGCGGATCCGCTCCCGGATGATTTCCCGCTCCTTGTAGATGCAGCAGCGGAACTGGGCCCGGGGTCCGGGTATGATCCGGTAGGGAAGAGCATCCCGCTCCTCCTCCAGTCTCCCCTCCCAGGCCAGCCTGGCCACCTCCATCATGACCTGGTGTTTGACCTCCAGGATCGTAGCATCGTTTGTTACCATTATATGCCTCCTTTTCTGGTATACCCGCCTGGGCGGATGTTTGGCTCCCTGTCCGGCGGGTGAACCTCCGGGAAGTCCCCGCCCTCTCAGACTCTTATCCATCTGTGTTCCCTGCCGGGCAGGATTCTGTTCTGCCCCGGCCGCCAGGACAGGGCCGGGGACGGACACCGGCGGGCTCTTCAGATCATTTCTCCCACCGGTTGCCCCGGTGACAGGGGAATTTCGTCTGCCGGGCGCCCCTGTCATGATCCGAAGTCATGGCTGAGGGCCGCTGTCCCTCCGGCAGTGCTTCCACCCCGACCGTAGGGTAAGCGAACTATATCATGCCGTGAAATTCATGTCAAGCCGACTTTTGGGGCCTTCCCCACCGGATGCACACCCCGTCCAGGCCCCGGTGTGCCGGCCCTACCGGAGACTCTGCCACCTCCGGAAAAAAGAAGGACACCGCCGCCTTACCGGCTGCGATGTCCTTTCTGCTGCGGTCCGGGGCAGTTCTCCCCGGTTCATCTCCCCCTCACAGGGGGCTGTCCGCCTTCCCGTCCATGAAATCCAGTACCTTCTGCCGCACCTCGGGCTCCTCGATCACGGCGGGAACGAAGTTGTTGGTGTCTCCCCCGGTGTGGACGTAGCAGGGAATCATCTCCCCTGTCTTTGTCTGGAGCTGGCCGTCCTCCGTGATGGTCAGGGTCAGCCGGTAGACCAGGGTCCGGTTCTCCGGGTGGAACTCATCGCCCACACAGAAGTTGCCCAGCGAGTAGAGGATATCCACTCCCTTGTAGACCTCTCTGGGCTGAAGCACATGGGGGTGGCTGCCCAGGATCAGGTCCGCTCCCGCATCCACCATCCGGTGACAGGCGGTGACCTTCCAGTCCTCCGTCTCGTGGACCCGCTCCGTGCCCCCGTGGAAGTAGACGATCTGGAAGTCGGAGCGGGCATCTGCCTGCTGGAGGCGCTGGAGGATGGCGTCGGTCTGATAGTCGTTCCACAGACCGTTGCAGATGAAGGCGACGGTATAGCCGTTTTTCTCGTAGTACAGGGTCTGGTCGTTGTCGCTGTACAGAAGGCCGGCCTGGGTGACCGCATTCTTTGTGTCGCTGCGTCCCTCGTCTCCGTAGTCACCCACATGGTTGTTGGCCAGGGCCACCGCCTCCACACTGGCGCTGGTGAGAATCTCCACATTGGAGGTGGGGGCCTTGTACCAGTAGGCAGGGTCGTGATCCTTCTCCACCGCGGACAGGGAGCGGTCCGTCAGGACGGTTTCCAGATTGACCATGGTCAGGTCGTCCTGCTGAAACAGGGGTTTCACCTGGGCAAGGAAGGGCTCCGGGCCCTTGCTGCGCACCCGGTCGGCAAAGGTCCCGCTGCCCTTGAAGGAGGCCAGCAGGCAGTCCCCCACCAGAGTGATCTTCAGGTCAAAGGTATTCGGCTCCACCACCGACCCGCCGGCATCCGGTCCGGAGGTACTGCCGGAACTCCCGGCGGACCCGGAAGCGGATCCGGACTCCGGGACAGAGCCGGTGCCGGAGGAGGATGCCGCTGCTGCTCCGGAGGAAGCTGAGCCCTGGCTGGCATCCGGCTCCTCCACCCCTGTGGGGCTGGCGGCCTGGCGGGCAACCGCCCGGGTAAAATCGGCGACGGAGAAGCCGAACATGGAGGTGAGCAGCACCACAACCAGGATGGAAAGAATCTGTTTTCGCATGAGAAATTCCTTTCTGCGTTTTGCTGAAGTGAGAGGCCCTTCCGGCCGGAAGAGGTCCCGCAGGGCCCAGCTTACCACAAAACCCACACCGCAGCAATGACAGAGCGGTTACACGGGGGTAACATTTTTGTTACAGATCCTGCCCCGGCCGTTCCCCGGCCAGGATTTCCACAGCGGAAAAAGGCGGTCCGGAGCTCATCCGGACGGGGCGGGACGGACCCTACAGGGCGCAGGCAATCTGCTCGGTCAGGGCACTCAGCACAGACGGCTGCAGATCCAGCTCCTCCAGGGCTGCCAGCAGACGGGCCGGTTCCCGCTCCTTCTGCACCAGAGCCCAGATGCGGTCCTTCTGAAGGTAGGAGATCTGGGCGCGCTGCAGCAGCCGGAAGATCTCCGGCCCGGGGTCCTGCCGGGGAATGGCGGTATCGTCCAGGTCAATCTCCACCTGGAAGGCGGTCAGATCCTCCCCCGTAAGGTCCACCCGGCAGGCACAGGTCTCTTTTTCATAAGAAGAGGAGAGCAGCGTGCCCCCGGAGAGGGTGATCTTCCGGGGGGCGGGCAGACCGAGAATGCGCAGCTTCCAGGTGCGGTCGGGGGGCGCCACCGGGGAGCCGGTCCAGGTCGTGCTCATGGAAAACCTGACCGACCGCTCCCCTACTGTATAAGTGAAGGCCGTGCGCTGGACCGGGCTGTCCCGCCGGTCCGAGCAGTCGTCCTCCGTCAGCACAAAGGATCCGTCCGCCCCGTGGGCCACACACAGGATGAGCTCCTCCGGGTTGCGGAGATGGCTGTCCATGCACTTCCCGTCCAGAGGCAGAATGGCCCCCGCCGGCAGCAGCACGGGAATCTGTTCCAGGGGACGCCAGAAGGTCATGGTACGATCTCCCCGATATATCCGCCCGGTGAACAGGTCCACAAAGTATCCCGGAGGCAGCCAGCCGGTGAAGGGGGCAAGCAGCGTCCCGGAATCCCGGGGCCGGGTGATGGGGCAGACGATCAGGGAGGACCCGAAGCGGTACTGGTTGGGAACCTCATAGGCCTCCGGCACATCGTTGCGGTAGTACATGGGCTCCATCAGGGGAATGCCCTCCTCCCCGGTGCGCCAGTTCATGGTGTGCAGGTAGGGAATCAGGGCGTGACGCAGGCGGAGAAAGTCCTTCATGACGGCGCAGGCCTCCGGGCTGCAGTTCCAGGGCTCCTTGCCGTAGAAGGGACTGCGGGTGCTGTGGAGGCGCAGGATGGGAGAGAAGGTGCCGAACTGTACCCAGCGGACGGTGCGCTCATCGTCCCGGGTCCCCAGCATGTGGCCCCCGATGTCGTTGCTCCACCAGGAGAAGCCCACATTGCTGGCGTTTGCGGTGAAGCAGGGCTGGAACTCCAGGCTGTCCCAGGTGGAAATGCTGTCCCCGGAGAATCCGATGGGATAGCGGTGACTCCCCAGGCCCCCGTAGCGGGAGAAGGTGAAGGGCAGCTTTCCGTCCCGTCCCCGGTCCAGGAAAAAGGCATGGTTCAGAAGGGGGAGCGGGTCCAGGCCGGGGACGGAGGAGCAGGTGCCCTGCTGCCAGTCCAGCCACCAGAAATCCACCCCATCCTCCTCCAGCGGGTGAAGGAGGTGCCGGAAGCAGGCATCCAGGAAGGCAGGATCCGCCGCATCAAAGGGGATGGGCGTGCGGCTGTCCGGATCCAGACCCAGTTCCTCCGCCATGGCCCGGTAACCCTCCTCGTGGGCCCCCACCCCCTCCGCCGGATGGAGGTTGAGGAGAATCTACCGCCGCATCCTCGGCTCATCATGTGCCGAGTAAGGCGGT
>CAYXVN010000009.1:36037-36396 GCA_964468565.1 uncultured Oscillospiraceae bacterium | reverse complement strand
GTGACGACACAAAGCGGGGAAGGAATCATGAAGACTCTCGATCTGGAACTGGAGTTTGCATGACGGAATGAATCTGATGTTCCGGAGGGGCTGTGGGAAATGATCTCCCGACTCCCCTGCCTGCCAGCTCCCGCTGGTTCATCACGAGAGCCAGGTAATCCCGGATGTGTCGTGACGACACAGGGTATGACCGTGATTGCTGGCGTCCATCCTGTAATGGATTTGTTGTTATGGAAGATCGGTGGGTTGGTGAAGTCTGAAGGCAGCAGGCAGTGAAGCATGTGTGGAAGACCTGTGTCGTGACGACACCAGTTTAAGTGCCTTTTCAGTGGGACCTGGTTCTGAAAGCTGGCGGATTT
>CAYXVN010000009.1:30855-36027 GCA_964468565.1 uncultured Oscillospiraceae bacterium | reverse complement strand
TGGTTCTCAAAGACAGTTTTGTGTCGTGCCGACACAGGTTCCGGTATCCGGAGATTAGAGCGTGTCTTTGAGGCGTACCGGACCAGAACAGAAAAGACTGCCCTGGAGTACCGCAGTACTCCGGGACAGTCGCTTTAGATGCAGGAACTCAAGTAGCTGCCTGGTCATCAGACGAGGCCTTTTCAGGGGATACAGATTCGTAGTAGAGTGCCAGTGCCTTGGTGATGATTTCATCAGCCTGTACGTAATCTTCTTCCCGCAGGCCGATCTCAGCAGCCCGGACAACCCGATTTCGTACGCTCCTGGTGAACCTGGTGGCAGATTGGTCGGGGGCAAGCAAAGAGGCGATGGTTTCTTCCCCGTTCCAGACGACATCACTGTCGCCATCAGCACTCTTCCGGTAGACCTCCAGAATCCGTTTGATCTGACCTTCGGTGAAGTGGTACTTCAGGAGGATGGTCTGAATGTCCTTGGGGAACATTGACACTTCGTAGGCAACCATGAAACCAACGCTGCGGTTGTCCAGACGGTCAATCCATTCGGAGATCAGATTGTGGCAGGAAGTATAGCGCATGATCTGGCGCCATCCCAGGGACTCGCCATTCACAATGGTCTTAACGAGTTCCTCGTTCTCATCGAGAGCGCGGCGCAGCTCACTCAATCTGTTTTCTTTCCTGAGGTCCTCGGTATATCTCCACCACCCGTTGATCCGATCCCGATAGGACATATCACGGCGAATCAGGTTGGTTGCCGCAAAGACGGCATCGGCATGGATGTCATCAACAGAGAGCACATGGCACGGCACTTTCACAAGGCCAGCCTTCTGTGCGGCGAGCCAGCGGCTTTCTCCTGCCAGAATCTCGTACTCTCCAGAATCAGTGGCCCTGACGGTGATGGGTTCGATAACACCGTAATTGCGGATTGAATCAACCATGGTCTCCTCCAGCACGGGAGTGTGGCGGGAGAAATCGAACCCGTTCTTGGCTCTGTAGGGAGTCAGCTTCTCCACGGGTATGCTCATGAAGTCGGAGAGGACTTCCTTACCCCCGCTGATGTTGACAGGCAATTTGCCTGCTGTGCCGGCAGTGGGGTCAAAGTCCTTACCCTGGTAATTCTGGGCTGCAGCCCGAAAGTCCTTCTTAGACATGCGTATGTCCTCCTAATTCCATCAGACGCTGTTTGAGTTCCTCAACAAAGGCGAGGTAGTCCTTAGCTGCTGGGCACCTCCTGTTGTAGGAAATCAGGTTCTCCTGGAACATCATATATTCCGATACAGCGATACTTTGCCGAATCTGCTGGTTGAATACGATGGTATTCATGCGGGCGGCCAGCTCGCCGTAGATCTCAACAAAGTTTCTGGCAATTGTAGTTCGGGGTTGAAAACGGGTGATCAGGATACCGATAACCTCCAGCTTGCGCTCGGGGTTATAGTAGCGGATGTTCTGAATGGTATCCCATAACTCCTGGATCGCATCCAGAGACGCTGCCTCAGTGAAGGCAGGAATCAGGACATAATCAGCAGCAAACAAAGCGTTCAAGGTGAGCAGTGTCAGCGATGGATTGGTATCCATTAATACGAAATCGTATTCGTCACGCACGTCCTTCAGCACGTTTGAGAGAATAGCTGCATCGTTTTCCCCCAGGCCAGCGTGGTAACGCTCATTGATCAGTTTCAGGAGATCTGCTTCACCAAGTGTAGCGTACTCGTCACGGTTGAGGAGTTTGTTACCGGTCCACTGAGAGAGAAAACTGGAGGCCCGCAGGAGATCGCCCAAAGGAGATGGAACAATGGCTTCCTTCAGGGCACACTCACCAAGGAGTACCTGTAGAACACTGGGAGTCGTGCTGTCTTCGCGGTCCAAAGCCAAACCGGCTGTCATATCAAGATTGCGCTGAGGATCCAGGTTGATGGTGAGTACCCTGTAGCCCTGTTCGTGAAGAACTGCTGCGATGGAAGAAACGGTTACGGTTTTCCCAACCCCACCCTTCTGGTTCGTCACGGATATTATTGTTCCCATGTGCGTGTCTCCCTCTCCGTCAGTGTTTTGAACAGTATACCAAACCTTAGGGATGCTGTAAATCCCAAAATCACATTGTCAGGAAAATATTTCGTGTTGATGCTCACTCCTCTCCTCGTTCTTGCTGGATCGGGGATTGGCCTGGTGAGTGGGTGGATACGAGAGCACTGTGTCGTGACGACACATAGGCAATGATAATGAGCAGCCGGTCCAGCACTTGAGTTTGTCTGATCGACGAGGTGCTGGCTCAGCCGTTTCAATATTGCGGCTCAGGGGACAGAAGGCTGCAGACTCTGTGTCGTGATGACACGAGTCCGAAGAGTGTGAGTCGAACCTGTCTGCTTCACTGTGCAGATACCAGGCAGCAGGAACTGCTCCCTGGTTTGCTTCAGGTACAATGATTTCGCCTGTTGGGTCAAGGGGACATCGCACGTTGTGTCGACCCGAAGAAAGTATAGAGGAGGGCAGAAGGTCATGAGATCTGAGTCGCCACGACACAGAATCCGGAAAAGGAACGCCCTGATTAACGTGTGTCGTGCCGACACATATCCACAGAAAGCTGCGACTCGCGAGAGAGATGGAAGGGTGTGTCGTGCCGACACAAGGCAGGAGCAGTTCCTCCATCAGTCAAAGCTGAAATGACCTTAGCTGCAATGTCAGGAGGGACTCTCAGATTCTGCCGCTCCGGAGAGAATATAGAGGAGCGCAGAAGTGCCAGGACTCTGTGTCATCACGACACAGATCCACGGGAGGCTGACGCTCCTAAGAGAAATGGGAGTTCGTGTCGTGGCGACACAACCCTGGCAGGGATCTGGCCGTGAAGAACGGCTCCAATCTGCTGCATGCCTCAGTCAGTTGTAATCGACCTGTGGGATATGTCGCACCGACACAGGGCAGCGGGAATTGCGTTTCATTCTGTTCCAGGTGAGTCGACTGAGGCAGGAGGAAGAAGAAGAGGACCCCTTGGATGTGATCGTTTCGATAGGAGTGAGTTGAGGATCAGGAAGGTTCGGAATCTGTGTCGTCACGACACAGAGCAGCAGGAACTATATGGAGAACTGCACTGTCAGGAAACATCCCAGTCAGCGTTCAAAACCGATGCCCAGGCCAGACTGAAGCGAAAACCTGAAAAGCTTCGCTTCCATTACCAGGTAACAATGTGAGCGCATAGGCACACAGCGTTATCTGGGCAGAATCGGGCTCCAATGAGTTCGTCACAGGAGAATTTCGGCCTGCAAGGGCAGTGGGGTCCTCAAAGCGGCAGCGACAGGGTCCGGACTCACAGATATGAGCCGAGATTCCAGTCAGGTGGTCGATGAGTGGTGAAGGATACCAGGGATTGACTTAAGATGGAAGAAGCAGTGAGCCTTCAGGTTCTCAAAAGGAATGCTGCCGATAAAGCGGGAATCGGCAGAATTGTTCCGATTGTCGCCCATCATGAAGTAACACCCTTCCGGGACGGTGATCTCACCGAAATCGACCATCTCCAAATCCGGCGGAAGATAGGGTTCTGTTTGTGGCTGCCCATTCACGTAGAGAATGTGTTCCTGAATGGCAACACGGTCCCCGGGCAGCCCGATCAGCCGCTTGACGTAGAGTTCCTTTCGTTCAGATTCTGGCAGGTCCAGATAGTTGTTTTCCGGGGTGTAGGGGGAAAAGACCACGATATCTCCCCGTTTCACATCTCCCGGTGCATCTATCTGTGTGCAGAGGACTACCTCTCCAATGGAGAGGGTAGGAAGCATGGAACCGGAGGGGACGTAATAGAACTGAACTACCTTTGTGAATATCAGGAGAACGATGAGAAATGGAATGATGTTTGTCATTGCAAAGGCTGCGAAGTACACACTGTGGGGGATTACGTGGGTGTAGCCGGCATAGGGATCCTCGTCTTCCGGTAGGGATGTTGAGACCTGATCTTCCGGGGAGGTTTCTTGGAGGCTCATGGATGGATCTCCCTTCGGGTATAGTTCTGCGCACCCATTGTAGCAGAAATCCTTCCGATTCACAAGACCCTTGAACCGGATCGGAACGAAATCCGGAGGATGCGATTTGTGGCCTCCAGGAGAGTATCTCATCTGAAGGATGCAGGCAGAGAAGGTACGGACACCTGCGCCGGGACACTGGCGGGGCTGTCATATGGTGTCGTGACGACACAGCCTGCAGGCACTGTACCTGTTCCCTTAGGAGGTGCCATTTGGCTATGCCGCTGCATAACCGGATCAGTTTGTGTCGTCCCGACACATGGAGAAAGGCCGCGATGGGAGCCGCATGTCACTTAGAGGATGGAATTTCTGTGTCGTGCCGACACAATGGACGGTCCCGTACAACTGGTCCTCATCGCGGTCTAGAGGGCGATAGGTTTGCAGAACCGGTTGGAGGGACGAGGCACTCATAGCAGGAGGGTGGACAAACACAGGGAAGTTTGGACAGGGATAGAAAGGAGACTATGGCTGAGGAGACTCTGATATCCGGATATCCTTTGAAGATACTGTGATTATGTCCCAGTCATGGTGTGCGGATGACTGTTGTCAGATTGTGTCGTGACGACACAGCGCATAGGTACTGCATGCGCTCCATAAGAGATACTGGACCAGGTCCGCTTGAATTCAACACTGCATTGCCGATTCTGGTGGAGGATCGTTCCATTGTTCAGTTTGTGTCGTCCCGACACATGGAGGGGTCCTGGGCGGAACTGTCTGCCACTTAGTGGACGCAGCCTCTGTGTCATGCCGACACTATGAATGAAATCGTGATCCAGTGCCCCTAACAGGATCAGAAGGGCGAAAGGCATGAAGAACCGGTTGGAGGGACGAGGCACTCATAGCAGGAGGGTGGACATACACAGGGAAGTTTGGACAGGGAAAGAAAGGGGACTATGGCTGAGGAGACTCTGATATCCGGATATCCTTTGAAGATACTGTGACTGTGTCCCAGTCATGGTGTGCGGGTGACTGTTGTTGGATTGTGTCGTCCCGACACAAGGAGAGAGGTCCTGGTGGGAATAGCCAGTCACTTTGAGGGCGGAACTTCTGTGTCGTGCCGACACAATGAATGGTCCCACTCAATGGTGATTCCCATCTGGGTCAGAAGGGCGAGAGGTTTGCAGAACCGGTTGGAGGGACGAGGCACTCATAGCAGGAGGGTGGACAAA
>CAYXVN010000009.1:29757-30755 GCA_964468565.1 uncultured Oscillospiraceae bacterium | reverse complement strand
ACACAGGGAAGTTTGGACAGGGAAAGAAAGGGGACTATGGCTGAGGAGACTCTGAGATCCGGATGTCCTCTGAAGATACTGTGATTGTGTCTCAGTCATGGTGTGGGGATGACTGTTGTCAGATGGTGTCGTGACGACACAACGCATTGGTACTGCATGCGCTCCATAGGAGATACTTGGCCAGGTCCCTCTGGCTGCACTGCTGCATAACCGATTCAGGTGAAGGGCCGATTTATTGTTCAGCTTGTGTCGTCCCGACACATGGAGGGGTCCTGGGCGGAACTGTCTGCCACTTAGTGGACGCAGCCTCTGTGTCATGCCGACACAATGAATGAACTTGTTATCCAGTGCCCCCCTCAGGATCAGAAGAGCGAATATATGCCGATCAGGATATGCCGATAAGACATTCGCTGGCAGCGTCCGGCAGGCATACGGAGATCAGGCGAAAAAGGATCACAGGTTGCATGTGTTGAAGGACCGCTGCCTATGTTGGGGTCGATCCGTCCGGCCTGGCTGCATCGTCGCTGATCAAAGCCGGGGGGAGACTGCCCCTTTCGTTCTCTGTGTCGTCACGACACAACCTGCCGGACTTCCCTTGCCCCTGCCTGCTCTCTGCTCCTAAAGCCATTCTGCTCTATTCGGTTGAGGGTGCCCATGCCACTCTGACATCGTAGGAGGGCATCAAAAATCTCCCCACAAGGGGACGGGTCCATTTTTCCTGGGCAACTTCTTTGTGTCGTGATGACACAATGGATGGGCACGCCTGCTGTTGCTTCTTTCCTGGATCAAATGACGAAGGACATCCACAGCCAGGCCTGGCGAATAAACGTGCGCAGGAATCTGATGCAGTTACTGGGATTCCGTTCCCAGGTGTGGGGGTGCGGAGGATGGCTGTCGGATGGTGTCGTGATGACACGAGCCAAAGATGCCTTTACACTGGGGGAAGTGCCTCGTATTGTCCAATCTGTCTTTATGGGCTCAGAGCCAAACCGCGTACA
>CAYXVN010000009.1:12460-29657 GCA_964468565.1 uncultured Oscillospiraceae bacterium | reverse complement strand
TGCGAAGTGTCTGCCGCGTTGTATGCGGATCTTCTGTGTCGTGCCGACACAATGAGTGGGCTCGCTTATCGAAGGTCCCTTCCGGGATCAGAAGCGCGAAGGGTATGCAAACCGGATGAGACGAATCGTCGTTCTGCAGAGTGAGGAGGGACAGGGAGATCGAGTGAGAAAAGGATCCCGTTGGCAAGTTACAGGAACTGAGGGTCTAATGCATTGGCTTCAGTTTACTCACTAGGTCTAATGTGTGGGTGACGTCAGTAGGATTTGTGTCGTTACGACACAAACCAAAGATGCCATTACACTGAGGCAAGTGCCTCGTATTGTCCAATCTGTCTTTATGGGCTCAGAGCCAAACCGCGTACAGGGGAACTGCCCCATGTTCATTCTGTGTCGTCACGACACAAAGTCAATGTCAAGGTGCGAAGTGTCTGCCGCGTTGTATGCGGATCTTCTGTGTCGTGCCGACACAATGATAGGTTCCGTTCTTTGATGGCCCTTCCGGGATCAGAAGAGCGAAAGGATTGCCGAAACGCAGAAGACGATCAGAAGTACATCGGAGTAAGCGCGCTTAGGAGATCGAGTGGGAAAAGGATCACGTTGGAAGATCGAAGGGTGTGAAGGCTCGAAATGCAGGCTTAGGTTGACTCGTCTGTTCTAATGTATCAGTGACGGCAGCAGGATTGTGTCGTTACGACACAGACCAGAATTGGAATTCATTCCAGGGGATGCCTCGCATCATCCGGTCCGGCTTCACAGGCCCAGAATCAGACCACGTACAGGAAACTGCCCCATGCTCATTCTGTGTCGTGACGACACAATGTTCGATCCCATAGAAGTGGCTGGGCCGGTTTTCTCTGCAGCCTCATGGCGGAACAGAGCCAGGTACTGAGGCCGCCCTGATGTACATCTGTGTCGCCAGGACACAAAGACAATGCCACAGCCGAAACCACCTGTCGTTTTAGGGCAGTCTCTTCCTGTGTCGTGCCGACACAAAGCAGGGTTCCTCCTTGGCGCTCCTCGCCGGGTTCAGAAGGGCGAAAAGCATGTACAATCAGATGAAGCGGCAGTTCTTTCCAGGAGAGAACAGGCTGACGAGTGGAAATCCTGGGGGAAATACGAAGGGGGTCACAATCGGCGGGACAGCGTAATCCGGATTCCAGATGCAGATACTGGAAGCTCATCTGTCCGGCGTGGTGGCTGGCCTTTGGCAGCCAGACTGTGTCGTGACGACACAACTCAAAGGCACGACACTGTTCCAGGGGAAATGGCACATAGGCTTCGGCCTGCCGGATCGCAGTTGTGCTGAACCAGGTGCAGCAGACGGTTCGATGTATTGCCTGTGTTGTTATGAAACAAGGAGGATGTCAGGCAGGATATATCTGTCGCCTTAGGTCGAGGGGGTTCTGTGTCGTGCCGACACTCTGCAGCATTCCGCCTGCCGGTGGCCCTGACCGTAGGCAGGGGAGCGAAATGCATGGACAACCGCAATGGGGTGTAAGACCCCCGCAGGAAAGAGCAGGGAGACTTCAGAAAGTCGGACCAGGGGAGGGAAAGGGGGCCGGTTGGGGGAAGTATAGATCGGGATGCCCGGGACAGATGGAGCAGAAGCTGGATCCACAGGACCGGACCTGCGCTGCCCTGGTCTGTTCCGAGTCTGTTCCGGGATCCGGAGTCCTCCTTCAGTCGGTTCGGGAATCAGGGGAAACCCCGGGAGACGGGACCGTCCTGCCGGCACTGCAGGGAAAGGGAGAAATGTTGGATGGGCAAACAGGAGTTTTCCGAAATTGCTGTTGCTTTTTCCATACAGTTCCTGTATAATGCCTCCACAGGCCATCTGCAGGGAACCAGGCCATTTGCGGTATGTAGCGGGACGACGGAGTCTGGGCCTATGCGGGAAAATCAGATGGTACGTTCGGGAAACAGCAATGCTCCGTAGTATGTATGAAGTCAGCGAGGGTCATGGCGTTCTCGAGAATCCCGACCGGACAGGGCAGCGCAAAACCACCGGGAGTTTCGCAGCAGCGGTCTTCTCAGGGAGAGCCTGCCGCCGGCAGTTCTCCTTCCGTAAGCCGTCCGGGTCGGGGAAACAGCTTTTTATCATTTTGGAGGTACTGCAAATGCAAAGCGAAGCCGAAGACGTCAGGAGCATTGTGGCTGAACTCAATTATGTAATTTTCACCCGGGACAACTTTGTCGTCGCTGAGTTTGAGACCATCGAGGACATCCCTCCAGACGCCAGGAACAGTCTGAAGAGGGACGCAACCGAGGGGCCCTACTACTTCGCCGCTGTGGGAACCGGGTTGCCCATCAGGCAGGGTGCAAAGCTCGTCCTGTCGGGAAGCTGGGTGCCCAACCCCAAGAAGCCAGGCTTCCTGGAACTGAAGGTTGACTTTTTCGAGGACTATGTGGGCAGCACCCGGGAGGAAATTGTCGCCTACCTGAGTTCGGATGCCCTGAAGGGGATCGGGAAAAAGTCGGCGGAGATGATCTACGATGCGTTCGGAGAGAACACCATCGAGGTTCTTTCTCAGGAGCCGGAGAAGCTTCTGGAGCTGCCCGGCATCGGCGAGGCCCGGCTCAATCAGATCGTCGACTCCTATCAGAAGAACCAGTCCCTGCAGATGCTGACCATGATGCTCTCCCCCAGGGGAGTCTCCTATCCCACCATTGTGCGCATCTACAGGGCTCTGGGGAGCGGCGCCGCCAAGGCAGTCCGGGAGAACCCCTATGTGTTGGGTACGGTGACCGGGTTCGGATTCCGCCGTGCGGATGAGGTGGGACTCAGCCTGGAAGCCAGCCCCCACTGTGTGCCCCGCCTGGAGGGTGCCATCAACTTCACCATGCGGCAGATGCAGGCGGAAGGCCATATGTACATCCTGCAGCACGATCTGGAGCGGCGTGCACTGGGAGATCTGAACAGAGCCGGCATTCAGGATCATGTCTCCATAGGGGAGTTCCGCGAGGCCCTGGAGGGGATGCTGAATCAGCACAAGCTGAAGAGGCTCCATGCCGGTGGTGAGATGCGGGTCTATACCAGGCATGCCTTTCTCTGTGAGAAGGTCGCGGCGAAGACCGTCAGCCACTTTGTGCGCCACAGGGGGGAGACTCCCTGGACGGAAAGCGCCGTCAACAATGCCATCGGGCAGGTGGAGAGCTATCTGAACCTCACCCTGGATCCCCTTCAGAAGGAGGCGATCCGTATGGGGCTTCTCAACCGCATCTCCATCATCACCGGAGGTCCCGGGACCGGAAAGACGACCATCCTCTATTTTCTGGTCGAGGCGATGAAGATTCTCGCCCAGGAAGAGGGGGAAAACAGGACGGATCCCATCTGCCTTGCCGCTCCCACGGGACGGGCAGCGCGGCACATGGCAGCGCAGACCAAGCACGATGCCAGTACCCTCCACTCTCTTCTGGATCTGCGCCCTGACGAGTGGAGCGACCTGGAGAACGAGCACCCGGACATCCCGGACAGCCTCAGGAATGCCCGGATGCTGATTGTGGATGAGTTCTCCATGGTGGAGGGAAACCTGATGGCGGAGCTGATGAGCCATGTCCCCGAGGGGATCCAACTGGTATTCGTCGGCGATGCGGATCAGTTGCCCTCTGTGGGGCCGGGCAACGTTCTGGCCCAGCTCCTGGAGGTGACAAACATCCCCCATGTCACTCTGACGAAGATTTTCCGCCAGAAGAGCGGGAACCGGATCGCGGAGAACAGCCAGAGAATCCGGCTGGGCATTCCGGAACTGGTGTACGACAACACCTTCAAGTTCATCGGGTGCAGGGACGAGAAGGAGGGAGCGGAGACGATCCGGGAGATGCTGGAGTCCTCCAGTGCCCAGACCAAGCTGGAAGATATCCAGATCCTGACCCCCATGCGCCAGAAGGGTCAGGTGAGCTCAGATGTGCTGAACCGGGAGCTCCACGATGTGGTGAATCCCCCCAGCTCCGAGAAGAAGGAGGCGTATGTGGGCAGCACCTGCTACCGGGAGGGAGATCGGGTCATGCAGACCCGCAACACCGCGGATGTCTCCAACGGAGAGGTGGGCATCGTAACCTGGATCGCTCCCAACAGCAACAACAAGGATGCCTTTGCCATGAATGTGCGCTTCCGGGACGGCGACCTGGAGCAGGTCGTGAGCTATACCTATGAGGACGCTGTGGATCTGACTCCTGCCATCGCCATCACGATTCACAAGTCTCAGGGCGGGGAGTATCCCTTTGTGGTGGTTCCCATCTTCGGGACCATGGGCTCCTTCCTCCAGCGCAATCTCCTCTATACCGCAGTCACCCGCGCCAGGCGCCAGGTTGTGCTGGTGGGGAACCAGGATGCGGTGAACTTCGCCATCTGCCGGATGAATGCCGACCGCCGCAGGAGCAGCCTCCACGAGATGATCTGGGCCTACCTGCGCAGCCCCGAGGAGGTCCCGCAGGCACCCGGCGATGACGGGGAAACCCCCGGCGATGTCAGGGAAGCAGGTGGTGAGCCCGCCGGGGAAGTGCCCGGAGAGGCCGACGAAGAAAGCCCCGCCCCCAGCGGGACCTCCGAAGAAACCGGCAAGGCCGGCGAGGTCAGGGAAGAACCCGGCGAAACCGCCGAGGAAAGCCTCGACCCCGGCGGGACCGCCGCAGAAAACGGCGGAGCCGATGAGGTCAGCGAAGCGCCCACCCAGCCCCAGGAAGTCGAGGAGAGCGGGGAGAGGGCCTGAGCCCCCTGTACGCTCTGTAAGATTGGGACCCGTCCGAAGAGATCCGCTTCTCTTAGGACGGGCCCTGCTGTTCTTTTGATGATATTTCCGGAAAATGGAGAGAGGAGGTGGGGAGATCATATATGACTGCGAGAAGTACTCCTATATATAAAGGAGTGTCCCCTTCCCCGGAGATCTCTTCTTCCGGAGGGGAGTATGCCGGGCGGTCAGGCTCCAGACCGGGAGCTTCCGGCTGCAGTCGCCTCCAGGGGGATGACTCAGGAGAGAACCGGAGGCCAGCCGAAGTTTTCGCTGCCTCCCATTCTCCTTCCCACCCTCCTGGGTCCCCTTTGCCCTGGGGGAAGGAGCCTTCCCCGCCGGGGCTGCGGCATCCTTCTTTCTGCTGGGGTCTGCAACCCAGTGGGTGGCGTAGGCCTGTTCCACCTCGGGTCTGCCGAACTTGCTGAAGCGAAGAGCTTTCCCCTTATGCCGATACGCTGTGTAAGACGGTTTCAGGCCCGCCTGTCTCCCGAACACCCGCATCTGGTGCAGCACGTTGGACAGCTTGTTCAGGTTCATGGTGCAGACCTTTTCCAGGTATGGGATCCGACCTGCACGCCAGGCCTCATAGTTCTTTCTCTCCAGGACCCCGATGTCCATCAGCACGTCCACCGTTGAGGCATAGCCCCGCTGCTGACACTGCCTGGCCATGGAGGCGTTCACCCGTTCTGTCAGTTCTGAGTTGTTCATGTTGACGGTCTGCTCCGTTTCCCTGCCGCATGGGCCGATTTTCTTCACTGTACCACGAAAGAGGAGATTGTGCAAGTGGAAGCCGGAGGAACTCTGCGGGGGTCTGCCTCCCGGTCCGGGTCGCCCTGGAGCCGGGGTGCGGATCAGATGGGGGAGTCGCAATGCCCCCTGGGACAACAGACGGTCTCCCCTCCGAAGCGGAAGGGAACCGGGCTTCTCAGAGAGGTCACCTCCTGCAGGGGACAGGAAGAGCCGGCACAGGAGCTGCGCCTGCATGCTCCCGGGCCCCGGTGCCACATGGGGACAGAGCAGTGGCAGGATGCTGCCGGCTGCAGCCTGGTCAGGTGCCATTGGGCGCCGGGGGCCGGAACAGGGCGGAGCGGAGACGGTGGGAGGGGTCCGGAGACAGGCTGCCGGACAGGTTACCGGTTTGGGAGAGCCGGGTGTTTTTCCCCTGAAACAGTGGCGAAGCGGGCCTGGAGGGGACCGGGGAATGAAAGACAGGGGAACCCAGGTGGCCCCGGAACCGGTCAGATTTTCGGGAGCAGAGTCTGTTTTCCGGGGGGAAACCGGGAAAAATGCTGTTGACAGGTCCAAACCCCCGTGGTAGTATAAGGATAACTTTTCAGGAGGTGTTACTTTCATGGACGAAGACGAGATCTACATGGGTGAGGAGCCGAAGCACAAGGAGACCAAACGCGAGAAGTTTGTCCGCATGTCCGAGTACCGGACCAACAAGATTCTGGACATGATCCGCATCCTGGGCAACTGCGCCAACCGCGCCACCAATGAGTATACGGAGCAGGACGTGGAGGAGATTTTCGGTGCGATCGAAGAGGCCCTCCAGGAGACCAAGGCCAAATTTTACCCCAGCCAGGAGAAGAAGAAACAGCGTTTTTTTCTGAGTAATCGGCCGGACACCATGGAACGGCCGTAGGGCGTGCAGTTCGGTTTTGAGGCTTGGCCTCTTTTCTGATCCCCTGTGGTTTCCCGCTTTTCTCCTGATCTCTCCGGCTCCCGGAGAGGGAGAGTTACAGCCCGCTGCCGGGCAAAGAGGGTGTAAATCGACCCGGAAGCTTCTGCCCTGCAGGACTTCCGGTTTTTTCTTGTACTGTAACGGCATCCTGGGAAGGAAGTGGAGAAGGCATGGAACTGGAAGAGACACAGGAGCTCTGCCCGGAAATATCCGGACAGAGTCTGCTGGACGGCATGCGGGAGCAGCTGACGATGTACCTGACGCTGGGCCTTCGCTATGCCCACCAGGTCGGGGGTGTGGATAAGGCAGGATTCTGGCGGGGCCTTCATATCGTGGAGGACCGGATTGCCCGTCTGGAACTCCGGGAGCCCGGCCTGCGGAAGCCGGAGGAGGAAAAGGAGGAGAACCTGGACCGGCAGGTGGCGGTGCCTCCCATGCCGGAGGACCCCTATGCCCTTCTGGATCTGGATGGGATCACCCGGTACCTGGAGTACGGACGCCTGCGCAGCCGGGAGAGCGACGAGAGCCGCTGGTTCTACGAGAGTTTTCCCCCTGTGTTCGGGGAGATGGGGGTTTACCTCACCTGGCTGGAGCGGGTGCGCAGGGTGGCCAGGGCGCTGACCTCTTCCGGCAGGCAGGTGCCGGACTGGCAGAACTTTCTTCTCCTGGCCTCGGACCTGACGGAATGCCTGGACCGGAACCCGGACTGGCGTCCCCCGGACGTGGAGCCGCCGGTTCTCTACTGGACCCGTATGCGTCAGGAGTGCACAGAGATCTTCGGAGACAGCCCCGTTTCTCTGAGAGAAGTGAGCCGGGAGGTGTTCCGGGACAGCATCTCCGGCCCGCGTCAGAGGAAATCCGTGGAAAAGGGCGCCAGGGCCCTGGGGCTGGAGGTGAAGGGGGAGACCATTTACAGCGGTGAGGACATCCGCACCCTCACCGTGTCCCTCATCCTGACTCAGGAGGTGGGTGTGTGCCTGGATGCCAAGTTCAAGGCCATTGAGCCGGATCCGGTGCTGCCGGATGAGCACCGGATACTGGAGCCGAAGAAGGCGCCGGAGTCCCCCCGCTGGAGTGCCATGAGCCGCATGGACCGGACTCTCCTGGAGCGGCGGGGGAACATCCCCCACGTGGACACCCATCTGATCTCCATCCTGGCGGAAAATTTCGTCATCCTCATCGACGATACCATGATCGGAACGGAGAAGAACATGGGGCGGGTCACAAACCTGCTGCGGTTCTCCCGCAATGGGAAAACGGCGGTCCAGGTGGAGATGGACATGGCATCGGTCTACAGTCTGTACCGCAGACAGCGCTGCGTCACGGATGTGGAGCCCGGGGTATACCGGGATCTCCTGTACCCGGAGGAGAAACTCAACCTGGTGCTGGGCAGAGACGAAGCGCAGGAGGTCCCCTTCGGGAAAATGGTGAAGAACCTCTCCATGTGCAGGCGCAATTACGGTCTGCGCATCACCTCCGGGGCCACTCCGGAGGGAGGGCGCATGAACAGCCCCTGGGAGGCTCTGATCTGGCGGGCGGAGAGCAGCCCGGAGACCCGGTTTCTGGTGCTCACCCGGGACCGGAAGCTGGGGCGCATTCTGGCGCGGGCTTCCACCTGCAACCTGGTGGCTGCCATGATCACGGAGGACGAC
This sequence comes from uncultured Oscillospiraceae bacterium, assembly GCA_964468565.1. Classification (GTDB taxonomy): domain Bacteria; phylum Bacillota; class Clostridia; order Oscillospirales; family Oscillospiraceae; genus Lawsonibacter. The sequence goes on along the minus strand of CAYXVN010000009.1, from coordinate 21,591 downwards.
AATCTGCTGTTCTTCCGGGAGACCTGGCCCATCTACCAGGCCATGCTGAGTCCATTCCCCATGCTCCCCTATCTGGAGGGTCTGACTTCTCCCATTCCGGTGGAGGAGGATACCGACGGCCCTCTGCTGGAGGAGGAAGAGGCGACCAGGAATTCCTTCATCGGGGAGTATCCCAAGTCGGTGGAGGACTTCGAAAATGCCTACAACGGCGGGCGGAACATTCTGAACGGGCCGGAGGTAAAGCCGGATCCCTTACTGGAGCAGCTGGAAGAGGTGGTTCCCGGCATGGGGAATGGCCCGCAGCCCATCCGGCTGGGGCGCTGGTTTACCGGCGAGAGCGGCGGGGTGTATGCCACCCTGGAGGACGCACCGGACCGCCTTGCCCGGCTGTTCCCCCGGGGCACCATGACGGACGCTCTGGCGCATAAGCTGGAGCGGATGATGGACTCCAGTCCCGCCATGAAACAGCTGTGCTGGCCGGAGAGTCTGCTGCGCACTCCGGAGGGGAAGCTGGCCGGCTACGTCATGCCCCTGCCCCAGGGGATGGAACTGAACAACATGATCTTTCACTCCGGTGTGGCGGTGCAGAGCCTGCCCCGGCAGAAGTGGAACCGCGTGTCGCTGGTGAAGCTGGCCCGGGAAGTGGTTGAACTGGTGGTGACCCTGGAAGAGGAGGGCATTCTCCTGGGAGCGCCGGATCCCCACAGCTTCCGCTTTACCGCAGAGGGGACTCTCGTCCTGCTGGACTGTGAGCGCTGTCAGATGGAGGGGGAGGACGCCCCTGCGGGAGCGGACATCTACCTGCCGCCGGAAGTTCTCAGAGAATGCATCCGGACGGGGGTCCTTCCGGAGCGGATTGTCTGGACCCCGGAGGGACAGGACTGGGCCATGGCGGTGTTTCTGTTTCAGATCCTTATGCTGGGTCACTCTCCCTTTGAGAGCCGCAGCGGCAGCCATCCGGAACTGTGGGAGGGGATTGTCTCCGGCCGGTTTGTCTGGGCGGAGTGCGAGGATGAGCCGGATCCCCGGAAGATTCCGGGTCCCCTGCGCTCCCCCGCCGGCCGCTGGCGCAGCCTGTGGCTGTCCACCCCCAAATGGATCCGGGATGCCTTTACGGAGACCTTTACCGGGCACCACCGCAGGACCCTGCCCCAGTGGTGTGACCTTCTGGACGATTACCTGGCTGTGCTGGAAGAGGATCAGGCCAGTGCGGACCTGTTTCCGGACCAGATCTTCGTCCTGTCGGGTACCCGGGACCGGAGGACCGGAGATGCTCTGGTGGAGGCGGTCTGCCGGGACTGCCGCAGAAAGTTCCTCCTGCCGGAGGGGGAGAAGCTCTCCCTGGAGGCCCGGGGTCTTCCGGTGCTCTGCGACATCCACCGGCAGATGCGGCACAATTTCCGCCGCAGGACCCGGATGGTGGTGTGTCCCAAGTGCGGGGCATTCTTCCAGACGGATACGGCCGCCTGGATGGGCAAGCGCTGGGGCAACCCCCAGGCCCTGTGCCCCTCCTGCCGCCGGGTGTCCACCGTCTGTGCCAACTGTGGAAAGACCGTTCCGGTGGATGGCGGCTTTGCCCAGGATCTGAAGAAGCGCAGGCTGCGCTCCTACTGCAGCCAGGAGTGTTTTGATCAGGCCTATCCCCGGGTTCTCTGCTCCTGCGGGAAGGTGTTCCGCATGCGCCGCCAGTCCCTGGAGCGGCTGAATAAGGCGGAGATTCCCGCACTGTGCCCCGCCTGCCGCACCCGCACCGGGGGCTGAGGGAGAAGGAGATGACCATGAGCAAGAGAGACAAGTATCTTCCCATCTCCCCCGGGGATTACCTGAAAGACGAAGAGGAACTGCTGAGCAATCCTGAGCCCCGCCTTCCCATGGTGATCTGCGTGGACAGCTCCTTTTCCATGCGGCGGGATAAGCGGCTGGACCGGCTGGCGGATGGGGTCCGCTACCTCTGCTTCAAGCTGGGACGCAATATGGTGGCCCGGCTTTCGGTGGAGATGTGTGTGCTCTCCTTTGGAGGTGCCCAGGCCGGTGTGTACGTGGAGTTTGCCCATCCCCACCAGGTGGCCCGGCCGGTGATGATTGCCACCGGGGAGCGGCCCCTGGCGGATGGGGTGCGGACCGCCCTGGACAGCCTGCGTCACCGGCTGGGGCGCTACGAGGACACCGGTGTCAGCTGGTTCACCCCGTGGCTGGTGGTGCTGAGCAGCGGGGACGACACCCGCAGTCCGGAGCTGGTGGAGACGGCAGCGGGGGAACTGCGGGAGTGGATGGATCACCGCCCCCTGCACACCGAATTCGTTGCCGTGGGGGTGCCGGAGGAGATCCGTTACCGCTCCCTGATGCGCCTTGCTCCGGGCGGAGTGGTACGGGATCTGCCGGATCAGTACTATGTGGACTTTTTCCGCTGGCTTACCGTCTCTGCCCTGCGCATCACCCACACCCATGTGGGGGAGGAGGCGGTCCTGCCGGAGTACCCCCAGGGCATTCCGGTCCACGAAGGAGAGCCGGCCGAACCTCCGGATGGGGGAGAGCCATAGGGCTCCGGAGTCCGGAACAGGGCCGGACAGAAAATGAAATCCCCTGCCGGCGTGAGACACGCCGGAATTCTTCCGCCGCAGGCGGATAAGGGAAGGAAGGTCGAAATGGGCAAGGCAGACAGAAAAACCCGCTTCAGAAACCTGCTTGCAGGCAATCAGAGCGACCCGGAGGTCCAGTACCAGCTGGGTCTGTGCTATCTGAATGGGGACGGGGTAAAAGGCGACCGGGAACAGGCGGAGCTCTGGCTGAGCAAGGCAGCCAGCCAGGGACACAGTGGGGCCAGAGACCGGCTGCAGAAACTGACCTCAGGCAGAGCTGCAGATCCGAAGCTGAAGGAGGAGCCGGTGCCCGTTCCCCCCTCCGACCCGGAGTTCAATCCGGACCCGGATCCTGACCCGGAACCGGATGCGCCGCCCCGTGTCACGCCGGTTCCCATGCCGGAGCCGGAGAAGGAGTGGTCTTCAGACCATCCGGAGCTGCCGGAGCTGAGCAGCATGACCCTTCCGGAGTGGTGCGAGCGGGCGGAGGAGGGGGACCCGGACGTACAGTATCAGGTGGCCCTCTACTTCCGGTCGCATCAGGTCCAGGGCAGTGAGGGGGACATTGAGCGCTACCTGACCCTTGCCTCGGATGCGGGGCATCCGGGTGCCTGCCTGGAACTTGCCCGCCTGCGCCTGTCCCAGCACCGGGATGCCGAGGCGGTGGAACTGCTGCAGGGGGCCGCCGAGCAGGGCATGACCGATGCCATCGAGGAACTGGCGGTTTGCTGTGCCCAGGGCCGGGGCGTCACCAAAGACATGGAGGAGGCCGAGCGGCTCTTTGCCCTGGCGGCGGAGACCGGAGGCGGCGAGGCCATGCTCAGCCTGGCAGTCCGGTACTCCACGGGGGACAATCTGCCCTGCAGCCAGGGGAAGGCCATGCGCTGGCTGAAACAGGCCCAGGATCAGGGAGTCCCGGATGCCAGGACCCGTTTTGAGGCCGCCTGCGAAGAGACCCTGATCCGCAGGGAGAAGGCCCAGGTGGAGCGGTCCTGGGAGGAGAACGGGCACCAGGACCAGGCCGAGATGGAGGAGTGGCGCCAGGAACAGGAGATGCACCGGCAGGAGCAGGAGCGGCTCCAGCAGGAGGCAAACCGCAGAAGACGTCAGCGTGAGGAGGCCCGCCACCGCCAGGAACAGCTGGAGGCGGAGGCCCGGGCCGCAGAGGAAGAGGAGTCCTGGGAGCAGCCCGAGGGGAAACCGGAGCCCGGGAAGAGGGGGGAGGGCAGCGGAGCCGGCTCCGCCGCCCGGAGCCAGACACCCCCGGAACCCGCTCCTGCGGGAAAGCAGAAGAACCGGGGCAGCACCGTCAGCATCGTCATCTGTGTGGGGGTGGTTCTGGTTCTCCTGATTGCCGTATCCACCTTTGCTCTGCGGTCCTTGGGGGTGATCCCCTTTGGATCCGGCAGTGAGAGCAGTTCCTCTTCAGTGAGTTCCAGCGGCAGCAGCAGTTCCTCCGGAAGTTCTTCCAGCAGCTCCTCCTCCGTGCCGGAGCCCGTTGAGGTGGACGCCTTCCAGGAGGTGGAGGTGGTCTTCAGCGGTGTGGATCCCTATGGGAAGGCGGAAGTGCTGAACCACTCCCAGGATGCCTTCCTGCGGGGCATTACCCTGGAGGCGGAACCCACGGAGCAGCTGCACAACGGGGACGTGGTGACCGTAACCGCCGTCTTCGATGAGCAGGAGGCGGCGGAGAACGGGTATGTGATCTCCATCACGGAACAGACCTATACAGTCTCCGGGCTGGAGGCCTATGTGCAGTCCACCGCGGAGATCTCCACGGACGGCATGCAGCAGCTGCAGGATGAGGCGACGAAGGTTCTGGACGAGGCCCTGGCGGATGCCTCGGCTCCGGACGTGCTCAGCAGCATGGGGGTGGAGTTCTCCTACGGCGGGGACTTCATTCTGACCACCGGGGAGATCAGCCTGGCGGAGACCTACCTGATGACCCTTAAGGAGGGCTATACGGATACCAATACCAACATTCTGGGCCTTGTGTATGCCGTGCCCCTGACGGTGGTCAGCAACTCCGAAGTACTCCTGAACGATTACGGGTTCTATTACATTACCTTCCCCAACCTGACGGTGACGCCGGAGGGAGACCTCTCCGTGGATCTGACCAGGGCAAAGCTGGAATCGGTGCGTACCGGGCGGGATGTGGTCTACCAGGACTTCGTCTCCAGCCTCCAGGGCCGCTACGACATCCAGGAGCAGGGCTACTCCCTGACGGACGTGCCTCCGGTGGATCCGGCAGCGATCACGAACAGAAACCAGAATCAGAACGGGACCTCCGGCAGCAGCAGCCCTGCCGGAAGCTCCCCCCAGAGCAGTTCCAGCACACCTTCCTGACATAAGCGCCGGAGGGCCCCCGAAGGGGGATGCCCTCCGGCTTATTCTGACTCCGGCCGGCTCCGGGCATAAGACGGGGGCGAGCGGCCTCCGGAATTTCGGGGGAACATTTGCGCAGAAAGCTGTTGCATCCAATACGGAATTCTGCTATAGTTGGGCCCAGAATCGGTGGCCGACGGGGGGCAGGAACTGTTCCCCTGGCGTATCGGCTCACCTGCCGGTCTCTTTGTCCGGGCGGGGGAGATGAACCCCCGGTCCGGGTGCGGGAGCAGGTCTGCTCTGCGGGACTGGAATCCCAACCATCAAGAGGTGTTTCACCATGCTGAGTGCAGAAACCAAAACGAGGCTGTTTGATACCGCCTATCAGTATAAGGCAACGAAGCTCTGGAAGAAGCTGAGAGATCAGCAGCTGTTTGGGGTGACGCTCCCCGATGGCAGGATCGGATACTGCTGTGTCATGGGCCTGCAGGGAGAGCACGTGGCCCTGGCGGTGTACATCGGCCAGGAAGGAATCAGTACCTACTTTGACCTGCTGGAATCGGATTCGGATGATGCGGACATTGATGCTTTTGCTCTCATTCCGGGTATGGGGCAGAGCTGTCTGCAGTGCATCTTTGATGACTACTGCTGGGACGAACAGATCGCGGATGCCAAGGCGGATGCCAGGGCCCGTCACATTCAGCTGAGGGGCCCCCTGAAGTATCCCCACTTTGATCTCTTCGTTCCCATGCAGCGCCCCCAGCCCATCGTGGAGGAGGCAGATGCCGAGGTGCTGTTGGCATGTCTGCGGGCGGCCATCTTCGTCAGTTCCAGGGGCAGGGGAAAGGGATTGTCAACACCGTTCTGGGATGGTATGGACCTGTTTCCCGTATGTAACCCGGGTGACCCGATCACGGTGCTCACAGAGATCGCTCCGGGAGCCTTCAGTGTCACCACTGACACGATTCCCGATTATGTGGAGCCGGTGATGCCGGAGATTCAGCCCATTGACGAGTTCACTCTGGCCCGGCTGAAGCGGTACAGGGCTTCGGAGACCTGGGACTGCGGCATGGCGTACTTTTCCATGAGCATCATCAGGGACAATCCGGCCTTCATCCCCTCCATGCCCGTTGCCGTCAATCCGAAGACCGAAATGACCCTTCCCATCGTCTGCCTCGGGGACTTCGATGGGGAACCGGACGAGATGTACCGGGAGTTCATTGAGAGGATGATCGAGATCAAAAAGAGGCCCGCCGTCATCCGGGTCCACAGCGATGACCAGCGGGGCCAGACCTTCTTCTCCCTCCTTGCCCGCCAGACGGGGGTACCCATGCAGGTGTCGGATGACCTGCCGGAGCTCAATGAAGCAATCCTGAAACTGACCACGGGCAAAGAGGCCCAGGGTGACGATGAGATTGAGGATACCATAGAGGATTTCTACCACCTGATCCGCGCTGCGGATCTTGATACCATGCGCAGTTTTCCTCCGGAGATCCAGATGCTGGCTGCTTCTCTGCTGTCCCACCCCGACATCCCCAGGGATGTGGCGGCCAAGATCCGCAAATGCATGAAGTACTGGGATCTGTCCTGACCTGATGCTTCAGGGGGCAGAGCCCGGTCCCGGTGCGGCGGCAGACCGGCCCCTCTCCCGGAGGGAGAGGGAGCCGGGCTGCCATCGCCAGGGGAGCACTCCGCCCCTCCGTCCAGATCCAGGAGGGTCGGCGAACAGAATCTCGGGGAGAGGTGTTTCACCATGCTGAGTCTGGACATGAAAGAGAAGATGTATGATCTTGCCTTCCGGTTCTGGGAGACCGGACTCTGGAAGCATCATACGGATCAGCAGCTGTTTGCTGTCCAGCTGCCGGACGGTCAGATCGGATACTGCTCGGTCATGGGCAGGGGGAACAGGTTTGTGACTCTGGAAGTCCATGTGGGGCAATCCGGAATCAACAGCTACTACGACCTGCTGGAGGCCTGTCAGGATTCCTCGTCCCACAATGTCTTTGAGATCCTGTCTGTCCTCGGGCTCGACTCCCTGCAGTGCGCATACGGCGTTGAAGGAGCGGGGAAGGACATGGTCTGGGATGCGAAGTTCTTTGCAAAGAAACTGCACGTCCGGTTAACCGGGCCCAGCCAGCTTCCCTGTTTCTTCCGACAGATTCCCATGCGGCGGCCGGAACCCATTTCGGAGGAAAGAGATGCCGAAAACATGATGGCCGCTTTGCGGGCTGCCCTTTTTGTGAGCATGGGAAGTGAGGAGCGGAACAGGCGGACAGGTGGCCATGGCGGAATGGTATTCGCCATGGTGGACGGGCCCGGGGAAATGGTGCCCCTTATCACCGAACTGGATGCGGGCATGTTCCGCATCTCCTATGTGGAGCTGCCTGAACACACCGACCCCATCCTTCCGGATATCCATCCTGCAGATGAGGAAACTGTCGCCAAGGTCAGGAAATGCCGCCCTTCGGGCATCTGGGAGTGCGCCATAGCCTATTTTCCGGAAGCGGGGGTGGAGGAGGATCCCTCCCTCATTCCTTCCTGCCCCCTGGCGGTGGATGCCCGGACCGCAACGGTGTTACTGGCAGAGGACATGGGGGACTTCGACCGCAGGCCAGATGAGATGTACAATACCTTCCTTCAGAACCTGATCCGGCTGGGAGAGCGTCCCGCCTCCATCCGGATTTCCCGGAAGGACAGGCGGGCCGAGGTCTTCTTTTCTCTCCTGGCCCGACAGCTGGGAATCCCCTTCCGGGTCTGCAAGGAGGTGCCGGCACTCAGTGTTGTCCTGCTGCAGATTTACGGATGAGGAAGTTCCGTTGCCTCACCCCCCGGAGGGCCGAGGTCTCTGCAGGAAGCTGTCTGCCCGGATCCGGAACTGAAAAGGCCCCGCGTCTGCCTCCTTCGGGGAGGGGACGCGGGGCTTCTGACCTGCCTGGGGCAGAGATCAGTGTTGCCAGCACCTGCTGCAGGGGGTGAAGCCGCGGCTGGTGGCCTCCTGTACGGTAACCTTGGTGGGGTTTTTCATGTTGGAACAGGTGGGATCAGAGTGATACTTCTTCCCGGATTTCGGGATCCAGACCTCTCCGCTCACCGGAATTTCGGGAAGCGACTGGCCTGGTGTGGAAGGAGCAGGCGTTTCCGGTACCTCCGGAGAGGGCTGCTCGGGGACATTGCTCTGGATGAGTTCCAGGAGGGTCTGCTGAGACTGGCGGGGTGTGGTGTCCAGAGCGGCGGAAGAGATCTGTGCCACATCGCCCCGGGTGAAGGGAGTGTCCGCCCCGTACTCCCCGTGGGTGATGCCCAGCTGATCCGAAAGGGTCCAGGCGCTGTCCCAGGCGAAGTCCACCTCGGACTGATAGCCCAGAGCCCGCAGCACCAGGGTGAGATACTGGGAGGGGCTGACCGGGGTGTCCGGATCAAAGAGAGTGTCCGAAATGCCCTTGGTGTAGCTGTTTGCAAAGGCGTAGGCGATGTAGGGGGTGGCCCAGTCGGGGACATCGGTGAAGGGCATGGGATTTGAGCCGTTCTTTGCTTCGCTGTCCTTGCCCAGCAGGCGAACCAGCATGGTGACCGCTTCTGCCCGGGAGGGGGCACGGTCCAGTTCAAAGTTGGGGCTGCCGTCCTCCAGGGTACCGGTACCATGAAACAGCCCCAGCTGGTGCAGCCGCTGGGCGGCCTCCATCTGGGAATCTGTCCAGGCGAAGGCGGGGAGGACCATGGTCAGGGACAGAAGGGCGGTGAGGATCAGGGACATGCATTTTTTCACGTGAGCTTCACTCCTTGTTGGGCCTTTACGGCGCATCCGTTTTGAAATTTCGGATCCGGGGCGGCGGCAGGGAACGGGGGGTTCCACCGGGGATCCTGCTTCCCCTTTCAAGAGGGGCTAAGAGCGGGGGTGGGGAGAGCCATCGCAGGCGCTTCGGCAAACAGATTCTGATGATAGCACAGTTTCCCGGGAAGTGCAACAGCCCGTGGCCACGATGGACGGGGATCGCTCCCGCCGAAAGTTCCAGCACTGTGTGGCAGCACCTGTTTTCGCTGCCGGTTCGGTCTGTGGAGAAGCCCAGCCGGGAGGGGGTTCCTTCTGGAAATGCCGGGCGATTACCGGTCACTTTGGGCCAGCTGCTGCAGGAGGAAGACCGGTGTACTGCTCCAGGCGTGGCAGAAGCTATTCACGATCAGGCCGCCGTAGGGAGAGGCATCCGGGGTGGCCGGATTCCAGGACTC
>CAYXVN010000009.1:0-12360 GCA_964468565.1 uncultured Oscillospiraceae bacterium | reverse complement strand
TCCACACCTGACTGGCGATGGAGACCTGGCCACCGGAGACAAAGAAGCGGAGCTCCGGATCCCAGAATGCAGAGCGGGCCCGCTCCAGCAGCTGTCCCCGCAGTGCGCTCAGCTGCCGTTCCCGCTCCTGGTCTCCCATGCGGCGTGCCAGGGAGATGGCATAGGGCAGGGCGTAGAGCAGAATGGCCTGGGCGCAGGCCCGCCTGTCCAGACCATCGCACCAGTCCACAAAGGTGGCCTCCGAGGCCGCCGGAACTGCCGTGAGGCGGTCATCGAAGAAGACCAGCACGTGGTCAATCTGCTCCAGGGCGATGGGGCCGAGATCCCGAAGCATCTCCGGGTCCTCGCTCTCCCGCAGGTACTCCTCCAGGGTCACGGGAAAGAAGAGGGCATAATCCGGCAGCCAGGTGTCATCTGCGGCGGGTTCCGGTTTTGTGAACAGACAGGCACTGATCCGGCCGTCCGGGAAACGGGTTCCACCAAAGAGGTAGAGACAGCGAGCCACAAGATCCAGATTGCGGAAACTGGCGTAGTTTGCCAGGGCCTGGAGACGGAAGTCCCCCATCCACAGTCTCTGATCCCGCTTCGGCCCGTCCTCGAAGACATCCTGCATGCATTCTGCCAGGGTCAGCAGTGCGGCCCGGTGAACCCGCTGCAGCAGGGGATGTGCCAGGGCGGGGGTGCGGACCGCACTCCAGTCTGCGCTGGATTCCGCCGTGCAGGTGAGGGACTGCAGGAGAAGGCTGTACTTCGGGGAGGTGTCCAGAACTTCCAGTTCCATAAAACGGAAGGCACAGCGGCGGGGCAGGTCCAGCCTGGCAGGGAGCACATCCACCCGCAGCTGCTCCTCCTGAATCCAGCTCCGGGAAACCCGGCCCTGATAGGTCTGGGGCTCTTCCTCCGGTTCCCTCCGGATTTCCGCCATCCGCAGCCGGAAAAAGGCGGGGGCATCCGGATGGCTGCCGGAGGAGGCCAGTCCCGGACGGAGCCTTCCCACCAGGTGGGTGCCAAAGTCCAGGCAGACCCGATCACCCCGTCCCAGGGGCAGCTGGGGCAGTTCAGACAGAGAGATGGGCTGCTCTCCCTGCGGCCGCCGGAGGAAGGCCCTGACCGGTTCCACCTGGCGGTGCTGCAGGATGGGTCTGCGCGCCTGTGCCTTCTGCAGCAGTTCCGGGCTGTTGCTCATCTGATGCAGTTCCATATCGCATCCTCCTGACTGTGGGATCCATCCACACCATTATAAGGTTTTCTCCAGAACGGTCAGGCGGAAAAAGGACCGGAGGAGGAAGTCTGACGGCCCTCCCGGGAGAATCCGCCTTCTGCTCTCCCCCTCTCTTCCGGCTGCGCTCCTGCAGGGGTCACGAGCCGAGGAGAGGCGCAGGTTACCTGGCAACGGCCTGAACGCGCCGGGACTGGATTTGCCCGGTCACGGCGTTCCCCTATCATTCCCCCTCAAGGGGAGGCATCTGTCTCTGGATCCGGAAGAGGAGATGCTTGCCCTCAGGAGGATACCACCTTATAATGTGAGCAGAACATCTGCCGGTGGCGAAGGAGCTGTGCAGGCTGGCGTGGCGCTGCCGGGAACCGGACCAAACCATGATCAAGGAGGTCTTCCCATGAAAATCATCGTGCTGGACGGATATACGGAGAATCCCGGCGATCTGAGCTGGGACGCTCTGGCCGCTCTGGGGGAGCTGACGGTCTACGAGCGCACCCCGGACGACGATGCTGAAATTGCCCGCCGCATCGGGGATGCGGAGATGCTCTACACCAACAAGACCCCCATCCGCCGGGCGGTTCTGGAGCAGTGCCCGGCCCTCAGGTTCATCGGGGTGCTGGCAACCGGGTACAATGTGGTGGACTGCGACTGTGCCCGGGAGCGGGGCATTCCCGTCTGCAACGTTCCCGCCTATGGCACGGCTTCGGTGAGTCAGTTCTCCATCGCCCTGCTGCTGGAGGTCTGCCACCACATCGGCCACCACGATGCCACGGTTCACGCCGGGCGCTGGGCAGAGTGCCCGGATTTCTGCTACTGGGACTATCCTCTGATGGAACTGGAGGGCAGAACCATGGGGATTATCGGGTTCGGCCGCATCGGCCAGGCGGAGGGCCGGGTGGCGAAGGCCCTGGGCATGAAGATCCTGGCCTGTGACCCCTGTCCCCAGGACAGCGGCCGGGCCATTGCCGACTATGTGGATCTGGATACCCTGCTGGCGGAGTCGGACGTGATCACCCTGCACTGTAACCTGACTCCGGAGAACACCGGCCTTATCTGCCGGGACACCATTGCCCGTATGAAGGACGGAGCCATCCTGATCAACAACGCCCGGGGGCAGCTCATCGTTGAGGAGGACGTGGCCCAGGCTCTCAACTGCGGCAAGCTGGCGGCTGCGGCGCTGGATGTGGTGAGCACGGAGCCCATCCGGCCGGACAACCCGCTGCTGAAGGCCAGAAACTGCATTCTCACCCCCCACATCTCCTGGGCGCCCAGGGAGAGCCGCCAGAGGATCATGGACTGCTCGGTGGAAAATGCCCGGGCCTTCCTGGCCGGCTCCCCCGTCCATGTGGTGAACTTCTGAGGGATCCACCCGGCCCCTGGGCGTGCCGCTGCCGGGGGGCCGGCTCAGGCAGATCCGGGGGAACTGCCGGAAACAGCGCAAAGCCCCGCGTCTCCTCCCTTCGGAGGGGGGACGCGGGGCGTTTTGGCATTTGGGGTGGTGGTCCGGCCGGCGGAGATCTGTGTACTGCCGGACCGGGAGGGAAATCCCCTTCTCCCGGACCTCCGGAGCGGGACCCCGGAAGGGCACTACAGGTCCCAGACGGAGCCGTCGTAAGCGGTCTGGCAGCGGATGCTGCGCTGCTTTGGGGGAAACTTCTTCTGGATGTCATCCGCCAGTTGGATGCCGATGCCGGGACGGTCGGGGATCACCAGATACCCCCGGTCCAGTTCCAGAGGCTGGGTGATCATTTCAGCCTCGTTGCCCTGCAGGTAGAAGCTGGGGAACTCCTGAATGCCCACATTGGGGACGGCGGCGTCCAGCTGCAGGCAGGCGGCGGTGGAGACAGGGCCAAGGGGATTGTGGGGGACGATCTGCGCATAATGGCTCTCCGCAATGGCGGCCACCTTCCTGCTGGGGGTGATGCCGCCCAGGGCGCAGACATCCGGGCGCACGTAGCGGGCACCGCCCCGGCTCAGCAGATCCTCAAACTCCTGAATGCTGATGAAGCGCTCTCCGGAGGCCACGGGGATGGAAGTGCGGGAGGCCACGTCGGCCATGGCGGCGTTGCTGTCCGGGGGAATGGGATCCTCCAGGAAGAGGGGCCGGTACTCCTCCACGCCTCTGGCAAAGGCGATGGCGTCCATGGGGCTCATGCTGCGGTGCACTTCCAGGATGAGATCGAAGTCATCTCCCACCGCTTCCCGGCAGGCCTTCACCCTGGCAATCTGCCTGGCAACCCGGTGGCTGAAGATGCCGTCCTCGTAGTCCGCAGTCGCCTTTTTCGCATCACCGGTGATCATGAGCCGGGCGGCTGTGAAGCCCTGGCGCTGCACGTCACGGCAGGCCTGGCCCATCTCCTCCGGGGTGAACCTGAAGATGGCGGGGTAGGTGCGCACTTTGTCCCGGCATTTTCCTCCCAGCAGTTCGTAGACGGGAACCCCCAGGGCCTTGCCCTTGATGTCCCAGAGGGCGATGTCGATGGCGGAGATGGCGCTGAGGAGGATGCTGCCCCGGAAGTACATGCTTCGGTACATGTACTGCCAGTGGTGCTCGATGCGCATGGGATCCTGCCCGACAATGTAGTCTTCCAGCTTCCGGAGGACGCCGGCCACGCCGTCCAGGTAGCCCCAGGCACCCGCCTCCCCGATGCCCGTGATGCCTGCATCGGTGTGCAGCCGCAGGAAGAGATACCGCCCGGCGGGAACCGGTTCCATGGAGGTGATTTTCATCTGGAGATCTCTCCTTTCTCATTCTGGCGATCCAGATCCGGCAGCACCCGCTCCCGGATCAGCCGGATCATGTCCTGAATCAGATCGGGCCGGGGGTGTTCCGGGCGGAACCCCGCCACGCTGCGGCGGGAGAAGGGCGGATTCTGCAAAGAGCAGAAGGCCAGGCTGCTCTGAACTTCCGGGTAGAGGGTGAGAAACAGGGCCGGCGTGAGAAACAGGGCCCCCACACCTCTGCCTGCCAGCTGATAGGCGGTGTTCATATTGCCGTAGCGGACCTCCCGTCCGGGCTGGAGCCCCGCCTGTTCCAGCAGCATGGTGGCGCAGCGGTAGAAGCCGCTGCCCGGGTAGGGCAGCAGGAAGGGAATGGTTCCCACCTCTCCGGCCCGGAGGAAGCAGGGGCTGGAGGGAGTTGCCTCCCAGGGCTTCAGATGGCTCACGCAGGGATAGGAGCGGGGTATGGCCAGAAGGATCACTTCCTCCGCCAGATCCTCGTAGGTGAGTTCCGGGTAACTGGTGTTGAGCGCTCCCACCGCCAGGTCGATCTCCCCTCTGCGCACCCCGTCCTCCAGGAAATCCTCTCCCCTCTCCTGCAGCTGGAGGGTGACATGGGGATGGAGGGCACAGAATTCCGGCAGGATGGAGGGCAGCCAGTGACTGCCCCGGGTGGACCCGATGCCGAAGGTGAAGACGGTCTCCCGGGTCGCCAGCTGCCGCAGTTCGCTGACCAGGCAGTCCGACTGGCGCTGGATCTCCTTCATGCGGCGGATGTACAGGGAACCTGCCCGGGTGATGCGCACCGGGCTGACAGTGCGGTCGAAGAGGCGGACTCCCAGCTCCTCCTCCAGCCGGTTCAGATGGGCGGTGAGTGAGGGCTGGCTCATGAACAGCTTTCTGGCTGCCCGGGTCAGATTCTGTTCCTCTGCCACCGCCAGGACGCAGTCCAGATCATCCCGTATCATGGCTCTCCCTCCCCAGATCTGCGAAATCTCTCCCGGGCCCCTCTGCTCCGGTGATCCGGATCTTTGCTGTGGTTCCAGAATACCACGTCCCGGCGCAGAAGTAAAATCAGAAATCCGGATGGATCGATCCGGAACGCGGATGGATGCTCCCCCCGGAGGGCAGCGCAGCCCGGCACCGGGGCGGCCGGACAGAGCGGATTTCCTGGGAGAGGGGGGACATCCGGGCCAAGGCGGAGTCCCAGGTGGGGAGGGCGGGAAAATCTGCCGCAGCACCCCGGAGGGGGGATGCCTGCCCTGGAAGACGCTGGCGGGTCCCGGAGACCGGGAAGGGATGTGGGCAAAATCTCTTGCAAACGGAGGGATTTTCTGCCATACTGGAAGGCAGGGAGCAGCCGGAGCCGGGGGGTCCCCGGAGGGGATCTCCAACCGGATTCCGGGGCGGCCCGGCCATTGCTGGCGGTGCAGCGGGCCGGGCAGAGGAAGGAGGCCTGCGCGGTGAAGGGAAACTGGAAGGACAGGTTTGATTCAAGGACGCTGGAACAGGGCCGGATCTACTGGCGGGAGGGCTGTGTGGAGGACCTGCGCCGGGAGGAGCACTTTATCCTTGCCCGGGTCACGGATCTGGAGGAGCAGGAGGTGAAGATCCCCCTGTCTGGCGGGGAGCCGGCCCTGGGGACCTGCAGCTGTCCGGAGGGCGGAGAGGGCAGGTGCCGCCATGTGGCGGCGGTGCTCTGTGGTCTGGAGGAGACGCCGGAACTGCTGGAGGGCCTGGAGGAGGAGACGCCTGCGGAACCCGGGACTTCTGCTGCTCCCGGGGAGGAACCCCGGGGAGAGGGGAACTGGCGGAAGCTGGTCCGGACCATGCCCCGGGAGATGCTGGAGTCCATTCTCCTGGACCTGGGGGAGAATGACCCCGATGTGGAGAAGATGGTCCTCCAGCGGATGCGACCATCTGCTGTTCTGCCCACTCTGGAGACACTGGAGGAGGAAATCCGGGCCATGGGGGAGGCCTGCCATCCCGCCACCCGCTCCGCGCTGGAGGCATTGGGGGCCGGCCTCACCGCTCTCCTCCGCCGGGAGATCCCCGCCAGAATGGAGGCCGGGTCCTTCCGGGAGATTTTCCTCCTGGTCTGCGCCGTCTTTGAGACGGGTATGGGGAAGGTCCGGGGGAGCCGGACCGGCTCCGGCATGCTGAGCAGGGGGGAGAACCCTGTGCAGAAGATGGTACTGGAGTGTGAGAAGGACTGGAAGTTCCTGATCCGCTTCGGAGACCACCGGCTGCAGGAGGAGATGTTCACCTGGTTTGTGCGGGTGAGGAGGGAACTGCGGCCCTTTGTGGAGAACGTGATCTTCTCTGACCAGTGGGATCCGGATCTGCTGAAGTGGGGTCTCACCGTCATGGACAGCTGGGTCAGGGAGCTGGGGGAGGAGCCGGATTCAGCCCTGATGACCCTCCGCATGGCCGTTCTGAAGAAGCTGGGCATGGGCCGGGAGGCCATGGAGGAGAACCTGAAGCCCTATAAGAACACGCTGGTGGTGCTCCGCTGGAGAACGGACCTGGCGCTGGAGGACGGGAATCTGGAGGGGGCGATCTGCCTGGTGATCCAGGCCAGAGCCCAGGAATGGGGGAACCGGGTCCAGGAAGAGATCTGCACCCGGCAGCTCATCGGACTGTACGGACATGCCGGCAGGGAGGACATGCAGCGGGAGGAGCTGAACCGGCTGGTGCTGGAGTACGGAGCGGGGGATCTGGATGACGTGAAGCTGCTGAAGAAGCTCACCCCCTCCGGGCAGTGGCGGACCACCATGAACCGGATCCTGGCGGATCCCCGCTGGCAGCGGAGCCGGCTGGAGCTGCTGGAGTGGGACGGGCAGCTGGAGGAGCTGCTGGCGGAGATTGTGGAAAAACCCAGCCTGGCTCTGCTGGACCGCTACGGGAAGAGGGTGGCGCAGTGTGCTCCGGAGCAGGTTCTGTCCCTCTACGCCCGGCTTCTGGACGAGACGGTGTACCGGGCCATGAACCGGAAGGCCTACCATGCCGTGGCGGAGTCCCTGGTGTGCCTGAAGGAACTTCCCGGAGGTGAAGAGCAGGCCCGGGCCCTGGTGCGCAGCTGGCGCACCCGCTACCCCGGCCGCCGGAGTCTGTACCAGGAGCTGAAGCAGGTGGGATTCTGAGCCCCGCCCCCCGGACTGTCCCCGGGAAAAGCCCCGGAAAACTCGAAACTCCTCCGCCGGAGAGCGGAGGAGCGGTGATTCAGCCCAGCCGGAGCAGGCCCCAGCCGAGAAAGAGCAGGACAGCCGCGGTGGAGAAAACAGTTCCCAGGACCCGGTCTGACCGGCTCCCGGTGCGGATGCGCAGCAGGTGCAGACGCCACATTTTTGCCGGGTAGACGAGGGGAATTCCCGAGGGATTGCAGGCGTCCAGAAGCAGGTGGCTGGCGATGCCCAGGAAGAGGGGGGCCCAGAAGAGGGCGATCTCCCGCCGGCAGATCCAGAGGAGACCGTAGAGCAGGGCGTAGAGGGCGGGGTCGTGAAGCACCTTGCGGTGTCTCAGCACGGTACGGACCACCATGCTCACCGGGCGGACCGCCTGGGAGATGGTGCTGTTGCGCTGGTCCAGGTCCGGCAGCAGCGCGCCGGTGAAGGTCTGGGCCGTCACCACAATGGCGGCGGTGATGTCCAGATTTCCGCTGAGGGTGAGGGCAGCTCCGGCACAGAGACCGGCTGCCCCATGGGTGCGTCCAACCAAGGGACAGGACCTCCTTTCCAGTATCTGAGAAAATTCGTACAGGGGGTCGGGTACGGTCTCCAGCATACTATGCCCTGGAGCAGAAGTCAACCGCAAGTGTATCTGAACCCGCCAGGGCAGTGCCCCGGGGGCGTTCCGGAGCGGCCAGGGGAAAAGAGGTCCGGTTTGAAAATCTGTTTACGGTATGGTAGAATAGGAAATGCAGCCCGGAGAGGCGGCCTGGGGCAGGAAAGGGCACCTGCCGGCTTTGCCCCCGGGACGCGGCAAGGAGGAGGAGCCACATGGAAGCGAAGGAGAAGATTCAGGTCATACAGGGGGACATCACCCGCCTGACCTGCGACTGCATCGTGAATGCCGCCAACAGCAGTCTGCTGGGCGGGGGAGGCGTGGACGGCGCCATCCACCGGGCGGCAGGGCCGGATCTGGTGAAGGAGTGCAGGACGCTGGGCGGCTGCGCCACCGGAGACGCTAAGATCACGAAGGGATACCGTCTGCCCGCCCGCTGGGTGATCCACACGGTGGGCCCGATTTACCGGGGACGGGGCAATGAGGCGGATCTGCTGGCAAGCTGCTACCGCACCTCTCTGGAGGTGGCGAGGGCCCATGAGATCCACAGCATCGCCTTTCCCGCCATCTCCACCGGGATTTACGGCTATCCCGCCGAACCGGCTGCCCACACCGCCACGGCCACGGTGCTCCGGTGGCTGGAGGACAACCGGGATTACGACATGCAGGTGATCTTCTGCTGCTTCGACCGGGGAACCTGCGCCATTTATCAGCGCATTCTGGGCATGACGTCCTGAGAGGGGAGAGGATCAGCATGGCAAGAACCATAAGCGTGACCGGGACCGGCAGAGCAAATGCCAGACCGGACTGGGTGGAGATCAGCATAACCCGGAAGTCCCAGAAGCTGGACTACGACAAGGCGGTGGAGACGGCAGGGGCACGGATGCAGAGCATCATTGACAGCCTGACGGCGGTGGGTTTTCACAGGGAGGATCTGAAAACCGTCAGCTATGAGATTAAGGTGGACTACATCTATGTGAATGACCGGGTGCGGGGCCAGGAGCGGCAGTTCAACGGATATGTGGTGGACCACCGCATGAAGCTGTCCTTCCCTCTGGACCGGGAGCGCCTCTCCAGCGCCCTGAGGGCCCTGGCCGGATGCATGTCCCACCCGGAGTTTGACATCGAGTTCACCGTAAAGGACGATACCCTTCTGCGGGAGGAACTGCTGCGCAGTGCGGCGGAGAACGCGCTCAGCAGCGCCAGGATTCTCTGCGCTGCCTCCGGGGTGGAACTGGGACAGCTGCAGTCCATCGACTACACCTGGGGAGAGGTCCGTTTCCGCTCTCCCACCACCTGCTCTCTGGGGACCAGGGAGATAAGGGCCGGAGACACGGGAGCCATTCCGGACTTTGAGCCGGATGACATCGATACCAGCGAATCCGCCACCTTCGTCTGGGAGATCCGCTAGGCAGACCGGTTCCGCCCGGTCAGAATCAGAAATACGCAGCCGGGTTTTCCTCCCGGCCGGAAAGAGGCTTTATGGCACAGCTGTTTTTCAAGTACGGGGCAATGGGCTCCAGCAAGACCGCCAACGCCCTCATGGCCCGCTTCAACTACGAGGAGCGGGGACAGTCCGCCCTGATGGTCAAGCCCAGGCTGGACATGCGGGACGGGGAGCACATGGTCCGCTCCCGCATCGGGCTCACCTACCCCTGCATCTACTTTGACGAGATGCGCGTCACCCCGGAGGAGGAGCTTCAGAAGTACGACTGCATCATTGTGGATGAGGCCCAGTTCCTCACCTGGGAGGAGGTGGACTATCTGGTCCACCTGGTGGATGACTGCAACATTCCCGTCATATGCTACGGCCTGAAGACGGATTTCAAGGGAGATCTGTTTCCGGGCAGCTACCGGCTGCTGGCCATGGCGGACAAGCTGGAGGAAGTGAAGACCATCTGCTGGTGCGGAAAGAAGGCCACCTTCAACGCCCGCTTTGATGAGAGCGGAACCGTGCTGAAAGTGGGTGCCCAGGTGGTGCTGGGTGCCAACGACACGTACATCGGCCTCTGCCGCCGTCCCTGGCGGGAGGGCAATCTGGGTCCGGGGTTTCTGGAGTGGAACCGCTCCAAGGAGTCGGGGCGGGGCGGAACCTGAGGCGTGTGCTGCGGCCTCCCTTCGGGGAGGCCGCAGCTGTTCCGGGGAAGAGAAAAACGGTGCGGGAGCACTCCCGCACCGCGAAAGAGGCAGGTCCCCGGGTCAGAATACCCGGTCGCCGTTTCGTACCGGCTGAGACGGCCGCAGCAGCACCACGCCCTGGGCGGAATCGGTGCCCAGAACCCGTACCTGGCTGGTTACCGAGCCGATGTGGATGGGGCTCAGATTCACACAGCAGATCACCTGGGTTCCCACCAGTTCCTCGGGCCGGTAGAGAGCGGTGATCTGGGCGGAGGACTTCTTCACCCCCAGCTCCTCCCCGAAGTCGATGGTGAGGACATAGGCGGGGTTTCGGGACTTCCGGTTCGGTTTCACTTCCAGAACCGTGCCGGCCCGCAGGTCCACATGTTCAAAATCGGCAAGTTCAATCATGGTCTGCTCCTTTGTCCTCTGCAGCACTCCGCTCAGGCGGTCCCCTCCGTGCCCGGGGCGGGTTCCCGCTCCTCCTTGCGCAGGAGGGCTCCCTCCGAGGGGAGAGTGTCAGAGCGGTAGCGGGCGGCTCTGCGGATGCGGGTCTCCCCCAGGGGGAGCACCCGGGCGATGCGGCTGCGGCGTTTGAGGGTGAGAATGGGGGTGCCGCCGGCGGTGCGGCTGGCCTTCACCGGAATCACGGAGGTGTCCACCACCAGAGCCCGGTTGTCCGTGGCCAGGATGGCGATCTCCTGGTCCTCCTGCAGGAGCATGGCTGCGGCCAGAGGGGCCCGGCCGGAGTAGGCTCCGGTGAGCTTTCTGCGCTGGGTCACGGTCCGGTAGGCGGCCAGGTCCACCCGGGAGGCGGTGCCGTTTTCATAGACGAAGAGCAGACTTCCCCGGTAGTCCCCCGGCAGACAGGCCCAGAGAATCCGCTCCCCCTCCTCCATGTGCAGCTTCCCGGGGACGAACTCCCCCAGAGCGCTGGCCTTGGTGTCGGAAAACTCGCTGAGTCGGGTCTTGTAACACAGGCGCCGGTCGGTGAAGAGAAGAAGTTCGGCGCTGCTGGTGGTGTCCCAGCGCAGGAAGGGGCCGTCTCCGTCCTTGTACTTCTGTTCGGAGGCGACCCGCAGGGACTGGGGGACAATCTTCTTCAGGTAGCCCTCCCGGGAGAGGAAGAGATGGACGGGGTAGTCCGGAGCCGGCTCCTCCTGGCTCACTTCCATCACGTCCTCCGGCTGGATGATGGAGGTGCGCCGGTGAACGCCGTACTTCTTCTTCACATCGTTCAGTTCCCGGATGATGATCCTGCGGATGCGCAGGGGGGAGCCGGCGATGTCCTGCAGGTCGGCGATCTCCTTCTCCAGGTCCTCCACCTCCCGGGTCCGGCGCAGGATGTACTCCCGGTTGATGTTGCGCAGACGGATGTCCGCCACAAATTCCGCCTGAACCCGGTCGATGCCGAAGCCGGCCATCAGGTTGGGCACCACCCTGGCGTCCTCCTCCGTCTCCCGGATGATGCGGATGGCCCGGTCGATGTCCAGCAGAATGGCCTTCAGGCCCACCAGCAGGTGGAGTTTCTCCTGCTTCCTGGCCAGGGAGAAGGCGGTGCGGCGGCGGACGCACTCCTCCCGCCAGGCGGTCCACTCCCCCAGGATCTCCCGCACCCCCATGACCCGGGGCTTTCCCCTGATGAGAATGTTGAAGTTGCAGGACTGGGCGTCCATCAGGGGGGTCAGACGGAAGAGCTTTGCCATCAGCCGGTTCGGATCGGTGCCCCGCTTCAGGTCGATGGCCAGCTTGAGGCCGTTCAGATCGGTCTCATCCCGCATGTCCGAGATCTCCTTCACTTTGCCGGTGCGGACCAGTTCTGCCACCCGGTCCATGATCTGCTCCGTGGTGGTGGAGTAGGGAATCTCGTAGACCTCAATCAGATTTTCCTCGGGGAGGTAGCGCCATCTGGCCCGGACACGGAAGGAGCCCCTGCCGGTGCGGTAGATCTCCGCCAGGGCCTCCCGGTCGTAGATGATCTCCCCTCCGGTGGGCAGATCCGGCGCCAGCAGGGTGCTCATGATGTCGTGGTCGGGATTGCGGATCAGGGCGATGGCGGTGTTGCAGACCTCCGCCAGATTGAAGCCGCACAGATTGCTGGCCATGCCCACGGCAATTCCCTGGTTGGCGGACACCAGCACATTGGGGAAGGTGGTGGGGAGGAGGACCGGCTCCTTCATTCTGCCGTCGTAGCTGTCCACGAAGTCCACCGTGTCCTCCTCGATGTCCCGGAAGATCTCGGTGCAGATGCCGTCCAGCCGCACCTCCGTATAGCGGCTGGCGGCCCAGGCCATATCCCGGGAGTAGACCTTGCCGAAGTTGCCCTTGGAGTCCACCAGGGGGTGGAGCAGGGCCCCGTAGCCCCGGGAGAGGCGCACCAGGGTATCGTAGATGGCGGCGTCCCCGTGGGGATTGAGCTTCATGGTCTGGCCCACCACATTGGCGCTTTTGGTGCGCGGTCCGCCCAGCAGCTTCATCTGGTACATGGTGTACAGCAGCTTCCGGTGGGAGGGCTTGAA
>CAYXVN010000008.1:30997-38517 GCA_964468565.1 uncultured Oscillospiraceae bacterium | reverse complement strand
CACTGAAAGTCCCCGGCACTCTCCTCATAGCCCAGTGCCCGCAGAATCAGCGTCAGATACTGGGTGGCGTCGATGCTGTCCTGCCCCCGGAAGGTGGTGGGACCCGTTCCCATGGCCAGCCCTTTGGCGTAGGCGTACCCGATGTACGGCCTGGCCCAGGCGTCCACATCGGTGAAAGGGATATTCCAGGAGCCCTGCTGAGCCTCCTGATCTCTGCCCAGGAGACGCACCAGCATGGTGACGGCCTCTGCCCGGGTGGGGGTGCGGTCCAGATCAAAATTGGGGCTGCCGTCTGCACCGGTTCCGGTCCCCTGAAACAGCCCCAGGGTATACAGGGCACCGGCGGCGTCCCTGGCACTCTCGGAAGCGGCGGACACCACCGGCACCGCAGACCCCAGCAGCGTCAGGACCAGCAGCGTGGCGACGAGTTTTCTTCGCATGTGCAGTTCTCCTCCTTGTTGCGTTTTCGGAGGGGGCCGGTTCTGCCCGCACCGGTTCCCCGCTCCGCTTCCCATCTCAGGATGGGAGCGTTTATTATGCCCCATTCCGGGAAGAAAGTCCTGTCCGTTTCTGAGCAGATCCGGACAAGTTCCGGGGGGAGACGTTGCACCGCTTCGGCAAAGTGGAGCCTGGCGTGCCCCCTCCGGGGATTCCCGCAGGAAATCTGCACAGATTATCCCCTTCCCTCTTGGCAGAACCGGCCGGATGAGGTACAATGCAGTCCCATCTCCATGCAGGAGTGAGAAAGGAGCAGCCATGGACACCACGCTGACAATCGGCCTTCCCCGGGCCATGCTGTATTACCGCTGGCAGGTGCTTTGGAAGGCATTTTTCAAGGAACTGAATGTGAACACCGTGGTCAGTCCCCCCACGGACCGGCAGATCCTGGAGGACGGCACCGCCCTGGCCATCGACGAGGCCTGTCTGTCCCTGAAGATCTACCTGGGACATGTGAAGGCGCTGATCGGGCAGTGCGACTACATTCTCATCCCCTGGGTCTTCGGCTTCGGCCGGAAGCGGGACATGTGCACCCGCTTTCAGGCCCTCCCCGACCTGACCCGCAACATCTTCCGGGACAGCGGGCAGAAGTTCCTCACCTACCCCATCGACGTCCTCCAGAAGAAGGACGAGGAGAGCGCCTTTCTGGCCATGGGGGAGTCCCTGGGCTTTAAGGCCAAAGCGGTGAAAAAGGCCTACCGGCGGGCCAGGAAGGCGGACCAGCATCTCTACCGGAAGGCGGTGGACGCCCAGGAGAAGCTGTATGGGGCCCCGGGACTGCGGATTCTGGTGGCGGCCCACAGCTACGTGGTCCAGGACGCCTACATCGGCAAGGTGGTGATGGAGACGCTGAAAAAGCTGGAGTGCACTCCCATCCGGGCCGACCTGGTCAACCGGGAGGAGGCCCTCAAACACAGCGTGGAGATCTCCCCCACCTGCAAGTGGGAAATCAGCCGGGAGATCCTGGGCAGCGTGGCCATGCACAAGGACAAAGTGGACGGCATTGTCATCCTCAGCGCCTTCCCCTGCGGACCGGACTCCATGACCAGTGAGATCCTCACCCGCAGGATCCACGGCATTCCCCTGCTCAACCTGGTGCTGGACAGCCAGACCGGCACCGCCGGCGTGGAGACCCGCCTGGAGAGTTTTGTGGACATCATCCGTCTGAAGAAAGGGGTGCTGTAATGGCCTTCCAGACCGTCAAGATTTCCTTTCCCCGCTACGCTCACTACAACTGTGCGATAAAGTACCTGGCCGAACACGGCTTCCACGATGTGAAATACATCATGCCCCCCAGCCTGACCCGGCGTACCGAGGAGCTGGGGGCCCGCTACAGCCCGGACTTCGTGTGTACCCCCTTCAAAACCCTGCTGGGCAGCATGATTGAATCCCTGGAGGCAGGGGCCAACACCCTGCTGATGACCCACGGCTACTGCCGTCTGGGCTACTACGGGGAGCTCCAGGAACAGATCCTGCGGGACCTGGGCTACGAGTTTCAGTTCATCAACCTGTCCGAGTACAGCACCGGCAGAAAGCGGGACTGGATCCGGGCCATCCGGCGCATCGACCCCAAGGTCAACATGGCCAGGTTCATCCTCACCTTCCGGGAGGTGGCCCGCATGGTGGAGTATCTGGACGAAGTCACAGGGGAGTACTACCGCAACTGCGGCTTTGATCCCTCCGGGGCCTACCGGAGAGCCTACAAGAGCTTCCTCAGCTCCCTCTATCTGGTGCGCAACTGGGATGACGTGGAGGTGGCCTACCGCAAGGTGAAGCAGGAGTTTCAGCAGATTCCTCTGGACAAACCGGACTACCCCCTGCGGGTGGGCGTTGTGGGGGAGTTCTTCACCGCCATGGACCCCTTTGCCAATCTGGATCTGGAGCAGAAGCTGGCAGACATGGGGGTGGAGGTCTACCGCTGGATGAACATGACCAACCACCTGTTCCACTACCTGGACCGGGTCAGAAATCTGCAGGTGAAGGTCAAAGACCTCTGCGAGTACGAGATGGGTCCCACCTCCACCGCAAACATCTGGTATGCCCGGGCCTGCGCCGAGCAGCAGTACGACGGCATCGTCCACATCAAGTCCGCCGGCTGCACCCCGGAGATCGACATCATGCCGGTTCTCCAGCGCATCGGGCAGCAGTATAAAATCCCCATCCTCTATCTGACCTATGACTCCCAGACCAGTGACGTGGGACTCATGACCCGGCTGGAGGCATTCTACGACATGATCGCAATGCGGAAGAAGGTTTTGTGATGGAATACGCATATCTGGGCATCGACGTGGGCTCCATCTCCACCAAGGGTGTCATCATCGACCGGGAAAATCATATCCTCAGCAGTGCTTACATCTGGACCCAGGGGGACCCCATCGGGGCGGTGAAGCGGCTGCTCCACCTGCTGCAGGAGCAGTTTGACGACAGGACCTACCGGATCGTCGCCACCGGCTCCACAGGCAGCGCCCGCAAGCTGGTGGGCGCCGTGGTGGGGGCCACCATGGTGAAAAACGAGATCACCGCCCATGCGGTGGGCACCACCACCTTCTATCCGGACGTGCGCACCATCCTGGAGATCGGGGGACAGGACTCCAAGATCATCCTGGTGGAAAACGGGGTGGCTGTGGACTACGCCATGAACACCCTCTGCGCCGCCGGAACCGGGGCCTTCCTCTCCAGCCAGGCCAAACGCCTGGGCATTGAGGTGGAGGAGATGGGAGAATACGCCCTGCGCTCCAGACATCCCACCCCCATCGCCGCCCGCTGCACCGTCTTCGCCGAGTCGGACCTGGTGCACAAGATCCAGATGGGTCACCCCCGGGAGGACATCATCGCCGGGGTGTGCAACGCGGTGGTGGCAAACTACCTGAACAACGTGGGCAAGGGCAAGAAGATCCTCTCCCCGGTGGTATTCCAGGGGGGCGTCAGCCGCAACGCCGGAGTGGTGGCCGCCTTCCAGCGCACCCTGAACTGCAGGGTGATCGTGGATGAGAACGGCCCCCTGATGGGTGCCCTGGGGGTGGCCATCCTGGCCCGCAAGAGCGGAAAGCGGAACAACTTCGATTTCGGCGTGGAGGACATGGAGTTCCACACCCGGGAGGTCAACTGCGGCAAGTGTCCCAACAACTGTGAGATCATCTGTGTCTTCCAGGGGAAGAAGATGATCGATTCCTGGGGCAACCGCTGCGAACGGGGCGCCAACCCCCGGGTGGGCTGAACCGGAGCGGGCTGTGCCCGTCCGGCCCCTGTCAGGGGCTTACCCTCCCCACAGTCCTGTCCTGTGGTCCCCCTCCCGGACCTCTCCCCTGCTCCCGTTTTCTCTGACTGTCAGCTTCTCCGGCACAGAAAGACCGCTCCCCCATGGCCTGCCGGCACAGCTTCACACCGGTGCCTCTCACCACTCCATGGGGCAGAAACCGATTGCCACTGCTGTCAGATTGTGCTAGAATGGAGGGTACGCGCCTGACCTGTGAGACGCGAAGAGAGGAGCGATTCCGCATGCGGAAACGATTTCTGACCCTGGTTCTGGCCCTGGCCCTCTGTCTCGGGCTGGGTGCTCCCATGGCTGCCCACGCCGCCACCGGCGGAAAACTGATTGCCCTGACCTTTGATGACGGTCCCGGTCCCCACACGGAGCGGCTGCTGGACGGCCTCAGGGCCCGGGGCGTGCGGGCCACCTTCTTCATGGTCGGTCAGCAGGTCAGCCGCTATTCCGAAGTTGTCTCCCGGGTTTACCGGGAAGGGCATCAGGTGGCCAACCACAGCTACAGCCACGCCAATCTGGTCAATCTCTCCCCCGGCGAAGTTCAGAATCAGATTCTCTCCACCAGCCGCCTTCTGGACCAGGCCTGCGGGGCAGGAACCCGGTACCTGGTGCGCGCCCCCTACGGCAGCACCAACGACCAGGTCCGGGCCGCAGTGGGAGCCCCTCTGGTGTACTGGGCGGTTGATCCCCAGGACTGGAAGTACCGCAACGCCGCCACCGTGCGGGACCGGGTGGTCCAGGGCGCGGCGGACGGGGCCATCATTCTCCTGCACGACAGCCACCCCACCAGCGTGGACGGGGCCCTTCAGGCCATTGATATCCTGCAGCGGCAGGGCTATGAATTTGTCACCGTGGGGGAGCTCTTCCGCCGCCGGGGAGTTCCCATGGAGAATGGGGTCTCCTATGTGCGCTGCAGACCCACCGGAACGGACTCCGGCGCAGTCGCTGCCCCGGTCCTCAGCAGCCGCCTGGCGGACGGCAGACTGGAGGTGACCATCAGGGCCCAGCCGGGAGCCGGCATCTGGTATACGGTGGACGGATCGGACATCACCCAGACCAGCACAGCCTACCGGGGCCCCTTCCTGGTCTCGCCCCCCTGTACCGTCCGGGCAGTGGCCGCCTATGACTTAAACGGCGACCGCAGTGCCACCGTGACCCAGCCCTACACCCTCAGGGTCACCCAGGCCCCCCTGGTCACCCTGGCAGACGGAACCCTGACCCTTCAGGGGAAGACAGCCGGGGCCGGCATCTTCTACACCCTGGACGGCTCCTGGCCCAGTGAGGCATCCACCCCCTACACCGGTCCCGTCCCCGTGTCCCCCGGCACGGTGGTCAGCGCCTGTGAGGGGGGAACCGGGTACTACACCAGCCCGGTGTCCCGGGCCTGGCTGACCGGGAGCGGCAATGTCTTCTCGGATGTTTTTCCCTCCTCCTGGTATGCCGGCGCGGTGGATCAGGCGGTCAGTGCCGGCCTGATGAACGGTACCGGCGACACGTGTTTCTCCCCGGAGGAGATGACCGGCCGGGCCCAGTTCGTGACGGCCCTCTACCGGGCCTCCGGCGCCCAGGTCACCCAGCCGGAGCGGGACGCCTGTCCCTTCAGCGACCTGGAGCAGGGGGCCTACTACACCGACGCGGTGTGCTGGGCCAGTGCCCTCTCCCTGGTGGAGGGGGACGACACCGGGTGCTTCCGCCCGGATGATCCCATCACCCGCCAGGACATGGCAACCATCCTGGCCAGGTACCTTGCCAGCTGCAGCAGGGCCCTTCCCCAGGACGGCTCCCCGTCCTTCAGGGACAGCGCCTCCATCGCCCCCTGGGCTCTCTCCCCGGTGAAGGAGGTCACCGCCTGCGGCCTGATGCAGGGGGATGAGGAGGGGAATTTCCTGCCCATGGACCGGGCCAGCCGGGCCCAGACCGCTGCCGTCATGGTGCGCCTGGAATCCGTTCTCGCCCAACTGGAGGACGCACCCGGTGAGGGAACAGATTCTCCGGACAGCCCGGAGGGCGAATCCGTTCCTCCCGGATCTTCTCCGGAGCAGGGGCAACCCCGGACCCTGTCCTGATCTGCCGCTCTCCCGGTTTCCGGGCAGGCAATCTCCTTATACCGGTCCCAAGTCCGCAAAAAGCCCCTGATCTCAGGATTTCTCTCCCGGATCAGGGGCGTTTTTCTGCTGTCCAGGTTTCCCCCAGGGCTCTCAGGCTCCGGCTTCCCGGGTGCTTGCGTCCGGCAGGCGCCGGAAGACAATCTCGTCGTATCCGGTCTGCTCATCCTGCTCCATGCCGAATTCCCAGCCCTCCAGAACCCCCAGGACGAGCTCGCAGGTGGTGTTCACCATGCATCCCTCCATCAGGTGTCCTCCCAGCGTGGAGAGATCCTCCCGGGAGCAGGAAATGTGCAGGTGGGTGCGCAGGGCACTGACGGTTCCCATCAGGGAGACGATCTCCACCTCCTCCTCCAGGTCCCGGATGCGGACTCCCGAGGCGTCCCGGACACGCAGATGGCTGAGGCAGCCCACGGCGGAGAGCACCACTCCCGCCTGCAGCTGATGTTCCTCTGCCAGGCGCCGGATCTCCCGCTTCAGATCATCCCCCCGATGGAGTCTTGCGCAGATTGTCTTCATGGTGAAACTCCTCTCTGTCCCGTCCCCGGGAAGCGCCGCTGTGCCCCGCCCCGGAGGGAAGGGGACGCTTAAAGATCTCCCGGCGGAGAAGATTTCTCCCGTCCCGGGTCATCCGTCCTTCAGAATCAGAATGTCTCCCTCCCGGCTGATCTGGCGGCAGTGCCCGTCTTCGATGAGCCAGCACTCCCCCCGCAGTTCCTCCCGGCCGTCCCGGAGGTACAGATAGCTGCCGTCCGGAAGGCAGTAAAAGCGGTGCCCCCTGCTGTCCCCGTAGGTGATATCCTCGTACAGGCGCATGCCGTCCAGCTGCCGGTACCTGGCCCGCTGATAATGGGGCAGCAGCATGGTTCTGGTCAGGTTCAGGCCGGGGATGAAGCGGGGAAAGCAGGGGTCCAGGGCCTCCCCATCCAGTTCAGGCTGGCAGTAGACGATATCGGCGCTGTTCATGGACCCGGCACTGATGCCCACCACCACTCCTTCATAGTCCGCCATCAGTTCCCGCAGGCGGATCTCCTGAAAAAAGCAGTTCTGGGTGGGCACATGGCCACCCATGAGGATCACAAGTCCCGCGGAGCGGACCAGATCCGCCGCGCTCCGCTGGGTCCGCCGGTCCACAATGTGAAACTCCGAAAAGACGATGCCGCTGGCCTCAAAGCCCTCCCGCACACTGCCGCAGAAGAAGTCGGTCTCCCCATAATTGTCCGGTGCGGCGCTGACGGCCACACCCCGGCAGGGATTCCTGAGAGCGAGGCGGACCTCATCCGCAAATCCGTTGGCCGGATTCAGTTCCGGCCGGTCCGGCGCGTTGTGGCTGCTGGTAAGAAAGGCAGTCATGGCAATCATCCTCTCTGTCTGTTTTCCCGCATGGATTCTCCCCCGGGGCTCCGTCCTCCAGCCTGACCCAGCCCGCTGAAGGTACTGTTCCTGCAGGTGGTGTACACGGCCATGCCCTCAGGAAGAGGCACCCCATGAAGCGGTGGTCAGAGCAGCCCTCCACCGCCAGGCGGGCGGGTCCCGTCAGCCGGAAGGTGCTTTCTGAGGGGCGTTCGGCCTGTTCCGGAATCCTGTCTGTACACGGCTCAGATGGAATCTCCGTTCCACGATTCCCGTGCAATGTACAGCCTTCCGGATCT
>CAYXVN010000008.1:13756-30897 GCA_964468565.1 uncultured Oscillospiraceae bacterium | reverse complement strand
CTCAGGCACCCCAGTCCCGCAGCACTCCCAGCACCGCATCCGCCGGAACTGTGCCCCAGGACATGCCGGAACCCCCGTTGCCGGTGGAAAAGCCGCAGGGGGCCTCCAGAACCCACCGGTCCAGCCACTCCCCGAAGGCATCGCTGGTGACCTCCCGGCCGTCGATGTGGGCCTGCCCCGTAGCCCACTCGTCCAGATCTCCCCAGGTGCAGGGCTCTCCGCCAATGCCCTCCTCCTCCAGGCTGCAGACCCAGGCGTTGTACAGGTCGCTCACCGTTCCGTCCGGCAGCTGGTAGCCGCACAGGGCCAGATAGCCCTTCTGCAGACCCACTGCGGTGATGGTCTCCCGCTCCAGCGTCTGGAGAACTCCCTCCCGGAACCAGCACAGGGTGATGTTGGAGCAGGGGTAGGGGGCATTGCTGGCGGCAACCAGGGCGGGACTGCCCTGGCCGGCATCAAAGAGGACGGCACTGCACAGCAGTGGCACATCCATGATCTCCGGCGCCTGGGTCTCCATCGCCTCTTTCCAGTGCTCCAGCACATCTGCCAGTTCCCCGGCCTGTTCCGCTGTCATGGTGGACGCCTCCGCCTCCCCCACATACCGGATGGTGTTCAGGGCACCGGGATCTCCTCCGGGGGCACTCTGCAGCCGGAAGCCGCAGGCCTTCTCCACCGCCTCCGCCAGCTGGGGATCTGCCTCCAGCTCCTCCAGGACGAAGGCGGGCAGCATCTCCGCCGTCAGAGGGGAACTGCGGTTGTCACTGGTGAAGGCCTCCCCGGCATGGACCATGGCGGCGGCGGAGCCGGAGCACTCCACCGATCCCTCCAGGACACTGACATCCGTCCGGGTGTCCTCTGCCATCACCCAGCCGCAGCCGCCCCGGACCTTCACCCGCAGGGAGGGGGTGACAATGGTGAAGTCCTCCTCCCCGGCCCCGGTCCCACGGAAGAACAGACCTCCCGCCTCCAGTTCCACCCTCCGGGTTTTCTCCTGGGAGGACACCTCCAGCCGGGTGGAACCCTCCAGGCGCAGGGAGAGGGTCTCCCCCCTGGAAATCCAGGCGCTGCCCTCCCACCCGGTGGTGATCCGGTCGCCCCCCTCCAGCACAAGAGGCAGTTCCAGGGCAACCGGGCTGCCCCCTGAAGACTCCACCCCGGCCTCCCCCCGGCTGCGGAGCAGCTGCAGGCTCTCCCCCTGCCCGGAGGGGGAGGAGGATGGCTCCGGGGAGGAACTCCCTCCCCCGCCGCAGCCGGCCGGCAGAACCAGCAGGGCGGCGGCCAGCAGCAGGGCCAGGATCTTCCGTCCTCCGGATGCCATCGGACGCACGATTTCCCGCATCCTCAGGGGTTCTTCACCCGGATCTGGCACATCCCCAGGGCGAAGAGAGCGTTGCCGTGGCTCTCCGGGGAGACACCGGCACAGCAGGCCGCATCCACGGTGATGGGGACCTCGGGCAGAAAGGCCTTCAGAAGCAGCGCATTGGAGATGACGCAGATGTCCGTGCACAACCCAACGATCTCAATCTCCTCAATGGGGCTCTCCCGGTTGCGCGTGGCCAGATACTCCCCCAGTTCCACCGAACCGAAGGAGGGTTTGGGGAAGAAGACGACCTCCCCCCGGGTGATAAAGGCCGAGCGCACGGTATCGTCCAGCCTCCAGCCCGGGGTCCCCTCAATGCAGTGCTCCACCGGCAGATGTCTCCCCTCCTGGGTGGTGAGGTAGTCCTTATGATGGGTGTCCATGGTGGCAATGACCTGCCCCTCAAAGGAGAGGATCTTGTCCGCCACTCTGGGTACAATGGCCACCGCCTCCGGGGTCCCCAGAGCCCCGTCCACAAAGTCCTTCTGCATGTCAACAACCACAAGATACTTCATCCTGTACCCTCCTGATCGTATTCTGTATTGAAATTCTGTCCCCGCCTCCCCGGCATCCCCCTTTTCCCATGTGGAATACGCCCCGGGGGAATCTGCCCGGTCTGCGGAGATCTGTGTCGTGACGACACCGTTCTCTGCTCCCGCCGGGCAGCAGCCTCTCTGCCGGGGGATGAAACGGCCGACCCGGAATCAGGGGTCGGCCGGAAGGGATTCGGTTTTGGTCTGGCCGCAGTTTCTGCTCCGGGGAGAGAGAGGCTCCTACGCCTCCCCGGTCTCCCACTCGGCACTGGCCTCCCTGAGGCTCACCTCTTCCTCGGAGATCCGGGGGACCTCCCCGGCCTCCCGGCGGGTGAGAGCCGCCTGGCGCAGGTGTTCCAGACAGCAGGACAGGCTGTGGCGCAGGCTCCCGGTGGTCATCCGGTCCGGAGGCGTGTAGTACCCGCCCTCGTTGTGCTCCCCCAGGTAGCGCACCAGCTCCTGCTGGGGCACCGTCATGGCCCGGCTGGCGTGGCTGGCCAGGGAGCGCATCATCTTCAGGTACAGGTAGTCCCGGCACAGCAGGGCCATCTGCTCCAGGGGACAGGTGATGGAATACCCGGAGCCGGGCAGCAGATCCGCCAGAAGCTCCACGGTCAGCGCCTCCGTGGGGAGATTCAGGGCGGCGGCGTCCTGCTCCAGCAGCACCCAGAGATCCTGCTTGGGGAACTGGGCCGCCTTCTTCAGAAGGGCTTCCGGGGTCTTGGGGGGCTGCCGGCTGAGCCGGTCCTCCAGGGAGCGGAGGAAGGCCTTCCTCCGGGGCAGGCGGGAGGCCCAGGCCGGTTCGAATCTCCCCTCCCGGGGATAGGCCAGGCGGGTGATGCGCACCAGATTGTCCACTCCGGCGGCCAGATTCCTGGGAGGCGTGAGGGACTCCAGGGGGGCCTGCCTCCGCACCACCGCCACCAGCTGCTGGTGGCTGTCCTCCAGATAGCGGCGGAACATCTTGGCCGGGTTGCGGCGGTCGGAGAGTTTGAGGAAGCCCTGCTGGAACTGGACGGTGAGGGGATCCTCATAGTCCATGGGCACCTCCCGGGGAACCTCCTCCCCCACCGCGATGAGCCCCAGGTCCCGGATGAGATAGGCGGGAACCTGCTCCGTGAAGACCGTCAGGGCATACTGCTCCTGACCGTTGCTCAGGTACCACTGGATCAGGCCGGGGATGGTGAGCCGTCTCTCCTCCTCCCCGCCGGGAAGGCGGAAGCGGCTGCGGAAGGTCTCCAGCAGCCTGCGCATCAGGGGATCCTCAAACTGCTCGGCCCGCTCCAGGGCGTCGGAAAAGCGGTCCATCCGCCCCGGAATTTCGGACGTCCGGCACAGAGACACGGCCTCGGTCAGCTCCTCCAGAGCGTCCAGCAGGCTGCTGGTGGCGGACCCGGCCCCGGAGTGGGCACAGTAGCGGCGCAGAACCTGCACATTCCCCTTGCCGGTCAGATCCTGCATGCCCCCCAGCAGATCAAAGAGACGGATCAGATGGGTCACATCCCGGACCTGGGGCGTTCCGTCCGGGGTCTGACTGACGGTGACCGCCCCCAGAGTGGGAGTCCCGCAGCAGGCCAGGGCCCGGCTGAGCAGAAGAAGGTACATCATGCTCTCCGGCGCTGCGCCGGAGAAGTCCAGCCAGATCTGATCCCCCGGGGAGATCTGAGTCAGGAGCCGTGGGATGGCAACCAGAATGAAGTCCTCCCTGCTGGAGGAGGGGATGACGGTGACGGTAACGGCGGGGGCAGCCTGTTCCACAACCCGGCGGAAGGCGGGCACGGCCTCCTCCTCCCCGGCGGGGTCCACGATGCACAGAACCTCCCGGATGTCCGGGTGGGTCTGCAGCAGATAGCGCACCGGCGCATCGTTGCTCAGGATGCCCGGCACCACCGTATCCCCCGGACAGAGGTACAGGGTCTCCCGGGGCAGGGCCTCCGGGCGGCCAAGAAACAGGATGATCTTTTCGGACATGAAATCCCCTCCTTTCCCGCCACAACGGGATATGGGATCATTTAAAGTCCGGGAGGGCTCCTGCCCACCCGGGAGAGACCCCCTGCAGGGAATACACCCCGGCAGGAAACATCCTCCGCGCCTGGACACAGAGCCTGCCCGGCGGGGAAGTGGAAATGACAGGTTTCACTCCCAGCAGACAGGATATTTATCAGGACACTTCCTATTATAGCACAGGTTCCAAAAAAGGCAACGGCTGCTGACAGAAAATGAGCCAATCGGAAGAAATTTTTTCCAGGACCGGTCTGAACAGGCAGAGCATGAAAGCGGAACTGCCCCAGATGTCACGCTTCCAGGGGGGTCTGGTCCCTGCACAGTATCCCATATGGACGGGAAAACACCATGTTCAGGCCATATCCCCGGGCCGGAGATTGTAAACGGATTTGGCGTTAACGTAAACATACACGCCGGCCCGTCCCGGATCTTCAGCGCCCCGCATTCAGCGCCGGTCATACATCTCCCGGACAAACGCCCCGGCAAAATCTCCCACATCCCGGCGGCGGCTCAGATCTCCCCCGTAGAGGGGAGGCAGACCCAGGCTCTCCAGCATGCGGTTCAGGATTCGGGTGGCGTCGATGAGGGCGTTGTGGCAGGCGGTGCGCCGCCGGTCCAGCTCTCCCGTCCGGGTCCGGTACTCCTCTGCCCCCAGGGTAAGGCGGAATACGGGCAACGCCGCCTCCATGCGCACAACGGCCTGGACGTAATCTGCAGCGCAGTCGGCAAACTGCTGCAGAAGCTCCAGGCCGTCCTCCCGGTCCCGGGGATCTTCCAGTCCCCCGAAAAGGGCGGCCAGTTCCCGACAGGTCATGCCATATTCCTCCCTACTCTCTGACGGAATGCTCCCTCCCGCCCCGGTCCGGGAGGGGAAGGGAGGCAAGTATACCTGAAATCCCCTGCGGATGCAAGGGGATCTGGGAAAAATTCTTGATTCCGGTGCATCTGGAACGAAAATCCTTCCCCGCTCCCCCTGGAGAGGGGAGGGATCACCCGGAAAGTGAGGAAGAGGCAGCGGCTGTGGCCGCTGCCTCTCCGGATCCCGTCTCTCAGCTCTTGCGGTAATTCCAGGCGTTTCTGGTGTCGCGGAAGTGGAAGAAGTACCCGTAGTAGCTGGAGCGGCCGTAGTCGTGGACATAGCGCCACTCCAGCTGGGTATCAAAGATGTAGGGGACGCCGCTGAAGGAGATCTCCACCCAGCTGTGGGGACCCCGGCGGGTGCCCAGGGTGCCGCTGTAGACCTTTGCATCGTACCCGATCCACTTTGCCAGATAATAAAACACGGAGGCAAAGCAGTAGCAGTTGCCCTTGTGAGTCTGGAGCATGATCTTCGCCGCCGGCTGTATGAAGGCGGTGGACCCCACGGGATAGGTGGTGCGCTTCAGATACCGGAAGTTGTCCCGGCAGTAGGCATAGAGTCTCTGCAGCATGTCCCACTGGGTGTGCTTGACCGGATTCACCTGGCTGAGGAAGATCTGGCGCAGGCCCTCGTCTATCTCCGCATCTCCGGTGGTGAAGCGGCCGTATCTGCCGTAGTAGTTGCCGTTCTTTGTGGCGTCCCGGACGATGTCCCTGTTGCCCGCATCATAGTAGTAGGCCCAGCCGCTGATGTAGTGCACTCCCTCGGTGCGGAAGCCGGAGGGCAGACCGGTCTCCACGGTATTCCAGCCGGTCCACTGCTCTGAGCCGGTGGCGGTGGTGGTGTACTGGTGGGGCACCGTGGCCTCCAGCACCACACAGTAAAACCAGTCGTTGGGGCCCACATCCAGATACATGGCGGGGCGGTTGTGGTGAATCGCGTTCCAGTCCCCTTCCCGGTGGAGGGCACTGTTCAGGAGGGACACCGCCTCACAGCGCACCAGCTGGGCGCCGGAGTCAAAGGTGCCGTCCCCTCTGCCCTTCAGCCAGCCCCAGGCCCTGCCGGAGAGAATGGCATCGTAGTAGGGGTCGTCGGCAGAGACATCCGGGAACTGGGTGGCATCCGTGCGCATCTCAAAGAAGGCCGCCACATAGCTGGCAAACTCCCCCCGGGTCACAATGTGGTCCGGCTCAAAGGTGGCCTCCCCGGGGCGGATGACCCCCAGAGAGCCCAGCTGCAGGGCTGCGTCCGTGTACCACTGGCCGGCGGGAACGTCCGAGTAACTGACAGTGACGGGAACTTTGGAGGGGAGCAGCCGGTAGAGGATGGTGGCGATCTGCGCCCGGGTCAGGCTGGCAAGGGGTTTGAAATACCCGTATCCCGCCCCCTCCAGATAGGGGACATGCTGCTCCGAGACCAGGGACATGCCCGCAGCAGGTCCCTGAGGCTCCGGAGGGATCTCAGGCCCGGGCTCCTCCCCGGGCTCGCCCGGCTGTGTTCCGGGTTCTCCCGGCTCCGTGCCGGGCTGGTCTTCCGGCCCCTGGCCGGGTTCCTCCCCCGGGTTTTCCGTACCGGGTTCCTCCCCCGGCTCCGTGCCGGGTTCCTCTCCCGGCTGAGGATCAGGGGTATCCGGAATTTCCGTACCGGGCTCCTCTTCCGGCCCCTGAGGGGTGGAAGAAGAGGTCTGTCCGCCCGGCCCCACCTCCTCCGGGGATGCCGCCAGGGCGGCGGGCATCATGGAGAGGATGAGCACCAGGGCCAGGAACAGGGATACTGCTCGTCTCATCTTCGGTTTTCCTCCTTACTCGAA
The DNA here is from genome assembly GCA_964468565.1 of uncultured Oscillospiraceae bacterium. Classification (GTDB taxonomy): domain Bacteria; phylum Bacillota; class Clostridia; order Oscillospirales; family Oscillospiraceae; genus Lawsonibacter. Next base: position 24,331 of record CAYXVN010000008.1, on the reverse strand, counting down.
TCTGATCTTTTCAATGCTTCATCATGACTGCTGTGCACGTTCCACAGCGGCAGGTGCCCTCCGGAAGGCCCCCTCCCTGCCGCACCAGAGTGTGAGCTGCGCTCCCTCCGTCTCCAGCACGGAGTCAGGCACATAGAGGGCAAATCCTCCCTCCTGCAGCTGAAAGGCCTCATAGCAGGTCCCGTCCGGCATCTGCAGGAGGACTGCCGTGTCCTCCTCCGGCGGGTCAGGCAGCCTGCCCTGCAGGCGCACATAGCCGGTCACCAGGTCAGCGTTGTCCCACTGCAGCTCCACCTCCTGCTGCTCCTGCTGCCCGCTCTCCTGGGGCAGAGACCGCCGGGGGGCCGGCATCTGGGGCACATACTGCAGCAGGTAGTCCAGATTCCGCTCCACCAGCTCCACCACCATGCAGTCAGCGCTGCGGGCCTCCAGCATCCCCATCAGGTAGTCATTGCTGCGGGAGAAGAGGGCGCTGCCGAAGCTGTCCGCCAGGTAGGGGTAGAGCAGATTTCCGAAGGAGTCCCGGAACATCACCAGGGAACCGGATCTTCCCTCCGCCGTGGTCATGATGCTGATGTCCTCTGCCGAGTGCAGAGGCCGGTCATAGGTGAAGTTCAGCGCCCCCTCATAGACCTGGTCGTCCTCCATCCAGGTGCCGGTGGGGTAGAGCATGTCGTAGAGGTCGCTGCGGTGGACCGGCTCCGGGTGAAAGGGCCCCTGATAATAGGAGGACTCCCGGCCCAGGGCGGCGTTGATGGCATCCGCCCCCAGGGCGGCACCCTTCGAGTTCCAGTGGGAATCCCGGGTGAAGTAGAGTACCTCCTCCTCCCCGGCCAGTACCTGCTCCATGTCCAGACAGGGCACTCCCAGGGCCTCCAGCCGGGCGTTCAGCCGGGGCAGGTTGCGCACCTCCGAAAACCGGGTACGCTGTGGCATATGCTCCGGGTAGAGGGTATTCTTGTTGGGCACCGAGGTGAAGAGGAACTGCACTCCCCGGCTGTCACAGTACTCCTTTACCAGGGCCAGGTTGCGAGCGGCCGCCCGGATCTCCCGGTCGGTCATGGGGTTGAGTCCGGTGTAGTCCTCCAGGGTGTCCCCGTAGTAGAGCCAGTCCTCCGTCCCCAGGATCACATTGTCCGCAATGGAGGTGTGCAGCAGCCTGGTGTTCAGCTCCGACCAGCCGGAGATCATGGCCTGGCGGCCGAAGAAGTGGTCTCCGGCGTACTCCCGCAGCTGGGAGAGGTAATCCGTGTTCCACCTGCCCTCCCCGTCCCGCAGTTCCGGCAGGGGGGTGAGCACCTCATTGGCCCCTCCCTCCTGGGAGGGGCCCACCAGCATGCCCAGGGAGGGGATCAGGCAGAGAAGGAGCACCAGGGCAAGGAAGATGCCGCAGACTGCGTTTCGCTTCACTGTCCCACCTCCTCAGAACTGAGTATAGATGAAGGGCTGAAAGTTCCCCCCGGAGGCCGCCAGCAGGCACACCGCCAGCAGCACCAGGGCAGCCCCGTAGGAGAGACCCCGGAGAGACAGGTTCCTCCCCTCCAGCCAGGCCCGCAGCCGGGGAACCAGGGGCAGACTGCCCCCCATTCCCAGCCCCAGGGCCAGCCAGGTGGCGGGGGAGATCTGCTCCAGGGCCAGAATGGCCTCTCCGGAGGGGGCGGCAAAGGTGAACATGGCCCCCAGCATGCCCAGGGCGCTGCCGATGCTGTCCGCCCGGAAGAAGACAAAGCCCAGGCACACCAGAAGCATGGTGTACACGTGACACACCGCCCGCCCGGGGGCGCTGCGGTGCAGGGCCTTCAGCCGGTCCCCGGCCAGAGTCTCCGCCGCGTTCCAGATGCCGTGCCAGGCACCCCAGGCAAGGAAGGTCCAGTTTGCCCCGTGCCAGAAGCCGCTGGCCAGGAACACCAGGAACTGGTTCAGGCCCTTGCGCAGCTTACCCCTCCGGCCTCCCCCCAGGGGGATGTACAGGTAGTCCTGAAACCAGGAGGAGAGGGAGATGTGCCAGCGCTTCCAGAACTCCCGCAGGGAGAGGGCGGTGTAGGGGTAGCTGAAGTTCTCCGGGGTGGCAATCCCGAAGACGGCCCCCAGCCCGATGGCCATGTCGCTGTAGCCGGAGAAGTCAAAATAGAGCTGAACCGTGTAGGCAAGGGCCCCCAGCCAGCACAGTGCCGCGCCCCCCTGGCCTCCCAGGCCGAAGGCGGCATCCGCCAGGGCGGCCACCGGCCCGGCGATGAGCAGTTTTTTCCCCAGTCCCACAATGAAGCGCCTGGTTCCCCGGGCCATCTGCTCCACATCCGCCCCTCTCCGGCCCAGGCTCTGCCGGAACTGGGGGAAGCGGGTGATGGGCCCGGAGGTGATCTGGGGGAAGAAGGAGATGTACAGGAGCACGTCCAGGAAACTCCCGGTCTCCTCCCCCCGGTACACGTCCATCACATAGCTCATGGCCTTGAAGAGGAAGAAGGAGATCCCCACCGGTGCCACGATGTCCGGAACTTCCGCAACCGGTCCCCCGGCAAAGGTGCCCAGCAGCAGCTTCAGATACTTGTAAAAGACCAGAAGCCCCAGATCCAGCCCCAGGGTCAGGGCCAGCAGACCTCTGGACCGGTGCCGGCGGATCCCCAGGGCGGCACACCAGTTCAGCAGGAAGGCGGCCAGGAGGATGATGATGCCCCGGAGTTCCCCGAAGGCGTAGAACACCAGACTGGCCGCCGCCAGCAGCAGGTTCTTCCCCCGTGCCCCCGGCACAGCCAGATAGAGCAGGACCACTGCGGGGAAAAAGAAGAAGAGAAAGGGAGTTGCATTCAGATCCATGGCAGTTTCCTTACCGGGCCCGGGACGGAAGGGGCCCGGGTCCTCCTGTTATCGTTCATGTTCCGGACTCAGTCCGGCACCACGCTGAGACACTCGGTGATGAAGTACTTCCCGCTGCTGGGCCGGTCTGCCGTGGCATTGCGGGCGGTGCGGCTGTTGAAGTGCCACCACTCGGAGGCCAGAGGGCTGAAGCCGCAGGCGGTGAAGTACTCCCGCAGAGCCAGGGCGGGGGGACAGGCCTCCATGGCCGGGGTCAGCCGGCTGCTGCTGGGGGACACCGTGGATGCGGATGCCTGGCTGAGCTCGTGGATGGGGGTGGGCATCTCATAGGGGGTGAACCGGTCCACATGGAGGTACGGGTAGCCTCCGCAGCGGTGCAGGGAGGCATCTGTGACCTGGACCAGGGTCACATCCACCGCATAGCCCTTCTGGTGGTTGGAGGTGCCGGTGGCGATGAACCAGGTCATGCTCCAGGGGGGCGTGGAGATGCCCGCCTTCACCTCCGGATCCGCCTCAGCCAGGGCGGACAGGCCGCTGACCACCGCCCGCTGAGTCTCATAGGGCCGGAAGGTCTGGCAGATCTGCAGGCAGTTGCCCTGAGCCAGGGCCCTGTGCTGGGCGGCACACAGATCCCGGGCGGAGGCGTAGAGCATGGGCATCCGGTACTGCCGGCGACCCAGCCGGGGGTTGTCCCCCATGCTGTCATAAAAGGCCTCCCCGGTCACCCCGGGGATGTCCTTCCCGCTGCTGACAAAGATGGAGCTGACGGAGTTGGTATCCCGGTACAGGATGGAGGGGATCACATCCGGCAGGTTGATCATGCAGTACCGGTGCTCAATCCATCCGCTGACCCCTCCCCGGGTCACCTGCCACCAGCTTCCCCTCTCCCGGATGATGCGAAAGGCGGTGCCGGGCTCCCAGCGGGCCACCACCTCAGGCTGGGGTTCCGGCTCAGGCTCCGGCACCGGTTCGGGTTCGGGGGCCGGATCAGGCTCAGGTTCCGGGACCGGCTCAGGCTCAGGCCCGGAGGAGGCTGAGGGGTCCTGGGGGACCGGTTCCTCCTGGGCCGGAGGGGATTCCGGCTCAGGAGGCTCCTGGGGCCGGGTGCTCTGGGCGGGAGGGGCCTCCGGCTGAGGCGCAGAGGACTCCCACTGGGAGGGGTCGGGGGGCACCTCCGGCTGAGGCGCGGAGGACTCCCAGGACTCCGGGGGCGCTGACACATCTCCCGGAGGGACTGATTCCTCCGGGGAGGGGGGCAGGGAGGCGGAGGGATCCTCATCCCCGGCCGGCTGCTCCTCTCCCGCCCCGGCGCTCAGCAGCCGCACCGGGGCATGGGCTGCGGCACTCTGCCGGACCGTACCCCCTGCAGCGGGGATTGCCCCATAGACCGGAAGTTCCACGGAGCAGTAACCGGTGGCCCCCTGCACCGGCAGTTCCAGCCCGTCCACCAGCTCCGGAAGGGGCAGATTCAGGGTGCGGGAGGGGTCATAGCGGGCCGGCTCCACCACATCCGGCACCGCGGGAACGGGAGGGTGAGGGGCCGTCCGGGGCTCCGGCTCAGATTCCGGCTGAGCGGACAGGCTCCCCTCCGGAGAGGACACTCTCCCGGAGGAGGAGGATCCCCCAGCCGGGGGCTCAGACCGGCTTCCGGAACTGTGCCCGCCGCCACAGGAGACCAGGGCGGCAACAAGGGCGGCGGTCAGAACCGCACAGACCATCCGCTTGCATATCACGGCCGGGCCCCTCCTCTCTTCGCAATCCCTTCCGGCGCAGGCAGGTGCGCGTCTTTTTCATTTTAGACTGTACCCGCTTGTCTGTCAAGACAGGCCGCAGCCCTCATTCCCCCATTCCGGGGAGAACACCGGCAGGAATTTCTCCTCTGTCCTCCTGATTTTGAGATTTATCAGAAAATTTCCCCTGTTTTTGCCCCGTTCATCTGTACCTTGCGGCCCGGGCGTGGTATAATGGCGGGAAATGCGGTTTCCCCTGCCCCCGGGGCAGGATCCGGAAACTCAGAGCCCGGCCGGAGGGAGGCCTTGACATGCACTGCAACGTGCTCAACTATCTGCGGGACATCGTGGGAAAGGTCCCGGACAAAACCGCCTTTTCCGACGGCACCCGCTCCCTGACCTTTGCCCAGCTGGATCAGCTGCGCAAGGCGGTGGGCAGTGCCATCGCCTCGGCGGGGATCCGCCGCTCCCCGGTGGTGGTCTTCATGCGCAAGTCCCCCCGGGAGGTGGCCGCCTTTTTCGGGGTCATCTCCGCAGGCTGCTTCTATGTGCCCGTGGACGAGGAGATGCCCGCCGCCCGCATCCAGCTGATTCTGGACAACGTCCGCTCCCCCCTGGTGCTCTGCGACGGGGACACCCTGCCGGCCACCGCCGCCTTTGATCTCCGGGGCGGTCGGGCCGTCCTCTTTGAGGAGCTGGCCGGGGCCCCGGTGCAGGAGGATCTGCTGGAGGAGATCTATGAGAGGGCTCTGGACATTGACCCCATCTACATCGTGTTCACCTCCGGCTCCACCGGGGTGCCCAAGGGGGTTGTGGCCTGCCACCGCTCGGTGATGGACTACGTGGAGCAGCTCAGCGAGGTGCTGGGCTTCTCGGAGGACACCGTCTTCGGCAACCAGACCCCTCTCTACTTTGACGCCTGCCTGAAGGAGCTTTATCCCACTCTGAAGTTTGGGGCCACCACCTATCTGATCCCCCGGGAGCTGTTCTCCATCCCCACCGCCCTGGTCCGCTACCTGAATGAACACCGGATCAACACCATCTGCTGGGTGGTCTCCGCCCTGACCATGATCAGCGCCTTTGACACCTTCTCCGTGGAAGTCCCCCGTTACCTGCACACCATCGCCTTCGGCAGCGAGGTCTTTCCCATCCGCCAGTTCCGCATCTGGCGCCAGGCCCTGCCGGAGGCCGTCTTCACCAATCTCTATGGCCCCACGGAGACCACCGGCATGTGCTGCTACTACCGGGTGGACCGGGACTTCCAGGAGGGGGAGACCATTCCCATCGGGAGACCCTTTGACAACCGGGAGATTCTCCTGCTGAGAGAGGACGGCACCCTGGCCGGCCCCGGTCAGGAGGGGGAGATCTGCGTCCGGGGCAATGCCGTCACCCTGGGCTACTACAATGACCCCCAGCGCACCGCCCAGGCCTTCGTGCCCAATCCCCTGAATCCCGCCTACCCGGAGATCATCTACCGCACCGGGGACATGGGGCGCAGGAATGAGCGGGGGGAGCTGGTCTTTGTCTCCCGCAGGGATGACCAGATCAAGCATATGGGCCACCGGGTGGAGCTGGGGGAGATCGAGGTCAGCGCCGGCATGATCCCCGGGGTGCGCATGGCGGCCTGCATCCACGACAGCCGGCGCAGCCGCATTGTGCTCTTCTACGTGGGGGATCTCACCGAGGGGGAGCTGACGGCGGCCCTGCGGACCCGGCTTCCCCGCTACATGATGCCAAACCGCACCCTGCGCCTGGCGCAGCTGCCCTTCACCCCCAACGGAAAGATTGACCGGGTGTCTCTGGCCCGGGACTACCAGACAGATGCCGGGAAACCCCGGGAAAGGAAGTAAAGCTCATGGAAGAACTGCTGGACATTCTCCGGGAACTCCACCCGGATGTGGACTTTGAGAAGGAGGAGGGCCTCATCGACCGGGGCATCCTGGACTCCATGGACATCGTCAGCCTCATCGCCGAGATCCGGGATACTTTCGATGTGACCATTACCGCCCGCTACCTGCTGCCGGTGCACTTCAACTCCGCGAAGGCCCTTTATCAGCTGATCCTTCAGCTGCAGGACGAAGACTGAGTCCCGGATGCTCTTCACGTCCTATTCCTTCCTGGCCTTCCTGGCGGTCCTTCTGCTCCTCTATTACACGCTTCCCCGCCGGTTTCAGTGGAAGCTCCTGCTGGCAGGCAGCTGGTTCTTTTATTTCTGTGCCGGCCCGGTGTACCTGATCTATCTGCTGACCACCAGCCTCACCATCTTTCTGGCGGCCCGGAGCGTGGAGGACAGCCTGCTCTCCCAGAAGCGCTACCTGAGAGCACACAGGGACCAGCTCTCCAAGGAGGAGAAGAAGGCCTTCCGGGAGAAGCAGCGGAAGGTCCGCTTCCGCCGCTTTCTGGCGGCACTGCTGCTGAACCTGGGGATCCTGGCGGTGCTGAAGTACACAAACTTCTTCATCTCCAACGTAAACGGCCTGCTCCGCCTGGCCGGACAGAGCACCCGCCTCTCCTTCCTGACTCTGGCGGTGCCCATGGGCATCTCCTTCTACACCTTTCAGGCTGTGGGTTATCTGATCGACGTCTACCGGGAGGTGATTCCGGCGGAGCGGAACTTCTTTCGCTTTGCCCTCTTCGTCTCCTTCTTTCCTCAGCTGGTGCAGGGACCCATCAGCCGCTTCGGGGATCTGTCCAGGACCCTCTACGCAGAGCACCCCTTTGACTCGCGGACGATATGCTTTGGCCTGCAGCGCATTCTCTGGGGATTTTTCAAGAAGCTGGTCCTGGCCGACCGGGTGCTCACCGCCGTCTCCACCCTGGTCAGCAGCACGGAGACCTACCACGGGGCCTACACCCTGGTGCTGATGCTCCTCTACACCCTGGAACTATACGCCGACTTCACCGGGGGCATCGACATCACCATCGGCATCGCCCAGACTCTGGGTATCCGGGTGGAGGAGAACTTCCTGCGTCCCTTTTTCTCCAAGTCCCTGAAGGAGTACTGGCGCCGCTGGCACATCTCCATGGGCACCTGGTTCCGGGACTACATCTTCTACCCCCTGTCCGCCACCTCCTTCATGCAGAAGGTGCTGAAGTTCTCCCGCAGCCACTTCGGGCCCTCCCTGGGCAGGCGGATTCCCGTCTATCTCTCCTCCTTTGCCGTCTGGCTTGCCACCGGCATCTGGCACGGGGCCAGCTGGAACTTCGTGGTGTGGGGCCTGGCCAACTGGGCCATCCTCACCCTCTCCGAGGAACTGGAGCCCATATATCAGAGATTTCACCGCCGCTTCCCGGGCTGCGGCGGCACCTGGTACCGGGCCTTCCAGGTGCTGCGCAACTTCGCCCTGCTGTGCGTGCTGAAGCTCTTTGACTGCTACACCTCCCTGGGGGACATCCTCTACATGTTCACCTCTCTGTTCACCGCCCGCAACTGGCACATCCTCTGGGACGGCTCCCTGCTGCAGCTGGGGCTCTCCGGCCTGGACTTTGCCGTTCTGGCCGGGGGAACCTGCCTGATGCTGGCCGTCAGCCTGGTGCAGCGCCGGGGCAGCGTCCGGGAACAGATCGCCGCCAGACCCTATCCGGTGCGCTTTGTCCTCTGGTACGGGCTGTTCCTGGCGGTACTGCTGCTGGGGGTCTACGGCATCGGGTACGATGCCACCCAGTTCATCTACAACCGGTTTTAAGGAGGGTGGATCCGATGCGTAAAACCCTGAAATTCGCCCTCTCCGCCCTTCTGGTACTGGGGGGACTCTTTCTGCTGCAGCGGCTCCTGACTCCCAAGTATGTCAATGACATCGTGGAGGGGGCCTTTGTGGCCGAGTACTACCGGGAGGAGGACCGGGACTTCGACGTGGTCTTCATCGGGGACTGCGAGGTCTACGAGAACTTCTCCCCCGCGGCACTGTGGCAGGAGTACGGCATCAACAGCTACATCCGGGGCAGCGCCCAGCAGCTGATCTGGCAGTCCTACTACCTGCTGGAGGACACCCTGTATGACGAAACCCCGGATGTGGTGATCTTCAACATCCAGTCCCTTCAGTATGACACCCCCCAGAGTGAGGCCTACAACCGCATGACCCTGGAGGGCATGCGCTGGTCTCCCGCCAAGGTCCGCTCCATTCTGGCGTCCATGACCCCGGAGGAATCCTTTCTGGACTATGTCTTCCCCATTCTCCGCTATCACAGCCGCTGGAACGAACTCACCGGGGATGACCTCCGGTATCTGTTCACCACGAAACCGGTCTCCCACAACGGCTACTACATGCGTACCGATGTGCGTCCGGCGGAGAACGTCCCCGAGGGAAAACCCCTGGGGGACTATGCCTTCGGGGACCGGGCCTGGAGCTACCTGGACCGGATGGCGGATCTGTGCGAAAAAAAGGGCATTCAGCTCCTGCTCATCAAAGCCCCCAGCCTCTACCCCTACTGGTACGATCAGTGGGAGGAACAGGTGGAGGCCTACGCCCGCAGGCGGGGGCTGCCCTATCTGAACTTCCTGGAACTGACGGAGGAGACCGGCCTGGACTACCGGACGGATACCTACGACGGCGGCCTGCATATGAACCTCTCCGGGGCGGAAAAGCTCTCCCGCTGGCTGGGGGCCTATCTCCGGGAGGAGATGCAGGTGCCGGACCGCCGTGGGGATGAGGCCCTGGAGGCCATCTGGCAGGAGAACCTGGCCGCCTATGAGGCGGACCGGCTGCAGCAGGAGGCATCCTCCGGGAGAGACCTGCCGGAAGAGGGGGGAGAATCCACGTGAAAAACAGATCCAGACGCCTTTCGCGCTCTCTCATCCTCCTTCTGATTCTGGGGACTGTGGCCGGTGGTGCGCTGGTGTGGTATGTGAGTACAGACCACCGGACCCCTCCGGTGATAGAAGGAGTATCCTCCCAGGTGGAGGTTTTTGCGGATGAGGACATCCCCGCCGCCATTCTGGAGGGGGTCCGGGCCACCGGAGATCAGTGGACCCCGGAGGAGCTGCAGATCACCGCACAGGTGCTGGATGAGGCCGGTACGGTGCAGGACACCTTTGCCCCCGGCACCTACCGCCTGGTCTATACCTGTCAGAGCGCCCAGGCCACCACCTCCCTGCTGATCCGTCCCAGGGACCAGGAGGGGCCGGTGTTCACCGGGGTGGAGGACATCACCGTCCCCCTCAACGGCACCCCCTCCTACCGGGAGGGGGTGCAGGCGGAGGACGAGGTGGAGGGGCCGGTGTCCTTCCAGGTGGACGCCACCCAGGTGGATCTCACCCGGGAGGGCACCTACCCGGCGGTGTACACCGCCGCTGACTCCAAGGGCAATGCCTCCCAGGCCTCCATCACCGTACACGTGGTGGTGGAGCAGCCCCATCTCCCCGACCCGGACAGCCCGGAGGACGCGGAGCATCTGGCCCGGATGGAGGAGGAGGCCGGAAAAGTCCTGGACCGGATCCTCACCCCGGACATGACCCGGAAGGAACAGGCCAGGGCCATCTTCGACTATGTGCACAGCAGCATCGGGTACGTGGGCTACTCCGACAAGGCCGACTGGCTGCAGGAGGCGGTCAACGGCATGACCCGGAAGCGGGGGGACTGCTTCACCTACTTCTCCGTCTCCAAGGCCCTGCTCACCATGGCGGAAATCCCCAATCTGGACCTGGAGCGGGCGGGGGGCAAGAGCCACCACTACTGGCAGCTGGTGGACGTGGGGGAGGGCTGGTATCACTTTGATGCCTGCCCCCACCCGGACAGCTACCCCATCGAGAGCTTTCTCCTGCGGGAGGACCAGGTGCGGGCCTACACCCACTGGTGCAGATCCCGCAGCAACTACTACGTTTACGACTATGAGGCCTGTCCGGTCACCGTGGAGGGAACCCCGGAGGGAGAGGTGGACTACTCCAACATCCATGACTTCTTCGACTCCATTCCCGCCAGGCCCTCCCGGCCGGCCCAGAGCCAGCCTGTCCGGCAGCCCACTCAGGCTGAGACTCCGGCGGCGCCGGAACCCCAGGCCCCCTCCTCCGCCGTCCCCCTCTCTCCCCAGCCGG
>CAYXVN010000008.1:0-13656 GCA_964468565.1 uncultured Oscillospiraceae bacterium | reverse complement strand
GCCGGAGACTCCCACGGTTCAGCCTGAGCCGGAGTCCCCGCCCTCTCAGCCGGAGGCCCCACCTGCCCAGTCCCAGGAACCACCTTCGCCGGAGGACCCGGGTTCCTCCTCCCAGCCTGCCCCGGAACCTGCCGGGCCCTCCGCCCCGGCTCCTGAACCGGCGGAACCTTCTGTCCCGGCACCGGAGCCCGTTGAGCCCTCTGCTCCGGACCCGGAACCGGCGGAACCCTCTGCTCCGGACCCGGAACCGGCGGAACCCTCTGCCCCGGACCCGGAACCGGCGGAACCCTCTGCCCCGGAACCTGAACCTGCTGAGCCCTCTGCTCCGGAACCTGAACCTGCCGAGCCCTCTGCCCCGGAGCCGGAGCCTGCTCCCCGGTCCGTCCCCGACCCCTCACCCCAGGTGAACGGGGCACCCTGAAAGGATGTGTCGCACTGTGAAATCAAAACGGCTGGCCGCTCTGGTGGCCCTCGCCCTCCTTGTCACCCTCTCCGCCTGTGGAGGGGACAGCGGAGGCTCCTCCGGTACGGTCTCCGGCGGAGCCCCCTCTGTCCCTGCCGGTTCCGGATCCGGAAGCGGTGCCGGCAGTTCCGCCTCCTCCCCGGAAGTTGCCGCCCTTGCCTTTCAGGCCCCGGACGGCTCCACCGTCTCCATCGATGAGAACATGAAGGAGGTCCTGGAGGACCTGGGCAAGGAGCAGAGCTACTTTGAAGCGCCCTCCTGCGCCTTTGAGGGCCTGGACAAGACCTACACCTACTCCGGATTTGTCATCACCACCCGGCCGGACGGGGAGGAGGATTATGTCAGTTCCATCCGCCTGACGGACGACAGCGTCACCACCCCGGAGGGAATCTACGTGGGCAGCAGCGAGGCCGATGTGGTGGCCGCCTACGGGGAGGGTACCAGGGACGAGGCGGAACTGCGCTACACCCGGGACAGCACCGCCCTCAGCTTCATTCTGGAGGGAGACAAGGTGGTCTCCATCGAATACCTGGCGGCCTGAGCGCCCCTCTGACACAGCCCCGGGGCGGGGTCTGCCTCCCTTAGCCGCAGGGCTGCCCGGCGAAAAACCGGGGCCGGGTGAGAGGGAATCTTGTTCACATTCCCTGTGCCCTTTCCCTTGCGCCCCAGGGAAAAGCGTGGTATGCTTAATCTGATATAATTGTGGACCGCTGGGGGGAGGGTCTCCTCCGGAGCTCTTCCGCCGGCCCCCTCATTCTCAGCAGGAAGAAGTGGATGTCTTGGAAATCAAACGCCTGAAACCGATTCTGACCGCCGCGGTCACTCTGAGCATGACCCTGTCCCTCCTGGCCCCTGTCGCCTCCGCTGCCCAGTCCGCCCCTTCCTCTGAAGCGGACAGGGTCATCGCCGGAGAGCAGGAAACGGCCCCTCCCCTCCCCCAGGACCCCTCCGACAGCCGGAACCCGTGGGAAGAATCCCCCGGGGACGCAGCTGACCCCGGGGACAATGAGACTCCCGACCCCGATGACAGCCAGGCCCCGGAGGACACGGACCCCGGAGAGAGCGCTACCCCCGGGGACAGTGAAATCCCCGGCGGGACGGAACCCGGGGAAAACGAGACCCCCGGGGACAGTGAAATCCCCGGTGAGACGGAACCCGGGGAAAACGAAACCCCCGGAGACAATGAAATCCCCGGTGAGACGGAACCCGGGGAAAACGGGACTCCCGGGCCGGGTGGAGATGAGGACCCCGGGGCCCAGAATCCCCCTCAGGGAGAGCAGCCCGGCCAGGAGCCGGTGGACAACCCCCGGCGGCTGACTCCGGTCACCCCCTCCTTCACCGCCGGATCCCTGGCACTGGAACAGTCCCACGTTCCCTACATGATCGGCATGGGGGACGGAACCTTTCACCCGGACGAGGAACTGACCCGGGCGGAGGCCATTCAGCTGCTGTCCCGGCTCATCACCACCCAGCCCACCGCACACCAGCCGGTCCCCTTTGCGGATGCGGTACCCGGCTCCTGGTACTGGGATGCGGTGGGGAAGATGGTGGACCTGGGCCTTCTCCGCTCCTCTGAATTTCTCTATCCGGATGACCCCATCACCCGGGCGGAGTTTGCCGACCTGATGGTTCTGGTGGCCCAGGGCGCCGGTCTGGCCCCCATGCCCACCCAGACCGTCCCCGAGCCCCCTCTTCCGGAGGGAGGCGGGTCCCGGTTCCCGGAGGAGTGGTACCCCCAGGTGACCTCTGAGACTCAGAGTGAACCCGCGACGGTCTTTCCGGACGTGCCCGCCGGCCACTGGGCCCTGGAGCGGATCAGCATCGCCGCGGAAAAGGGCTGGATCACCGGCTATCCCAGCGGCCTCTTCGGCCCGGACGACAGTCTGACCCGCTGTGAGATCTGCGCCGTCATCAACCGGGTCACCGGCCGCAGCGGCGACAGCGTCCACGGCCCCTGGATGCTGGGCCTGGGTCTCTTCTCAGACGTGTCCGCCGGCCACTGGGCGGTGAACTACATCGCGGAGGCCTCCATCACCCACACCCCCACCGGCTCTCCCGAGACCTGGACCGGGGTGGACCTGAATCAGATCACCGGGAAGCTGGGCTTCCGGGAGGTCAACGGCAGGCTGGCCTACTTTGACCGCTCCGGCAAACTGTGCGTGAACCGGACCCTGGGGGCCTATACGGCAGATGAGTGGGGCATCCTGACCCAGACCGCCCCCTCCTATCAGCTGGCCTACGTCCCCTACATCAGCCAGATCGACAGGATCTACGCCTGGGTGGGCTGCGAGCCGGTCTCCGCCCTGATGGGCCTGAAGGCCAGGGGGTTTGCCACCGATGTGGACGTGACCACCTTCCTGGCAAAACTGCCGACTACGAAATCCAACCCGGAGAAGGGCTTTGTGGGCTCCCCCTACAAGCCGGACAAGACCAAGAAGACCCGCACCACCATCTATCCCGCCATCCTCGCCCAGTACTGCAACACCTACACCGGGGGCCAGAACCTCTGCGCCGACTTCCGGGGGGCCTCCCTCCAGGAGCTGCAGCGGGAACTGCTGGCCGGCAACCCGGTGGTGTGCTACATGACCCTCTGGTGGGACAAACCTTACTACCGCAACTACAACATCGAGGGACAGACCCAGCGCCTGGTGAGCAACAACCATGCCCTGCTGGTCTACGGCTATGACCCCCAGAAGGGTTACCTGTGCTCGGATCCCTACAACTATTACAACCGGGGCAAGGTTCACCAGTACTGGGAACCTGCCAAGGTCTTTGAGCCCATCTGGAATGAACGCAAGGTGGGCATGGTCATACGCTGAATCCCCTCTGATCAGGGGCCGGTCCGCTTCGGGCCGGCCCTTTGTTTTTCTGCTCCGGGCAGCCAAAACGGCCGCCGGAATCCGGCGGCCGCTGGGAAATCAGACTGAACCTACTCCACATCATAGACGGTCTCTGCTGAGCCGTCCGCAGGGCGGAAGGTGTAGACGGTGAAGCCGCTGTAGAACCACTCCCCGTCGTCCCCCTCGCCCATGCAGCTGGAGGCATAGGACTTGCTGGCCGGCTGCCCGATGGCCGCCACCAGCCTGCTGACCGGCTGGTCGATGTACTTTCTGGCCTCATCTGCCGAGGCCGCGGTCTGCTGGGGCTGGGGAGCCGGCTCCGGTTCAGGCTCCGGTTCGGGTTCCGGGGCCGGCTGGGGCTCGGGGGCCGGTTCCGGCTGGGGTTCCGGCTGAGGCTCCGGCTGAGGCTCAGGGGCGGAAGGGGTGGGAGTCTCCGGTTCTGACTCGGCGGGCTGGCTGGGCGTGGCGGCAGCCGGCTGGCTGGGTGTGGTGGCGGCCGGTTTGCTGGGGGTTGTGGCGGCCGGTTTGCTGGCGGTGGCTGTATTGCCGGAATTACCGGAATTGCCGCTGCTGCCCGAATTGCCGGAGTTCCCGGAACCGGGCTTTGTCTCCTCCTGCCTGCCGGAGGTGGAACCGGAGGCGGCACCGGAGGAGGCGGAGGTCCCCTGGCCGGAGGAGGCAGAGGAAGAGGCGGCGGCCTGGCTCCCGCTGGAGGAGGAGGATCCGGCTGCCTCAGAGGAGCTGGACGAGCTGGAGGAACTGGACGAACTGCTGGAACTGCCGGAACCGGATGAACTGCCGGAACCGGAGGAACTGGCTGAACTGGACGAGGCGGAGCCGGAACCTCCGGATGACGAGGAACCGGAACCCCCGCCGCAGGCCGTCAGAGACAGCACCATGGCCGCAGCCAGGAGGGCGGCGAACAGCTTCTTTTTCATGGAAAGGACTTCCTTCCTTCAGAAATTTGCCTGAATCTCCCCATCAGGGGAAGAAATAGATGAGAGGCGCGTTGTTGGGATCCACCCGGTAGAGGTCGTAATGCCTGCCGCCCCGGGCCGGATACAGGTAGTCCAGGCAGGGATCATAGATGTAGCCGTCAATCATGACCCAGGCGTGGTCCGTGTTGTCCTTGCGGTACCCTCCGGAGATGCCGTAGGCCTGGTAGCCCAGGCGCCGGGCCATGTAGAGGAAGGCGCCGGTGTAGCAGTAGCAGTTGCCCTTGTGGGTCTGGAACATGGTGATGGCGCCGTCCGCGTACCAGTCTGTGGACCCTCTGGGGTGGTGGGGCCGGCTCAGATATCTGCAGTTGTTGCGCACATAGTTGTAGGCGGCGTGGAGCTTCTCCTCCCGGGTCATGCCCTGGGTGATGCACAGGGCCATTGCCTTCTCCACCTCGGCATCCACCGTGGCATTGCCGCTGGTGTACCTGCCGTCGGGGCCGAAATACAGATAGCCCACAGACTCATCGGTCTTGAGAGAGTTGTCGGTGTTCACGCAGTACAGGCTCCCCCGGAACTCGATGAGCCCCTGGTAGAGGGGGGGAATGGAGCCGTCCCCATCCACAAAATAGAGCTTTCCCCCGATGGTCCGGAACCCGGGCTCCTGGAAGACGATCTGGCCCTCTTCACTGACCACGTAGTAGGTGCCCCGGATCAGGTCCACGCCGGCGGGGTAGCCGCAGGAGATCTTCTCGTAGGTGCCCCAGGTCTCCGGTCCCTCCTGAGAACCGGGGGTGTGGGGCAGGCAGGCCTCCATCACATCGGCATAGTACCAGTCCGATGGCCGCACATCCGTGAAGATGCACACCCCATCCGCCTTCAGCCGCTCCCCGGTGTCCCCGGACGGCCGGCGGCCCAGCACCCCGTTGAGCAGAGTCACCGCCTCCGCCCGGGAGATGGTGGCGTCCGGGTGTACGGTGCCGTCCGGCATGCCGGAGAGCCAGCCCCGGGCCACGGCGGAGAGGATATCATTCCTGGCCCAGTGGGTCTCCGGCAGATCCGAGAAGGGATTCTCCTCCGTCTCCTCCAGGGGGAAGAGACTGGTCAGCAGAAAAATAAAGGTGCCCCGGCTGATCCTGGCCTCCGGCAGGAAGGTCCCGTCCTCGTAGCCCGTCACAACCCCCAGAGAGGCCATGGTGGAGACCGCCTGGTGGTACCAGCTGTCTTCGGGGACGTCCGTAAACTCACCCGGCAGATCCCCCGGGGTCTGGTCCTCCAGCAGGTTGTAGATCAGGGCAGTGGCCTCCGCCCGGGTCAGGCTGTCCGAGGCCCCGAAGGAGGCCTCCCCCTTGCCCTTCCCGTAGGGGCCGTGCTCCTCCGTCAGAGCGGGGGCGTGCCACACCGGGAGGGACACATCTTCCGTCAGTTCCTCCGGGGGAATGTCCCGCACCTTGCGGCCGTTGACGATCCAGCCCAGAATGGGATTCCCCTGGGCGTCCTCCGCCGGAATGTCCGGAGGCAGGATACCGGGCCGGGTCCCGGCGGTGCCCAGCACCTCATCCCCGTCCAGGAAGGTGACGGTGATGTAGCCGGGGGGAAGGGGCTGGGGATTGTCCTCCGGATTACCGGGCTCCTCTTCCTCCCCGGGTTCTTCCTCCCAGGGCAGTTCCTCCTCCGGTTCCTCCTCCCAGGGCAGTTCCTCCTCCGGTTCCTCCTCCCAGGGCAGTTCCTCCTCCGGAGACTCTTCCTGCTCCGGAAGTTCCGGATCCGCTTCCAGGCTGTCTCCCGGCCGGTCGCCCACACTTCCTCCGCTTCCCGCTGCACTGACCGGCAGGGGAAGGATCAGAAGCATACACAGCGCGGCGGCAAGCAGCCTTGTGGGTAATGTTCGCAAATCAGTTCCCTCATTTCCACCTTGACTTCCAGGGGCAGAGTTCCATGTCCGGCATCCCCCCCTGCCGGGAGGAACGGCGCCTGGCCCCTGCCGTCTGCTCTTGGGGGACGGAATGTCCCCAAGGATACCATTTCCATGGTACAACCTGTTTCCCTCCGGCGCAAGAACTCCCGCCCGAAAAACTCTTACAATCTTCCGGATTCCGCCTGCGGAAAAGTTATCGGATCTCACCAATTCTGCCGGAACACCCGGATATTCCTCCTGGAAGGCCCATTTCCTCCTGAAACTGTGCCGGCATCTCCCGGGGTGCCGGAGATGGGGATTCCTGCGCCTGCCCCGTCCCCGGCCCGGATCCGCTCTGCGAAACAGGATTCCTGAGCGCTGCTGATCCCGGATTCTCTCCGGACACTTGCCGGAAGGGCGGCGGAACGGTATACTCAGAGCGGAATCTTTTTTCTGGAGGTCAGCCATGATGAGACCAGCGAAAGTCACCGCCGCGGCCCTCTCCCTGCTGCTGCTTGCCGCCACCCTGATCCCTCCGGCATCCGCCGCCCCCTTTCCGGATGTCTCCGGATGGGCACTGCCCTACGTGGAGGAGGCCCTCTCCCGGGGCCTGGTGGAGGGCACCGGAGACGGGCGCTTTCAGCCTGAGCGCACGCTCACCGGCCGGGAATTTGCCGCTCTTCTGATCCGCGCCTTCTTCCCGGACCGCGTGGATCCCCCCTCCGCCACCGGAGCCTGGTATGAGCCCTATGTGGCCGCCGCCGCCCGGGTGGGCCTTTTCCGCAACACCTCCTTTGCCGGGGAGGGAGCGGATTCCGCCGCCCCGGTGAGCCGGACGGAGATGGCCCAGATGATGGCCAACACCCTGGACGCCTCGGGAGTGCCCTCCCTCACCGGGGAACAGAAAACCGCGGTCCGGGGCCGGATTCCGGATCTGGCCCTCACCCCTGAGACCCGGCAGGACGGGGTGCTCACCGCCTACGCCTATCAGCTGCTCACCGGGACGGACAGCCTGGGCACCTTCTCCGGCTCTGCCACCATGACCCGGGCCCAGGCCGCTGCCGTGCTGGTGCGCATGGTGCATCTCCAGGAGTCGGGGTATCCTCTGGCCCCCCTGACTCCCCTGACCACCTCTCTGGACCAGGGCCCCTTTGATGTCCCCCTGGCCGGGGCCATGGGCTGTGCCCTGGCGGATACCGGCTCCCTGCAGGCGGGCACCCCCTTCACCATCCTGGGGGAGCGGGGAGACTCCCTCCGGGTGCTGCTGGCAGACTCTACCCAGCGGGACATCCCCAAGACTCACGCCCTGGTCAACGTGCCGGACGTCATCCCCTCCATGCTCTGCCGGAATGTGAACGCGGAGGCAAACCGCTTCCGCATTCTGGGGGAGCCCTTTATCCGGGAGGGAACGGTGGTCACCGGCACGAAGCTCTATGACGCCCGGGGCATGAATCTGCGTCTGGGCCGGGAGGAGTTCTTTATGCCGGTGAGCTACCACATGGCGGTGAGACTGAACGCCGCCCAGAAGGCCGCCATGTCCAGAGGACTCTCCCTGGTTCTCTATGAGGGCTACCGGCCCGCCGCCACCCAGCAGCTGCTCAGCAGCTGCCTGATGGAGATGCGCAGCCAGCGCTCCGATTTCCGGGCGGCCACCGCCTACGGCCACTTCAACCCGGCCTATTATGTCAACACCGCCTCCGGGGGCATCGGATCCCACCAGAAGGGCTCCGCCGTGGACATCAGCCTGGCTACGGTCCAGTCCACCCGGGAACTGACCATCGGGGGAGCAACGGTGCAGGTGCCCCTCACCTATACCGAGTTCTCCAGCGGTACGGTGGTGACGGGGGAGGCGGCCCGGGCCACCGGCAATCCCACCGTGGAACTGGGGAACGCCATCTGCAGCGTGCAGGTGGACCGCAGCTCCCCCACCGCCATGCCCACCCCCATCACGGAGACCTCCTTCCTCTCCAGCACCTTCGAGGACATCTACAGCGGCTTCTCCACCTACAGCGAAACCCAGTGGAAGCAGCTCCGGCCCTCCCTGTGGTGGACCCGGGGAGCCCAGACCCTCCAGGACCTGATGGTGGAGGCCGGCCTGACCCCCCTGGCCTCCGAGTGGTGGCACTTCAACGACATCCCCGCCTACCGGCAGGTGACGGACCACGGGAAGGACTACTCCGGCCTGGGCTCCTTCACCCCTGTACAGTACGGCATCTGCTCCACCACCTGGGAGTACGCCCTGCACCTGGCCGGGGAGACCGGCTGAGGGGCCCCCTGTCCGCCGGGGACATACAGACCACCCCCGGAGGGACTTCCGGCTCCCGGGCCCAAACGCTGAGAATCAGTCTTGACTTTTCATCTCTTTGTCTGTATCATGTAGAGCAGAAGACAGGATGCTGCATCCCGTCTTCTGCTCTTCCCTGTCCGGGCCGCGGACCTGAATCCCCCTCTGTCCGCTCCCGGCGAACAATTTCCGGAGGGGGCCTGCGGGCCTCCCCCTCTCAGACTGGAGGAATCATCAAAATCATGCTGAATATCTGGAATCAGGAACCCACAGACTGGCGGGTGGACTTCTCCTCCGCCTCTGCCCTGTCTCTCCGCACCGAAGGGCCCGGAAGAGTTCTGACCGTGGGCCTGGGGGACACCCCCACCCCGGAGATCCTGCGGCAGGCGGCCGCCAAGGCGATCCGGACCCTGCACCCCCTGGGCACGGAGAGTGTTCTTCTGGACGCCTCGGTCCCCGTCCGGACCCTGGGGGCTCCCGGCCTCTCCGCCCTGGCCAGCGGAGCCATGCTGGCCCAGTACGCCCGGAAGGTCTACAAGGAGAAGCCGGAGCGCCCCCTCCGGGTCTATGTCACCGGCACCGGAGACCTGGATGCCCCCGCCCTGCTCCGGGAGACCGGCAATGTGGTGCAGGGGATCTTCCTGGCCCGGGATCTCACCAACTGTCCCCCCAACCTCCTCACCCCCGAGGATCTGGCCCGGGAGGCGGTCTCCGCCGCCCGGTCAGTGGGCATGGAGACCCAGGTGCTCAGCGCCCAGGCCTGCCGGGAGCTGGGCATGGGCGCCTTCCTGGCGGTGGGCAGCAGTTCCGCCCACGCCCCCTGCCTCATCATCCTGCGCTACCGGGGCGGCAGCCCGGAGGAGAAGCCCCTGGGGCTGGTGGGCAAGGGAGTCTGCTTTGACAGCGGCGGCTACTGCCTGAAGGGCAAGGCCTCCCTGGTGAACCAGAAGGGCGACATGGCGGGAGGCGCCACCGTCTGCGGGGCCATGGTGGCCCTGGCGGCAAACCGGGTCCCGGTCAATGTCACCGCCCTGATTCCTGCGGTGGAAAACCGCATCTCGCCGGACAGCTTTCTTCCCGGCGATGTCATCACCTCCATGAGCGGAAAGACCATCGAGGTGGGCAACACGGACGCGGAGGGGCGTCTCATTCTGGCTGACGCCATCACCTACGCCATTCAGGTGGAGAAGGTGGACAGCGTGGTGGATGTGGCCACCCTCACCGGCTCCATGTCCCGCATGCTGGGCCAGGTGGCCACCGGCTACTTCTGCAACGATGAGGCCTTCAACGCCCGGCTGCTGGCCGCCGCTGAGCGCAGCGGGGAGCTCTTCTGGCGCTGCCCCACCTTCCCGGAGTACCGGAAGCTGATCGAGAGCCCCGTGGCGGATCTGGTCAACACCGCAGACAGCTGCGGCGCCATCGCCGCCGGCCTGTTCCTGGAGGAGTTCGCCGGAACCACCCCCTGGATCCATCTGGACATCGCCGGCACCGCCCACGCCCGCTCCAGGCCCATCCGGGAGTACTGGGAGAAGGGCGCCACCGGCGTCTGTGTCTCCACCCTCTACGAACTGTGCCGTGGGCAGGCCTGACCTGACCCGGCCCCCATTCATCTCCCGCCCCCGGGCGGGAGAGCATGAATTCTTAAGGGAGTGATTTTGCGCATGGCCCCTTCTTCTTCAGGCGGAAACCGTATCCCGCCCCAGAGGGGCGGATCCGGCCCCGGCCGGTATCCTGCCAGGCGCGGAGCCTCCGGTCCCCTTCCCGCCAGCAGACGCGCCGCCTCCCGGCGCAGGCGCACTGCCCGGGAGGACAACGCGGAGCTGGATGAGGGCAGATGGAAAATCAGGGACCTGTATCCCAACGTCCAGGACAACATCCTGGATGTCATCAACCACAGCGGGGTCCTCAAGGGACCCCGGGTCCTGGACTTCACCACCCTCAGCCTGCGGGACATCGCCAGGCAGCTCAAGGACTACAACACCCCCATCTCCTACCGGTCCGTGTGCTTCCTGATGGACGCCATGGGCTTTGAGAAACTGAACAACCGCAGAAACACCGTCCAGGGGGATATCTACTCGGACCGGGCCGTCCAGATGCGCTATGTCAATGCGGAGGCCGCCCGCTGTGTCCAGAGCGGCATCCCGGTGGTGAGCGTGGATGTGAAAGACCGGCCGGATCTCATCTACCGGTCCCCCGACGCCGGTCCCAGGCCGGGACCGAAACCCCGCCGGTACGTCCCTACGTATGCGGTTCCCATGGAGGATTTCCGCAGCGTTCCGGAGCGGGAGGTCTTCGCCATTGACGACAACGTGGCGGTGATGCCCGCCCCCCAGGTGGAGGATGTGCCCTTCCTGGCGGCGGACTGCCTGGTACGCTGGTGGGAGAGTGTGGGCTGCCACACCTTCCCCAGAGGGGACCGGATCTTCGTGGTCTTTGACTATCGCGGCAACCCCGATGCCGACCGCTCCAGTACCTGGGAGGCCCTCATGCAGAACTTTGCCGACTACACCGGCCGCAGCATCCAGGTGGCCCACGTCCCCTCCTGCATCTGGCGCTGGCGCCGCACCGCCCACCGGATTCTCAGCCTGTCTGAGGAGCCGGATGACACGGACGTGGTTCTCCGGTACCACGCCGTCATCAGCACGATTACCGACCGGGAGATCAGTTTCCACCCCGGTCCCGCCCGGGAACCCATGATCCGGACCACTCCCTCCGGTTCCGTGTGGGCAGAGCCCGCCGAGTTCGAGCCCGGCTTCCCCCGGAACTGGGACTACATCATCTATCCCCATGGCAAGGAGCCCCTGTACTGACCCCCGAAAAACAGCATCCGCCGGACCGGTTCTGTCCCGGTCCGGCGGATTTTGCCTTTTAATAATATTTTTCCAGCAGCTCCCTGGCCTTCTCGTTGCCCTGGTCCGCCGCGGTCTGGAACCAGACCCGGGCCGTATCCGGGTCCGCATCCGTTCCGGTTCCGTTGAAGTAGGCCACCCCGCAGAACACCTGGGCTTCGGCAACGCCCTGGTTGGCCGCCTCCAGCATCCACTCCAGGCCCTTCTCCCGGTCGATGCGGGTACCCTGTCCCTGGGTGTACATGATTCCGCAGAACATCTGGGCATCCGGATCCCCCTCCCCGGCCGCCTCTTCAAAGAGGGACAGGGCCAGGGGCCAGTCCTGCTGCTGATAGGCCTCCTGGGCCCGGCGCATCCGCTCCGGCCCGGACAGGGCGGCAGGCTCCTCCCCGCCGGAGGCATCGCCCCCCTGGGAGAGCCGCTCCAGGAAGGCTCTTGCCTCCTCGTATCCCTGGTCCGCAGCCTGCTCCATATAGGTGAAGCCGAGATCCGGATCCCGCTGGGTCCCACGCCCCAGGAGATAGCCAAGTCCGGCCTCGAACTGGGCCGGTGCCAGCCCCTGGCGGGCGGCGGCGTCGAAATACTCCATGGCCCGGGTCAGGTCCTCCGGTGCCCCGATGCCGTCCTTGTACATGCGGGCGCACACGTACTGGGCATTCAGATGGCCCAGCCCGGCACTGCGCTCCAGCAGGGGCAGGGCATCTCCGTAGTTCTCCTCCTGGAAGGCGGAAATTCCCTCCCGGTACAGCTCCTGGGCTTCGTCCCGGTGGAGGTTCGTGGCATCCTCCAGTTTCTTCTCCAGCCTGGGCTGCAGCAGATCCCGGATCTCCTCGTCCTGCCGCTTCAGGTAGCGCAGAGCCAGCTGGCACTCCTCCACGCTCAGCCCGTCCAGCACACTGCTGAGCCGGACCACACCCTTCATGCCCTCCTGGTTGCCCTTCCGGGCCGCAATGGTGTAGTGGCGCAGGGCGATGCGCTTGTCCTCCTCGGTGGTGCGCCGGTTCTCGTAGAGCCAGCCCAGCGCCACATGGCCCTGGGGGTTCAGGTCCGGATCCTCCCCCTCCAGGGGGCACACCTCCGCCAGCAGGGAAAATGCCTGGTCGTAGTGCTTGGCCCGGAACAGGTTCAGTCCCCGTTCGCACACCTCCCGGGGGGAGGCGTCCGGGATGGGGCTGTTCAGGGGAGGCGCAAACTGACCTGCAGAGGAGTCCTCCGCCTCCTCCTGGGCCGGCTCCTGCCTCTTCCAGGACTCCAGCACCGCCCGGGCCTGCTCGTAGCCCTGCTCCGCCGCCCGCTCAAACCACATTTTGGCCTTGGCCCGGTCCGCCGCCGTGCCCTCCCCGCTGGCGTAGATGGCACCGCAGTTGAACTGGGACTTCACATGCCCCTGCTCCGCCGCATTCTCATACCACTGCAGCGCCAGAGCCTTGTCCATCCGGGTGCCCTGTCCGTTGGAGTACATGAAGGCCAGGTTGAACTGGGCGTCCAGATGGCCCTGCTGGGCCGCCTTGGCGTACCAGAGAAGAGCCTTGTCGTACTGCACTTCCGTACCGTTTCCGAAATAATACATCATGCCGCAGGTGTACTGGGCCTGGGCATAGCCCATGCCGGCAGCCCGCTCCAGGAGAGGGAGCGCCCGGTCGTAATCCCTGGCCCGATAGGCCTCCATACCCTCGTTGTAGTAGACAACCGGGTCCTCCTTTTTCTGTCTGGGCCTGAAGAAGTCAAGGAATCCCATGGCACTTCCCTCTTTCACGCAGGAACGGAACACCGCCCGGGAGAACCTCTCCCCGGATCGCCCCCTCTCCCCGGGAGAGGAAACCGACTGCGTACCGGGTCATTCCGGCAGGGCGGCGGCCGACCGTTTCTCAAATCAAAGATAAGTATACACCAGTCTGCGGGAAAAGCAAGAGCGAATTGCGCCATTTGTCCCTTTCCCGGCAGGTTTTCCCTCTCCGGAGCCGGAGCACAGTTTTCCATAAATCCCTTGCCAAAGTCCGGGTCTTCCGGTAGAATGGAAGCAGGCAGACGGCCCGACCGTCTGTCAGCACAACAGAAAGGTGGAAAACAGATGAAGCTTAAACAGAAGTCCCTCGCCCTGCTGCTGACCCTGGCCATGGTGCTGGGTCTGGCCGCACCGGCTCTGGCGGCAGAGGGCGCCGGGACAGAGACCCCCGCCAGCGTGACGGTGCTGTACACCAACGACGTGCACACCTACATCGACAAGGACCTGACCTATTCCAGGGTTGCCGCCTACCGGGACAGCCTGGAGAATGTGCTGCTGGTGGACGCCGGCGACCACATCCAGGGCACCGCCTACGGGTCGATGGACAAGGGCAAAACCATTCTCGACATCATGAACGCCACCGGCTATGACCTGGCCAC
>CAYXVN010000007.1:0-40685 GCA_964468565.1 uncultured Oscillospiraceae bacterium | reverse complement strand
AAGGACGGCTTCGTGAACCAGATCGGCACCCCCCAGGAACTGTACAACTGCCCGGTGAACCTCTTTGTGGCCGGCTTCATCGGCACCCCCCAGATGAACTTCTTCAACGATGCCAGGCTGATCCTGAAGGACGGCAGGTACTACGCCACCATCAAGGGCAAGGATTTCGAGCTGTCGGACACCCACCAGAAGGCTCTGAAGGCCAAGAACCAGAAGCCCTGCGACATCGTGGCCGGCATCCGCCCGGATCACGTGGTGCTGGGGAACAACGGTCTCACCGGCACCGTGGAGGTCACCGAGATGATGGGCTCCTCCCTGCACATCCACACCGACTGCCAGGGCGATGAGGTGGTCCTGATCGCCTCCACGGTGGGCCTGGATCAGGGCCTGATCCGCGGCACCACCAAAAACATCGGGTTCAACTTCCCCGCCGAGCTGCTGCAGATCTTCGACAAGGCCACCGGCAACAACCTGGTGTGGTTCGATGAGGTCTCCGCCAAGGCCAACGCCCCCGTCTGCGCCAGGTACTGAGATCACTGCAGCCCGAGTCGTCCGGGTCTTTTCCTCCCCTTTTTCTTTTTTCCCAAAGCTGTGGCGGCCTGTCTCCTCCTGGGGGACAGGCCGCTTTTTCCCTGCCTTCCCCTCCCTCCAGGTCTTCCGGACCCGGAGGGGAACAACCCTGCCGGTCCCCCCGGTCCCAACCCGGCCTCTGACCGGGGAGCTGCATCGGCCCCGCTGTCCCCTCCGGATCCCCCAGCCTCTCACCCAAAAGGGAAGATTTTTCCCTGTCAGCAGTGGAAATCTCCATCTGCCCGTGGTATACTGGATAGGCCTTAAACCTGATCGGAAAGGAGATCTCCCATGAGTTCCCAACCCTGTCCCGACCCCGGATTTCTTCCCATCATTCTGAACCGCCGGAGCATCAAGGATTACTCCACCCGTCCGGTGAGCCGCCAGCAGCTGGAGACCATCGTGGAGTGCGGCCGCCACGCCCCCAGCGGCATGAACCGCCAGATGACCACATTCTACGTGATCACAGAGTCAGGACTTCTGAATGCCATCACCCGCCTGGTGAGCGAGAAGCTGCCGGCCTTCGCCGGCCAGGACTGCCGCTACGGAGCCCCCGCTCTTATTCTGCTGACCAACCACAGATCCAATCCGGTGGCCCTCCAGGATACGGCCTGCGCCATGGAGAACATGATGCTGGCCGCCTGCTGCCTGGGACTGGGCTCCCGCTGGATCAACCAGCCATACAAACTCAGCGAGGACCCTGACATGCGGGCCCTCCTCACCCCTCTCGGCCTCAGCGACGAAGAACGCATCTGTGCCTCCCTGTCCGTGGGATACCCGGCAGGCGATCTGTTCCCCGGTCCCCGCCCCCATCCGGGCAATCCCGTGGTCTGGGCTGAGGGCAGCTGAGGGCAGCTCCGGTCCGGCTGTTTCCGCCACCTCTCCGGGAACTATTCTCCCTTCTTCTACGTCCAATCATCTGACAGCCCCCGCTGTAGGGCACGAACCGGTTCCGAGCAGGGAAACCGGAGTGCCCATCCTTTGGGGGCAACCGGTGGCCTGGCGTGCAGTTGATCCACCCAGTGCCCCCTGTGAATCTGTCCCCTGGTTCCGGTCCAGGTGCACCTTCAGCCAATGACGCCCTGAAGGACACCTGAAGCGAAACCTTTCCGGACTGCCTGGGGAAAAGAGGGAGAGACGGATGCCCGCAGACTGTCCCGCCAAGATCCTGCCCATGTGGCAGGGAGGACAGAGCCGTGGGGCAGGCGGTTTCCCCCTCCGTTCCCCTGCCCCCAGCCCCTGGGGATATCCCGGGTGGGGGCCGGAACAGGCTGCAGACAGGAGGACCCTTCCGGCACCGGGGTTTTCTCAGCAAAGCAGACCGGTTCCCCATGGGAACCGGCCACAACGGCACCAGTCCAGGTTTCCGGGGGCCTGCCACCCGGAAACAGAGAAGCACAGGCGAGTCACGGCACTCCCCCTCTCCCCCAGGCACCTTCGCCTGCCGGGGGGCCGGTTGCCGGTTCTGCCGCCTGATCCCAAACCCGAAGGAGGTGAGAGGCGCATTTTCTGCCCGGTACTGCCGGGTGGTTTCCATGCGCCACTTTGATGAAAAAACTGACAGCTCTGGTCCTGGCTCTCACCATGGCTCTGTCTCTGGCTGCCTGCGGAGGCGGACAGAGTTCCAGCGGAGGCGGTGACGGGGACTTCACCACGGATCTGACCGCATTCTACAATGACAGCGTGGAGAAGGCCTCATCAGACCATGATTTTCCCATGATGATGCCTCTGGACGATGACATGCTGGAGAGCATCTATCCCGGCCTGGCTGCCGTGGACCGCAAGCAGACTGTCTGCAACACGGCTGCCATCTCCGCCGTAGCCTGTGAGATCTCCCTGGTGGAGGTTGCCAACGCGGAGGACGTCAAGACTGTCCAGGATATCTTCCAGGCCCGGATTGACGCCCAGGTGGCCGGGGGTGCCCAGTACCCGGAGACCATCGACGCCTGGAAAAATGACTCCAGCATCGTCACCCGGGGCAACTGCGTGTGCCTGTTTGTGATGCCCGCAGATTTCGGCGACTTCGCCTCAGACTTCAACGCCCTGTGAATGCCTTTCGGCCCATTAGAGAGACAATTTTCTTGAAGGAGAGACTAAACCATGAAACGCATTCTGACGCTGACCCTGGCACTGGCTCTGTGCCTGTCGCTGGTCTCCTGCGGGCGCGGCCGTGATTCCGGCAGTTCCTCCAGCAGCGGGACCTCCTCCAGCAGCTCCTCCACCTCCGGCAGCGGTTCCTCTTCCACTTCCGGCTCCAGCAGTTCCTCCGGTTCCGGCTCCAGCTCCTCGGGCAGCAGCAGTTCCTCCGGCTCCTCCAGTTCCACCGCTTCCTCCTCTTCCTCTTCCCCGAGCAGCAGCTCCAGCTCTCCCACGCCGGAACAGAATCCCCCTGCTTCCTCCGGAGGCGGCACAGGGACCGGCACCGGCACTGCCACACCGCCACCTTCCAATCCTGAACCTCAGGCTCCCGCCACGCCGGTTCTCACCATGAACCGGGAGGGCTTTACCCTCTTTACCAAGGGTTCCACCTTCCGTCTGCGCTACACCTGTGAGCCCGATATCGCCGGAGCCAAGCCCCAGTTCAAATCCAGCCGGGAGAGTGTGGCCACCGTTGCCGCAGACGGCACCGTCACTGCAGTGGCCCCCGGCAACACCACCATCACCCTGAAATACGGTGACCTTACCGCCAAGTGCATTGTGGTCTGCAGGTGGACGGAACAGCCTGCCCAATCGACCACACCGTCCACGCCATCCACACCGTCCACGCCATCCACGCCGTCCACACCGTCCACGCCATCCACGCCGTCCACACCGTCCACACCGTCCACATCCACACCGGAGAATTCGGGAACCCCCAGCGTACCCGGGACCACACCCAGCCCCGAGCCCCAACCGGAACCGGAACCTGCGCCTGAACCGGAGCCCGAACCGGAACCTGAGCCGGAGCCGGAACCCCAGAAGGTGGATCTGAACGCCTTCTACTCCTCCGTCATATCCAAATATGAGCTCCCGCCCATGGAGTCCTACGCTCACCTGATGAACGATTACTATCCCGGCCTGAGCTCCATTGCCACGGAACAGTGCTACTGCTACGGACCCATGATGACCGGCGTCACCGGGGAGATCACCCTGGTCCAGGTGAAAAACGCCAGCGATGTGTCCGCCGTCAAGAACATCATGCAGGCCCGGGTGGACGCCCAGGTGAGCGGCGGCGCCTGGTATCCCTCCACCATTGAGCAGTGGCAGAACAACCACCGGATCGTCTCCAACGGCAATTACGTCATGCTGGTCGTCTGCTCCAGTGCGGACAGCGTTGTCAGTGATTTCAACGCCCTGTTCTGATCCCGCAGCTTTTCCGGGTGCGACGGCCCTTCTGCGCCGCCGCACCCGTTTTCCTGTCCATCTCTGTTAGGAGGTCCTGTCCGTGGTCTTTTCCACTCCCGTCTTTTTCTTCTACTTCCTGGTTATCACCCTGTTCATCTACTATATTGTACCCCGGAAACTGCGCAACCCGGTTCTTCTCATCTCCTCCCTGCTCTTCTATTTCTGGGGAGAGCGGATCTACGTGCTCATCATGTTCGCCTCCACGGCCATCGACTTCACCCACGGCCTGCTGGTGGAACACTGCAAGAAAAAAGGAAATGACCGGGGTGCCCGCATGGCCGTGGCCTCCTCCGTCATCTTTAACCTTGCCCTGCTGTGCTATTTCAAGTACTGGGACTTCATCGCCGGATCCCTGCAGTCCATCGGGATCCATTTCATGCCCGTTCTGGGCATTCATCTGCCCATCGGCATCTCCTTCTACACCTTCCAGACCATGAGCTACACCATTGACGTGTACCGGGGAGACGCCAGAGCACAGCGCTCCATTCTCAACTTCGGCACCTTCGTCACCCTCTTCCCCCAGCTTATTGCCGGCCCCATCATCAAGTACAAGGACCTGGGGGATCAGATTGACGAGCGGACCTGCACCGCCGAGAAATTCGCCTCCGGCGTTCAGGTCCTTATGGTGGGCCTGTGCAAGAAACTGCTCATTGCCAACAACGTGGGCTCTCTCTGGGACGCCTACAAGGCCATGGCTCCCGGCCAGCTCACCGTGGCCGGTGCCTGGCTGGGGGTCGTGGCCGCCACCTTCCAGATCTACTTCGACTTCTCCGGCTACTCGGACATGGCCATCGGTCTGGGCCGCATTCTGGGCTTTGAGTTCCTTCCCAACTTCAACTACCCCTACATCTCCAGAACCATCACGGAGTTCTGGCGCCGCTGGCACATCTCCCTCTCCACCTGGTTCCGGGAGTATCTCTACATCCCCCTGGGGGGCAACCGCTGCTCCAAACCCCGCTGGATGTTCAACCTGCTGGTGGTGTGGGCCACCACCGGCATCTGGCACGGGGCCAGCTGGAACTACCTGATCTGGGGACTCTACTTCTTCGTGCTTCTGATGCTGGAGAAGTTCTTCCTGCTGGACATCCTGGAGAAGGCCCCTCCTCTGGTGGGACACATCTATACCCTCTTCTTCGTCATGATCTCCTGGGCGATCTTCTTCCTGGAGGACTTCTCCCAGCTGGGTGCCTACCTGAAGGTCATGTTCGGTCTGGGCGGCGTGCCCCTGGCGGACGCCCATTTCGTTTACTACCTGTCCAGCTATCTGCCCATTCTTGTGGTCTCCGCCCTGGCCTCCACTCCCCTGGGGGCGAAGCTCTACCACAGGCTGCCCCGGAGGGCCGCAGAGGTGACAACCGCCGTGCTGGTGATCGCCGGCCTGGCGGTGTGCACCGCCTACCTGGTGGCCAGCACCTACAATCCCTTCCTGTACTCCGCATTCTGAGGAGGTGGGCGTCACATGTCGAAAAAATTCTGCATCTTTCTCTCTGCCCTGTTCTGCACCTTCCTGGGCGGCATCTTCGTGCTCAGCACCCTCCTCCCGGACCGGACCTTCTCCGAACTGGAAAACCGCTCCCTGCAGCGGGCTCCTGTCCTCTCTCTGGAGAGTGTGATGGACGGAACCTTCATGGAGGATGCGGAGGACTATACGGCTGACCACATCGTGGGCCGGGACCTGTGGGTTGCCATGAAGGCCTGGTGTGAGCGGCTGTCCGGCAAGAAGGAAAATTCCGGGTTCTACTTCGGCTCCCAGGGTACCCTCCTCCAGCATGTGGAGGACCCGGATCCGGCAAAACTGGAAAAGGATATGGGATACGTGGACGCCCTGGTGGGCAACGTCTCCGTGCCGGTTTACTTCGGACTTATCCCCAGCTCCTCCTGCATCTGGGCCTCCCGGCTTCCCACCGGTGCCCCCACCGCCGATGAGCGCTCCATCATCGATGACATCTATTTTTCCACCGGCGCCAATACGGTTGACATGGTGGGGGCCCTCTCCGCCCACCAGCAGGAGGACATCTACTACCGCACCGACCACCACTGGACCAGTCTGGGGGCATTCTATGGAGCCAATGCCATCTTTGAGACCATGGGACTGGAGCCCATCCGTCTGGAGGACTATGAGAAGACCACCGTCTCCACTGAGTTCAACGGGACCAGTTTCTCCTCCTCCGGCGTCCGCTGGCTGAAACCGGACTGCATCGACACCTATGTTCCGGAGGACGGAGTCCACGTCACCTCCTGGTTTGAGTCCGACCCGGTGGAGGGCAGTCTCTATGTGGACAGCTACCTCTCCGTCAAGGACAAGTACTCCTACTTCCTGGGCGGCCGTCAGCCCCTGTGCGTCATCCAGTCCGAGAAGAACAGCGGTCCCCGGCTCCTTCTGATCCGGGACTCCTACTCCGACTCCCTGGCCCCCTTCCTTACGGAGCGCTTTTCGGAGATCCACCTCTTCGACTGCCGCAACAACATGAACAGCATCAGGGACTATGTGGCGGAAAACGACATCGACACCGTCCTTGTCCTCTACTCCTTCCCCAACTTCATGAGCGACCGGAACCTGTTCCTTCTGGGCCGCTGAGTTCTCCCCAAAACCCGGACCGCCGCGCGGCTGCCCCTTACCGGCTGCCGCGCGGCTTTCTTCTGCCCTGCCTCCCCACAGAAAAAGCCCGCCCCGGCACAATCCAGGGCGGACTCAGAAACTCAGGTTTTATAGGGGGATTCCCCTTCATCCGGCTCAGCGGAGGATTTTCAGCACCTCCCCGATATAGATGGTGTGGGGCGCCTCCTCCCGGTAGTATGTCTCCACCACATCCGGCGGCATGGCGGCGCGGTCCATGTCCTGGCGGTAGATCTTCCGGCACACCAGTGTGGCCTCCGCCTCCCGGAAGGTGACGGCCCCGTCCACAAACTTCGGGGTCAGACCGGCCAGAGACACCTTGTCGCAGTCCCGTCCGGAGAGAGATCCCATCCGCATCAGCGCCCGCCGATATTTCTCAGGGTAGAAGCTGACGGTGAAGAATTCGCTGTCCTCCATGAATTCGTGGGTATACCGCACCGGCTTGATGTATACCGTCGCGACCGGTCTGCCCCAGAGGGTGCCGAGACCGCCCCAGGAGATGGTCATGGCATTAAAGTGCCCCAGCCTGCCTGCCGTGACCAGAGCCCAGTCCTGATCGAAGATGCGAAAGGAATCTGCCTGAAAGTCCATGATTCACACACTCCTCTTCCTTCGGCGGCCAGACCCTCCCGGTTTCGCCGCCGCTGTTTCCCCCTCCCGGCACCCGGGAGAGGGATATTTCATATTCCTGCTGCACTCTCCTCGGCCCATCCGGCCTGAGGAGAAACATCCCCACCGGCGCTGCCAGGCCCCGGCGGACCCGGACCTGAACCCCGGCAGGGAAAAGAGAGAGATGTACCGCCGGCGCTGTCCCGTCTCATGAAGTCCGGCCATGCCCGGAGGGATAAAAATCCCGGGCCATGCCGGCATCTCCCGCCATGGGTCAGTTTTGCCGGAGGGCCCTCGGCGGAGCACCGGAGAAATCAGTGGCCTGAAGGATCAGCGGCATCGGCGAGGGCAGCGACTCACCACGGCAGCTTTCCCCGCCTCCGCTCCGGATCCCCGTGCTCTCATGAGATCGCCGGCTTCGGATCGGGAACACCGGCCCCAGACTGTCCGGAAATAGGGAAACGGCACAGCTGCCGCACAGCCGTGCCGTGAAAAATTCAGAAAACTCTGCATGACTGTCCTCGGGAGGTGAGATCAGCGGCCTCTGCGACGGTTGTTGAACATGTCTTCCAGGATACCCCACTCATCGTCCGTGATGGTAGGGCTCTTGGAAGAAGACGAATCCGCCGGGGCACTCTCCTTCTTTCCCTCAGCAGACCCCGACGTGGAGGAAGCTGACTGGGCAGGATCTGCCTTCCTGGGAGCCTGTTCCCCCGGGTTCTTCTCCTCGAAGCCGGTGGCAATGACGGTGACCCGGACCTCATCCTCCAGGGTCTCATCGAAGATGGCACCGAAGATGATGTTTGCATCGGGATGGGCGGCCTCCATGACCAGGTTGGCAGCCGTCTCCACCTCGTCCATGCCGATGTCGTTGGCACCGGTGATGTTGATCAGCACCCCCTTGGCGCCGTTGATGGAGGTCTCAAGCAGCGGACTGGAGATGGCCATCTTGGCTGCATCCTCCGCCTTGTTCTTGCCGTTGCCGTGGCCCACACCCATATGAGCCCGTCCTGCGTCCTTCATGACGGCGGACACATCCGCAAAGTCCAGGTTGATGAAGCCGGTGTTCTTGATCAGATCCGAGATGGACTGCACGGCCTGCTGCAGCACATCGTCCGCGATCTCAAAGGCATTCACCATGGTGATCTTCTGATCGGTAGCCAGTTTCAGCCGGTCGTTGGGGATAATCACCAGGGAATCCACCTTGCTGCGCAGATCCTCGATCCCCTTCTCCGCCTGACGCATGCGGCGCAGACCCTCAAAGCGGAAGGGCTTTGTCACCACGCCCACGGTGAGCTTGCCCATCTCCTTGGCGATGTCCGCCACGATGGGGGCGGCCCCGGTGCCCGTACCGCCGCCCATGCCTGCCGTGATGAACACCATGTCGGCATCTTCCACAACTTTGGTGATCTGATTGCGGCTCTCCTCGGCGGACTTGCGCCCCACCTCAGGGTTGGATCCGGCGCCCTGACCGTTGGTCAGTTTCTCCCCGATCTGCATCTTGACAGCCGCGCTCGAAACAGCCAGCGCCTGCTTATCCGTATTAATGGCAATAAATTCCACGCCCTTGGTGCCTGTGCGCACCATGCGATTGACCACGTTGTTGCCGGCTCCGCCGACGCCGATCACCTTGATATTGACCACACTGTCAGGACCTAAATCCAATCCAAAGGCCATGTTTACCCGTCCTCCTATGTAAACAGAAATTTCCGAAAATCAGATCGTTCCTGGGTGAGCCTGCTCCTCCGGCGACTCCTCCACACTGCAGGGCCCACTTCTTTTCTATTGTACCCCTCATTTTCCGGCAGGTCAAGAGGAAGATTTACAGATTATAAAACATATCTGAGAAGAAAAGAGGGATATCTCACTCCTCGTAAGGAGCATAGCGGATGGGACCGTCCTCGTCCGTCATGTCAAGAACCCCTGTGACCCCCTCTCCACGCTGGGCCTCCACCTTGGCGATGGAGGCCTCCAGGGCCCGCATTTTATAATGGAAGTCACTGTCCAGGGGCATCCGCACCTGAAAACGGCCCAGCCAGCCCAGGGTCAGTTCCTCACTGCCCAGACTGATGGAGTTCACCTTGCCCAGTTCCCCCCGGGCATGGATCTCTCCCAGCAGGCCCTCCAGCGCATCCAGCTTGGGCTGCTCCGACTCCGCCACCTGGAGCATGGTGCCCGCCTCGGGAGAGACGGCGGCGATTCCGGTGATGGAGATGGCACTGACCCCCTCCTGGGCAGGTTCCAGCAGCTTGCAGCCCGCAGGACCGGGAGGACTGATCAGCCAGGGCTCATGAGCCACTTCCAGAGGCTCCTCCGGCTCCTGGGAAGAGGAGGAGCTCCCGGAGGCAGAACCGGAAGCGGAACTGCCGGCGGAGGGATCTTCCGGTACCGGCGCCTCCGGTACCTGAGTCCCCTGTTCCGGAGGTTCAATCCGTGCCACCGCATCAAACTCCGTCACCGTGATCACAATGGTACTGGGCGGCTTGCGGTTGATGTTCACGCCCTCCACATAGGGCAGACTCTGGAGGATCCTGCTGGAGATGTGATTTTTGTTAAACCGGTACAGGTTGTCGCCGATCTGGAGGCCGCTGGCCTCCACAACCTGTTCCGGGGTGTAACGGGCCGTCCCGTTCACCGTCACGGTCTCCACCTCAAAGAAGACCGTCACGCCAAAGGTCAGAGCCACCACCACCGCCGCAACAAAGAGAACCTTGAACAGAGGCCCCAGAAGGCCCCGGTTCCTTCTCCGTCTTCGGTTTCGTCTCGCTGCCATCGCCTGTGTCTCCTCCTGAATCCGTGAAGTTTTTCGAACCGGATTCACCTGTTTGCGTAAAGATTGGGCGATTCCGGCTGAAATCGCCGAAACAGGTGCGTTTTCACCCATAAAGGTCAGAACCCGGAATACAATGCAGATCCTGATTCCACACCCATCCTGGGATGCATGCCGACATATAAGGGATAAATGATCCGGCACCTTCAAAGCCGGACAGGGCCGGTGTTCAGGCGTATCAGGGTGCAGTGACTGGGCGTCGCCTGTATCCCTTCCGTAAAGATACGGCATCTCGGCATGACCCGGGCCCGGAGGGATGCTCTCCCCTCCGGACCGGTCCCTGCCGGCGCCTCTTCATCCGGGCTGTCCGCCGGATCCCACCGGGAACCGTCCCTGCAGGATTCCGGTGCTCCCGGTCCCCGTCTCCTCCGTCACCCTGACGGTCCTCCGCTCCCATGCTCTCCGGCACGCTTCCCTCCGAACTGCCGGGGTCCGGATCCCCCGGCCTCACACCTTCATGATGGAGCGGAGGGTCTGATAGATCGTCTCGCTGGCGTCCAGGTTCGCCAGGCCCTGGAGGGCCCGGATCATGCCGTCCCGGCGGTCCTTCTCCCGCAGCAGCAGGGCCGCCTCATCGAAGAGGGTGTCCCCCACGCAGTCCGCCTCCCGGATCAGCACGGCGGCCCCCTGGTCGGAGAGGACCCGGGCGTTTTTCTCCTGATGGTTCGCCGTCACGTTGGGGGAGGGAATCAGGACGGCAGGTTTCGCGATGGCGGTGATTTCGGAGACCGTGGATGCCCCCGCCCGGCACAGCACCAGATCCGCCGCCGCCATCACCAGGGGCATGTCATAGATGTACTCCCGCAGCTCAATGCCGTTATCCCCCAGCTGCAGTCCTCTGCGCAGCAGCTCCTCCCGCATCCAGGGGTAGTCCCGCCCCGCTCCGTGGATGTGGCGGTAGGGGGCCCCCTCGTAGCACTCCTCGGCAATGAAGTCCACCATTTTCTGATTCATCACCTCGGCCCCCAGGGACCCCCAGTAGGACAGCAGCAGGGGCCGGCCGTCGGTGATGCCCAGCTTCTCCCTTGCCTCCTCCCGGGTGTAGCGGAAAAAATCGCCCCGCACGGGAGTCCCGGTCACCACAACCTTTTCCGGATGCTCGTAGTGGCTGCGGCTCTCCTCAAACCCCACCATCACCCGGTCCACCACCTTGGACAGGGCCTTGGTGGTCAGCCCGGGCACGGCGTTGGACTCGTGGACGGCGGTGGGAATTCCCCGGTGAGCCGCCTCGTGCACCACCGGGTAGGAGGCGTAACCCCCGGTCCCCACCACCAGGTCCGGCTCAAATTCGTTGAGAATCACCTTTGCCTGGTGGTGGGAAATTCCCATGTTCATGACAGTGCCCAGATTGTGGGCAATGTCAGTGGGCGCCATGGAGCGATGAAAATTCGTAATGGTAACCGTCCGGATCTGATAGCCCTCCTTGGGAACCAGTCTGGTCTCCATGCCGCCGTCGGCACCCACAAAGAGGATCCGGCACTCGGGGTGCCGGTCCTGAAAGATGTGGGCCAGGGCTACGGCCGGATTCACATGTCCCGCGGTCCCGCCACAGGTAAACAGGATATTCACTCAAATCACCTCGCAGGGTCTTTGCGTGGGACCTTCTTTTTCTTCGGGGGCGGAAGTGCCTGCCTGGACACCGCCAGCACGATTCCCATTGCCGCCATCTGAATGCACAGCGCCGTGCCGCCGAAACTGAAGAAGGGGAGGGAGATGCCGGTGTTGGGGATCAGGTTGGTCACCACGCCGATGTTGAGAAACACCTGCACGGCCAGCAGCGTGATGATGCCCACCGTCAGCATGGACCCGAATTTGTCCCGGGCATGCAGGGCGATGGTGTAGCCCCGGCAGATCAGAAGGGCGAAGAGGAGCATGACGATCAGGCCCCCCACCATGCCCAGTTCCTCCACCACAATGGGGTAGACGAAGTCGTTCTGGGGTTCGGGAATGTAGAGCATCTTCTGCCGGCTGTTTCCGAACCCCAGTCCCAGCACCCCGCCGGAGGCCATGGCCAGCATGCTCTGAATCGTCTGGTAGCCGTCGTGCAGGGGATCCGCCCAGGGGTTGAGCCACAGTTCTATCCGCCGGCGCATATAGGGCGTGAACATGATGATGCCCAACAGTCCTGCCACCGCCAGGCTGCCCACTCCGATGAACCATTTCAGGCTGATGCCGGAAACCAGCAGCACGGAGGCCGCTCCCACCAGCACCAGAATCATGCCGGACATATGGGGCTCCTTGTAGAGCAGAAACTCGATCACTATGATGATGGCCGCATAGGGAAGCAGTTCCAGAAACCCGATCCTCTCCAGAAAGTTCCCCACACGTCCCCGGGTGGTCCGCTTGCTGAAGTGCTTTTTGCGCTCAAACTCCCGCTTGGACAGCCTGGCGGAGAAGAAGATGATCACCGCAATCTTTGCCACTTCCGAGGGCTGGTAACTGGGACCGGCCAGAATAAGCAGCTTCATCCAGCGCTGGGCCCCCACCGTGTCCCCTCCGAAGCCGAAAATCAGCACCAGCACCAGCAGAATGATGGAACCCACCAGCAGAGGGATGGAGAGAACCCGCAGGTGTTCATAATTGATCCGGGAGATGATATACATGCCCACCAGTCCGATGACCGAGTAGGCTGCCTGTCTGCGGATGTAGTAGAGGGGATCGTTACCCACCGCAGCGCTGCTGTCGTAAAACGCGGTGGCATAGGAGGCGGAGAACATCATGATGAGTCCGATCCCCAGCAGAAGCAGCACCAGCATCAGAAAGGGCATGTCCATGGGAGCCCGGTTCAGCCGGTCCTGCATGGTCAGATCCCGATTTGGCTTGCGATGAAAGAGAGGTATGCCGTCCACCT
Source organism: uncultured Oscillospiraceae bacterium (assembly GCA_964468565.1). Classification (GTDB taxonomy): domain Bacteria; phylum Bacillota; class Clostridia; order Oscillospirales; family Oscillospiraceae; genus Lawsonibacter. The sequence goes on along the minus strand of CAYXVN010000007.1, from coordinate 27,824 downwards.
CCTTGAAAATCAGGTCCTGTCCGGACCTGCCCCGGCAGGAGCCGGTCTCACATGGGGAACCGGTTCATGACGCCCAGAAATCCCAGGCCGCACAGCACCAGGGTAATCCCGGAGAAGACACAGAACAGCTTGGCTTCACTCCAGCCGCACATCTCCAGATGATGGTGGATGGGGGCCATGCGGAAAAAGCGCTTGCCGTGGGTCTTCTTGAAGTACACCACCTGGATGATGTCGGAGAGCACCTCCACCACATAGATGAATCCGATGACCGGAATGATCAGGGGCACATCCAGGGCAAAGGCCAGTCCGCACACCATGCCCCCCAGGAAGAGGGAACCGGTGTCCCCCATGAAGATCTTGGCAGGGTGAAAATTGTAGATGAGAAAGGCGGCCAGTCCCCCGGCCATGGCGGCTGCCAGGATGCCCACATCCTCTCTGCCGTACCAGGCGGAGACCGCCACGTAGAACAGGGCAACCGGAAGGGTGACGCCGGTGGCCAGGCCGTCCACGCCATCCGTCAGGTTCACCGCGTTCACCGTGGCCACCATGACGAAGGCGGCAAATATCATGTAGAGCACCCAGGGCAGGTGCAGGTTGATCCCCAGGAAGGGGATGTACAGGTTGGGCGTCAGGTAGCCGGACTGGCGGAGAATGAAGGTGAAGACAATGGAGGCCGCCAGCTGCAGAATGAACTTCTGGGAGGGACTCAGTCCCTCATTGGCGTGGTGGCGCAGCTTCTCCACGTCATCCAGCAGGCCGATGACGCCGAACACCAGCGCAAAGAGAAACACATAGATGTGGTTGCGGTTCCCCAGCCTCAGCTGCTGCCAGCCGGCCGCCAGCATGGCCACGGCAATGCCGATGATGAACATGATGCCGCCCATGGTGGGAGTGCCCTGCTTGGACATGTGCCAGGTGGGGCCGTCTGTTTTGATGGCCTGGCCCGCCTTCAGCCTGCGCAGAAGGGGGATCAGAATCTGACCCGCAATCGCCGCCACGCCGAAGGCCACAATGAAGCTGAGGATATAGGTCATACAAAAACCTCCTGGTTTGCTTTTTTGCCTTTCCGGGAACCGGGCTGCACGCCCCAAAGATTCACCATTCTATCACAGTACCACGGAGATTTCCAGCCGTATCCCCGCCCGGGGGAAAAGAAAAGCAGTTCCCGGCCGGTTTCCCTTCGGGGGGTGCCCTCCGGTGGCCCTCCCCCCGGATTCGGGGCCGGAGGGCGGCGGACGGACCTCCCCGGGCAGCGGGCACACCTGTGCCCGGCCGGAGCGGGAGGCGGCGGCCTGCCGCCTGCCCCCGCTTCCCCGGGGGCCTCTGAACTTAAAAGTCGTCCAGCGCCCCTACCGGCCCGTCTTCAATGACGTTGGTGAACTGGACATCGATGACGGTCCCCAGATCGGCAATCTCTCCCCGCTCCAGGGACTGCCCCATGGCCAGAGTGGTATTGCTGTAATAGGTGGACACCCCGGTAGCCCGCATGAAGAAGCCGGCCGACTCCAGGGTGGCCCGGGCATTCTCATAGGTGAGTCCCATGACGCCGGGCACCGCAGCGGATTCCGGCGGAGTCTCATCACCCAGGTAGAGAATCATGGTGGAGCCGCCGGGAATGGAGACCCGGGCGTCGGGAACCTGACTGGTTACCGTCTCCCCGCTGCCCACGGTCCGGTATTTCAGGCCCGTATCCTGCAGGGTCTTCTCCACCTCTTCCAGCGTCTGGCCGATGACCTCCGGAGCCCGCACATTGGCTGCCGCGCCCTCGTTGTCCTCGTAGATCTTCTCCACGCCCATGTAGTCCAGAATCTCCGCAATGAGGGGCCCTGCCTTGGGGGCCGCCATATTGCCGCCGCTGATGTAGACACCGGTGGTGGACACCTGGGGATCGCTGGACTCCTGGGGCTTGTCGTAGGCCAGCAGCACAATGACCCGGGGGTTGTCCGCCGGAGCAAAGCCCATGAAGGAGACGATGGTGCGGCCCTTTTCATGGGTTTCCGCGGAACCGGTCTTGCCGCCGATGCGGTAACCTGCCACATAGGCATTGTTGCCGGTCCCCTCCGAGACCACCTTCTCCAGAATGGCACTGGCCCGCTGGCTGGTCTGCTGGCTGACCACCTGGCGCACCACGGTGGGCTCCGTGTTCTGCACCACATCGCCGTTGCGGGTGGTAATGGATTTCACCAGGTAGGGCTTCACCAGATTGCCGCCGTTGATGACGGAGGAGAATCCCGCCACCATCTGCAGAGGGGTCACCTCAAAGCGCTGACCGAAGGAGGCCACCGCCAGGTCCACGTTGGTCATCTCATCCCGGCTCCAGAAGGCCCCTGTGAGGCTGGCCTCGCCGGGCAGTTCGATGCCGGTCCGCTCCGTCATGCCGAAGGCCTCAAAGTAATCGTAAAACGTCTCAAGGCCCAGCCGCCTGCCGATCTCGATGAAGGCCGGGTTGCAGGAGTTGCCCACCGCCTTCTCCAGGGTCTGGGTGCCGTGGCCGGCCCGGTTGGAACAGTTGATGGGTTTGTCGTACCCGGGCACATTCACGTAGCCCTTACAGTAGAAGGTGTCGTTTTCGCTGATGACACCCTCCTCCAGGGCTGCCGCCAGAACCATGGCCTTGAAGGTGGAACCCGGCTCATAGCGGGAGTCCAGCACCTTGCTGCGCCACTGGGTGTTTACCGCATCGCTGTAGGCCTGGTTCTCCGCCTGGGTGCGCAGTTCCTCCTCGCTGAGCAGTTCCGGCTCCTCACCCCGGTATTCCTCCGGTTTTTCCTCCCACTGCTGATGCCGCTTATCCTGGGTCTCCTTCAGCTGCTTGTAAATGGTCTCCTGGTTTTCCACCATGTTGGCCTGCAGGATGGAGTCGGCTATGACGGAGTAGTTGTTGGGATCGAAGTCCGGGGAACTTGCCATGCCCAGAATGGCTCCCGTGTTGGGATCCATCACCAGGCAGAAGGCACCGTTGCGCACATCGTAGGCCTGGATCCCCTCCTCCAGCGTCTTTTCCGCAAAGCCCTGGATGGTGGAGTCCAGAGTCAGGTTCACGTTGTAGCCGTCCACGGCGTCGATGTATTCCGAGTAGTCGTTGTACAGCCGGTTTCCCCGTCCGGTCCGGGTGGTCACCACCCGGCCCTCGGTTCCCTCCAGCATGTCATCATAGGCGGCCTCAATGCCGATGGCACCGCCCTCCGTGTTCACGAAGCCCAGAACCTGGGCCGCCAGACTGGCATAGGGATAGTAGCGCTTCGTGCCCGGATTGAAGTACAGGTAGGAGGAGGTCCTGTTCTCCGTGATGTACTCCTGGATGGCCTTGTGCTCCTCCTCCTCCATCTGGGTGCGGATCTCCCGGTAGGCATACTTGGTGGCGTGGACCTGCTGCACCACCTTCTCCCGGTCCAGATCCGGGATCATGGTCATCAGGTCCTCCACCATCTGGTCCTGCTTGGCCGCGATGGCCGCATCGTAGGCCGCCTGATCCAGTACCTTCGTGTTCTTGTCCGTGTAGTCGCTCTTATCCACACTGGCCACCAGATCCCTGGGGGAGAGGATCAGGTCATACACCGTGGAGGACATGGCCATGATGTTGCCGTTGGTGTCATAGATGTTGCCCCGCCCGGCGGAGAGGGTCAGATCCAGCGTCTGCTGCTCGGTGGCCATCTTCTGGTAGTCGTCGTGGTGCAGCACGCACAGGCTGAAGAGCCTCCAGCACAGAGGAATGAACATGAGCACACCAAACACCGCAATCAGGAACCAGGTGCGGCGGTAGATGGAGCGCTTGATCTGGGCCCGGTTCGCCCGGGTCTCGTTGGGATCCGCCCTGCCGTAGCCGCCCCGGCGGGAGCGGTTCCGGCTCCCGGATACGGAACTGCGGCTGCTGCGCTCCGGCATGCGGACATTCCGGTCCCGGGCAGGGACCGTGGAGGCCTCCTTCCGCCTGCGGTCCCCGGAGCGGCTCCGGTTCTGGCCGGACTGGATGGGAATCGGCTCGGGAGGGGAGGAAGATTTTCGGCGGCTGCCGCCACTGCGGCTGTTCCGGTCCGGCTGTCTGCCGCTGCTGCGGGAACTGCTGCCGCTCCGGCCGGACCGGCTGCCGTTCCCGCTTCTCCCATCACGACTGTCCATGGATTTTCCCTCCCGTCTGAATGGTGCTGTTCAGAAGAAAGGCGCAAGAAAGTTTCTTTCTTGCGCCTTTCTGTTGCTCCCGCTGTCCCTTTCCTGTGGGCGTCTCACCCGAAGTATGACACCAGTCCGCGGAAGCTCTCGCTGATCTCCTTGAAGAATGATACAACGGGATTTTCCTCCCCTTCCGCGCCGAATACGGTCACGGTATCGGGTTCTGACAGATCGATGTATACAACCTGGTCACCGGTAGGACGGACCATATCGGCCCCTACCGCTTCCTCGATGGATGAGAGATCATACAGACGCTCATATTCTGCGGACATGGTTGCATACTGGCTTTCCAGGGTACTCTTTTCACTGTTCAGCTTTACAATGTCATTGGTGACCTCCAGGTACTGCGCGCGGCTCAGCAGCAGCATCATGCCCAGAGCGGCAATGGCAAGAAAACTGATGACGGCGAAAGGAGCAACCTTTCCTGCTTCGCGGACCTCTGGTTGGGTCCGCTCATAGGTACGATGGCGATTCTGCTGCCGACTGCCCGGACGCTTTGGTTCCGTATCCCGGCGTGGGACCCGAGCACTGGAACCGTCGTAAGCAGGTGCGTAGGCGACACTCCCATACGTACTGTACGTACTGCTGGTTGGTACTCGAGACGTTCGTCTGCGGACAGCCATAGGCATTCACTCCATTTCTCGTGGGTCTCCGGTCCCGCCAGAGGGGGACCGGGTGAGCTGCGTCACCTCGGATCCTTCAGGGACTCGGCGCATCGCAGCTTGGCGCTGCGTGATCTCGGATTGGAGTGCAGTTCTTGTTCCGATGGCAGCACAGGCCTGCGGTTCACAAGCCTGATGTCGGGGGTACGGCCGCACACGCACACCGGAAAATCCGGCGGGCAGGTGCAGCCTCTGGCCAATGCGGCCAGTTCCGTCTTCACAATGCGGTCTTCCAGCGAGTGGAAGGTGATGACCACCAGGCGCCCGCCCCGGTTCAGACGGGGTACGGCAGCCCGGATCATCCGCTCCACACAGGCCAGCTCATCGTTGACGGCGATGCGGATGGCCTGAAAACTCCGCCTGGCGGGGTGCTGTTTTTCCCGCAGAGCCCGGGACGGCATGGCGCTTCGGATGATATCCACCAGCTCAAAGGTGGTCCGGATCGGGGCCTTCTCCCTTCTGCGGACAATGGCATCGGCAATCTGAGGGGCATAGCGCTCCTCACCATATCGTGTCAGAATGTCACGCAGCCGGGTCCGGCTCCAGGTGTTGACGATTTCCGCGGCGGTCAGCCCCTGATCCCGGTCCATTCGCATGTCCAGAGGGGCATCAGTGTGATAGGAGAATCCACGGGATCCATCGTCCAGCTGTGGGGATGAAACACCCAGATCGAAGAGCATTCCGTCTGCGCCCTGCAGTCCAAGCTCATCCAGAATTTCAGCGACCTGGTCGAAATTGCGATGAATCAGCGTGACCCTGTCCTCCCAGGGTTCCAGTCTCTCTCTGGCTGCATCCAGCGCCTCCTGATCCCGGTCCACACAGATCAGGCGGCCCTGGCTGAGCCGGCTGGCAATCTCCCGGCTGTGACCGGCACGTCCCAGCGTCCCGTCCAGATAGACTCCATCCGGACGGATCTGCAGGGCATCAATGGCCTCGTCCAGAAGGACGGGGCGGTGGGTATAAGCTTCCATGGTCAGTCCGAACCTCCTGATGCGGGGGGCCTTCGCGCCACACTCTGGCAGCCGTTCCGGCTTCCCGCAGCAGACTTCCCCTCTCCCGCCCCAAACACGGGAGGGAGCGGGGCACAACCCGGTCCCCGACTGACGGATGGACAGGATGAAGCAAAACAGAGGAAACGGTCCCACGTGGACTGAGGATGGGCGGCCAGACAGGCGTCCACTCCCTAGGCCGGTTCCTTAGTCAGTCCGGAGATGACAAAGGGTCGCATACGGTGCTGAGTCACCCCAATCTGCGTCTTCGTCTCTCCCCATTTCCGCTGTTTTCCCGGGCGGAAGCCAACAGGTCTCCACCCTGTTTTCCTAGTATAGTCCCTGTTAACATAAAAAGCAATACCCCAACCCGGCTTTTTATCAGAAAAAAAGCCGCCGGCTTCCCGGAAGGAATCCGGCGGTTGGCATAAAGTGGCCCACTTTTTCGGGAATTTTCCCCTTTCTGCAGGAAATACAGCCAAAAATCCGGTATTTCCTCTCCGGCACCTCTGGGCTGATATGTCCTGATTTCTGACATGTCCCCCGGACTCCCCGGCACCGGAAAACCCCCCGGGCGCCGGAGGGAGAGACCGGTGCTACTGCTGCCGGAGCGCCTCCCGGAGGGCAGCATTCACCGCCTTCGGATCGGCTTTGCCCTTCAGCCGCTTCATCACCTGGCCCACCAGGAATCCCAGCACCTTCTCCTTGCCGGCGCGGTACTCCTGCACCGTCTGGGGATTGGCCTCCAGCACGGCGGTTACGGCGGCCTTCACCGCTCCGGCGTCATTCACCTGCTGGAGACCGTGCTCCCTCACATAGGCCACGGCGTCAGCATTGTCCGGGAAGATGGCCCGGAAGACCCGGGAGGCGGTGTTGCGGTTGATCTCCCCCCGGGTGATGAGGCCGATGAGCTCCGCCAGGTTGGCCGGAGTCAGCTTCATGTCCCGGGGCTCCATCTCCTCCTCCTTCAGCCGGCGCATCATGTCCCCCACCATCCAGTTGGCCACCTCCCGGGGCGGTGCCCCCAGGGAGACGGTCTCCTCGAAGAAGTCCACCAGGGCCTTCTGGGCGGTGATCTGGGCGGCATCGCCGGCGGGCAGGCCGTACTCCCGCTGGTAGCGTGCACGCCTGGCCTCCGCCATCTCCGGCTGGCAGGCGCGCAGCTGCTCCAGATACTCCTCGGACAGTTCCAGCGGGGGGATATCCGGCTCGGGGAAGTAGCGGTAGTCCTGGGCGTTCTCCTTCGAGCGCATGGAGAAGGTGGCGTCCTTGTTGTCGTCCCACCGGCGGGTCTCCTGAATCACCCGCTTCCCCTCTTCGATGCACTCGATCTGGCGGCGGGCCTCGTACTGAATCGCCCGGGAGATGGCCTTGAAGGAGTTCAGGTTCTTCATCTCGGTGCGGGTGCCCAGGTCCTCCGTACCCGCAGGGCGCACCGACAGATTCACGTCACAGCGCAGCGAGCCCTCCTGCATCTTGCAGTCCGAGACCCCCAGATACTCCAGGGTGGATCTCAGCTTCTCCAGATAGGCGATGACCTCCTCCGCCGTGCGGAAATCCGGCTCGGTGACAATCTCGATGAGGGGCACCCCGCAGCGGTTGTAGTCGCAGCGGGTCTGGTCAATCCAGGGGTCGTGGACCAGCTTGCCCGCATCCTCCTCCATGTGCAGTTCGTGGATGCGGATCACCTTCTCCCCCGCCGCCGTGGAGATGGGTACCCGGCCGTTGCGGGCGATGGGCAGATAGAGCTGGCTGATCTGATAGGCCTTGGGAAGATCCGGATAGAAGTAGTTCTTGCGGTCAAACTTGTTGTAGCGGGTGATCTGGCAGTTGAGGGCCAGCCCCGCCTGGGCGGCAAAGCGGACCACGCTGCGGTTCACCACCGGAAGGGTGCCGGGCATGCCGGTGCACACCGGGCAGCAGTGGGTGTTGGGTGCGCCTCCGAAGGCGGTGGTGCAGGAGCAGAAGATCTTGGTCCGGGTGGCCAGTTCCACGTGGGTCTCCAGACCGATCACGGTTTCCCAGGTCATTGTACAGCCCCTCCTTCTCCGGCCATCGCCGGAACAGCGGTGTGATATGCCGTATCCAGCTGGAAGGCGTGAGCCGCCCGCAGCACGTTCCGGTCCCCCAGGGCCGGGCCGATGAGCTGGGCCCCGATGGGCATGCCGGTGTGGTCAAACCCGCAGGGCATGGACAGCCCCGCCAGGTTCACCGACACGGTATAGATGTCGCTGAGATACATCTGCAGGGGATCCGACAGGCTCTCCCCCAGTTTGGGGGCCGTGGTGGGCGCCACGGGGGTGAGCAGCAGATCGCATTTTCCGTAGGCGTCGTCAAAGGCCTGCTTGATGAGTCCCTTCACCTGCAGTGCCTTGCGGTAATAGGCATCGTAGTAGCCGGAGGAGAGCACGAAGGTCCCCAGCAGGATGCGGCGCTTCACCTCCGCCCCGAAGCCCTCGGTGCGGGTGCGGCAGTACAGGTCGGTCAGGTCCTCATAGTCCGCAGCCCGCCAGCCGTACTTCACCCCGTCAAAGCGGGACAGGTTGGAACTGGCCTCGGCGCAGGCGATGATGTAATAGGTGGGCACCACATACTCCATCACCGGCAGGGAGAGGTTCACCACCTCCGCCCCCCTGGCCTGAAGCACCTCCCCCACGGAGAGGACTGCCCGGCGGACCTCCTCATCCAGGCCCTCTCCGAAGCAGTCGGCCGGAATGCCGATCTTCATGCCCCGGATGTCCCCGTCCAGGGCGGCCAGCAGGCTGCCTCCCTCCGCCTCCAGGGAGGTGCCGTCCCGGGGATCCCGGCCCCGGATCAGATCCAGCACCGCCGCGCAGTCGGCGGCGTCCCGGGCCAGCGGGCCGATCTGGTCCAGGGAGGAGGCGTAGGCGATCAGCCCGTAGCGGCTCACCGTGCCGTAGGTGGGCTTCATGCCGGTGATGCCGCAGTAGGAGGCGGGCTGGCGGATGGACCCGCCGGTGTCCGAGCCCACGGCAAACCAGCAGCAGCGGCCGGCCACCGCCGTGGCGGAGCCGCCGGAGGAGCCCCCGGGCACCCGCTCCCGGTTCCAGGGATTCAGGGTGGGACCGTAGAAGGAGGTCTCCGTGGTGGAGCCCATGGCAAACTCATCCATGTTGGTCTTGCCGATGGACACCACCCCCGCCTCCCTCAGACGCTGAGTCACCGTGGCGTCGTAGGGAGGGGCAAACTCCCCCAGAATCCGGGAGGCGCAGGAGGTCTTCACCCCCCTGGTGCAGATGTTGTCCTTGATGGCCATGGGCACCCCGTAGAGGGGCCCGGCGGACTCCCCCATCTCCCCCTGCAGCCGCTCCGAGCGCGCCAGGGCCTGCTCCGGGGTGAAGGTGATGAAGGCGTTGCAGCCGGCATTTTCCGCCGCCTCCAGGGCCAGGCGGGTGACCTCCGGAATGGAGACCTCCCCCCGGCGGATCACCGCCCCCAGCTGCAGGGCGGTAAGGGTACGCAGTTCGTTCATGTCCATCCCTCCTGGTCCACCGCCCTGGGCACCAGGAAGGCCTCCTGGTCCGCCTGGGGCGCATTCTTCAGCAGCTCCGCCCGGTCAAAGGAGGCCTCCACCTCATCCTCCCGCATCACATTGCGGATGGGGAAGACATGGCTCATGGGCTCCACACCGGTGGTATCCAGGGTGTTGAGCACGTCCATGTAGGCCAGAATCTGCTCCAGCTCCCCGGTCATCCGCTGCTTCTCCTGCTCCGGCAGCTTCAGCCGGGAGAGCACGGAGATATAATCCACCATTTCCGTTGTGATCTTCATGACTGTCTCCTTTCGCCCTCAGGGCTCCAGCCGGCTCAGATCCCGGGGGAACAGGCAGGCGCCCCGGATGTTGTCCAGCCCGCACAGGCGGGCGGTAAAGCGCTCCAGTCCCAGACCCAGACCCCCGTGGGGGGGCATGCCGTGGCGGTGAATCATCAGGTAGCTCTCAAACTCCTCGGGATGCATGCCCCTGCGCAGCATCTTGTCCACCTGGGTCTGCCAGTCGTGGATGCGCTGCCCCCCGGTGGTCACCTCCATGCCCCGGAACAGCAGGTCAAAGGACAGGGTGTAGCGGGGATCCTCCGGATCGTCCATGGCGTAGAAGGGCCGCTTCCGGCTGGGATAGTGGGTGACAAAGACGAAGTCGGCGCCGTACTCCTCCTGGAAGTAGCGGCCGATGTTCTGCTCCTCCTCCGGCTCCAGATCATAGGGATCCCGGATGGGCCGGCGGTACTTCTCCGCCGCCAGACGTTTGGCCTCGTCAAAGCGCACCTGGGGGATATGCTCCACCTGAGGCAGCTCCACCTCCAGGGCGGCCAGCTCCTGTCCGTACTCCCGCTGCAGAAGGGCCATGCAGTAGCTGAGAAAGCCGGCCTCCACCGCCATCACATCCTGGAAGGAGTCGATGTACCCCATCTCCAGATCCAGAGAGGTGTACTCGTTGAGATGGCGGGGTGTGGAGTGCTTCTCCGCCCGGAACACGGGGGCCACCTCGAAGACCCGCTCAAAGACCGGCACCATGGTCTGCTTGTAGAACTGGGGGGACTGTCCCAGAAAGGCCTTGCGGCCGAAGTAGTCCAGGCGGAAGATGTTGCTGCCCCCCTCCGCCCCGGCATGGACAATCTTGGGGGTGTGGATCTCGGTAAAGCCCTCCGCCGTCAGGTACTCCCGGAAGGCCCGGCCCACCCCCTCCTGCAGTTTGAAGACGGACCGCTCCCGCAGGGTGCGCAGCACCAGGGGCCGCAGGGACAGCTCGGTGTCCAGATTCAGATTCAGCTTCCGCTTGGAGATGGGCACCGGCATGGCTGCGGCAGGGCGGGACAGGATGCGGATGCTCTCCACGGCAAGCTCCCGGCCTCCCGGAGCCCGGGGCTCAGGCTGCACCCGTCCGGTGATCTCCACCCCGCACTCCTCGCACAGCTGGGGCGGCAGCTTCTCCGGGGGACAGACGCACTGAAGGGCCCCGTCCCGCAGACGGAGGGTGACAAAATCGATGCCCCCCAGCTTCCGCAGGGCGTGAACCGCCCCCTTCAGCACCAGGGTCTCCCCCTCCGCTGCGGAGATGACCTCCCGGAACCCCACAGGTTTTTTTGTTTCAGCAGTGACAAACTCCATGGAATCTCTCTCCCTTTTCCTCGTTCTCCGGCCCGGATATGACAAAACCCGGGCCGTATTCACAATACGACCCGGGACGAAATCATGACGATTCCGCGGTACCACCCGCGTTGCTCCTCCAGCAAGGAGCCTCTTTCGAGCCCCGCTAACGTGGGGAATCCGTGCGGCCCTCTTGCCAAAGCTTCGAACCGCAGGCTCAGAAGTGTTGCGCCTCCCCGTCTTTCCTGACCCGGCTCTCAGCACACGGCCCGGTCTCTCTGTGGGACGCCTCGGGGGGCGGTCTTCGTCAGCGCCTTTCCTGATGAAGGAATTATAGTCCTGTCCTGCATCTGTGTCAAGAACGCATTCTGCCCAGTCTCGTTCTGAAGGGAAGAGACTCTCTTGTGACATTTCCACTGCAGGAAGGGACGGGAACGGCGTCAGCAGGGACCATTCCCTTTTCTCCTCTCCCCACTCAGGCCGGGAACCTGACTCCGGAACCTCCCGGGAAAACCGGGACGGGGCCATACGGTCCCCCTTCCGGGGTCTCCCCGGCACACCCGGGGGGACTCTGTCCCCAGGATGAAGGATCTTCCACTTCCCTCCTGCATCCGGGGGCACACCCTCCCGGCGGCCCTCCCGCCCCGGCCCGGGGACAATCCCTTCTCCCCCAGGGGTTTTCCCCCGCTCCCGCCCCTTCTCTCCTCTGGGGTGTTTCTGTTTCAGGAAGAATATCCAGAATCTTGCAGTTTCAAAAAAATTTCGGGGAAAGGGGCAATTCATGCTTGACAACCCCGGGGACTGTGCTATAATGATGGCATCTATGCGAGTGTAGCTCATCTGGTAGAGCGCCACCTTGCCAAGGTGGAGGTAGCGAGTTCGAGCCTCGTCACTCGCTCCAACAAAAGGACATCTGTCTCTGGCAGGTGTCCTTTTCTGAACCTCCAATCGTATACCCGTAGACGTTTCCGGTTAACTCTTGTTCTCAGTGCACCTCTTCCCTGGAAGCCATTCAGGGGGATGTCGCCCACCGGAAAGTATTTTCCGACCCGTTTCCCCGCCTTCCCGCCCCAGGGCGGCACTCCGGTGCCGTCTCCCTGCCGGGAAGACAAACTCCTGGAGTCAAGCGCGCTATCTTCTTCTTTCAGGGAGGAAGTACGGTATGATGCGTACATTCCATTTTACGGGAGGATATTCTGATGAAAGAACATCTGGTTTCTGCCCGCAACTGGGCGGATGATGCGGGGCGTATGATGGAGTCCCGCTACTATCTGACGATTGAGCCGGTGGAGGTGGGCGATTTCGTCTTTGAGAGATATGGCGTGCACATCACCAGAGATGATGGCAGTGAGACCGTGGTCCCCGGCCTCACCACGAGCGCAGCACGGATTGAGGAACTGATCCATCTGCTGATCCAGAATCAGGTGGGTCCTGATTCCGTGGCAGACGTGATCGCAGACTGGCTCTGAACGCACCTCCCTCAGACCGCCCCGGCCCTCCAGGCCGGGGCGGTTTCCTGTTTTCAGGGAGAGGGGCCCTCAGGCCTCCTGCAGCGCCGCCACGGCGGCCTCAATGGCCTCTTCCTCATCCTGCATGGCCCGGAGGGTCCGCTCCAGCAGCTGATCCAGGGGCCAGCCCAGCAGCTCCGCCCCCTGGCGGATGGTGTCCCGGGAACAGCCGGCGGCAAACTTCTTATCCTTGAATTTCTTCTTCAGGGATTTCAGCTCCATATCCCTGGTGCTCCTGGAGGGGCGCATCAGGGCGGCGGCCCCGATGAGGCCGGTGAGCTCATCGGCGGCAAAGAGCACCTTCTCCATCTCGTGTTCCGGCTTCACATCCACGCAGATGCCCCAGCCGTGGCTGGCGGTGGCGTGAATCAGTTCCTCGTCCAGCCCCGCCTCCCGCATCAGGATCTGGGAGCGGACGCAGTGCTCCTCCGGCCAGCGCTCAAAGTCCAGGTCGTGGAGCAGGCCCACAATGGACCAGAACTCCTCCCGGTCTCCATAGCCCAGTTCCCGGGCGTACCAGCCCATCACGTGTTCCACCGTGATGGCGTGGCGCAGATGAAAGGGTTCGCTGTTGTACGTGGTCAGCAGGTCCCAGGCCTGCTGTCTGGTAAGAGGCATGTTTCCTCACTCCTGACAAAAATCTGCCTGAGGGCCGGATCCCTCTCCGGGCGTGCCCCTCCGGCCCCGCAGGAAAAAAACAGACGGGGGAACGGCTCCCCGTTCCCCCCGATTGTATCCCCCGCAGGGGATGCTGTCAATATGCAACCACGATCCCGCCGCTCTCCGCATAGACCGTGGTGATGCCCCCCGCCTCCAGCATGAGGATCTCGCCGAAGCGGCACTTCTCCTCCAGCATGCCCCGCACCGCGGCGGCCCGCTCCGGGCAGTTGCAGTGGCAGATGCCCGCCCGCTTTCCCACATGGCCGGGGTCCGCCGCAATTTTGTCCACCAGTTTGTTCAGCGCCTGGCGGACGGAGAGGGCCTGCCCCACCTTGCAGATCTCCCCCTCCGGGGTGGCGGCCATGAACAGCTTGATGCGCAGTGCCCCGGTGATCACCGTCTGCAGACGGGTGAGGCGGCCGTTCTTGCGCAGGTTCTCCAGACTCTCCAGCACGAAGAGGGTCTGCAATTCGTAGATATAGCGCTCCACATGGGAGATCACCCGCTCAAAGGGGTCCCCCGCACCGGCCAGTTCCAGCACCTTCAGGGCAACCAGCGCCTCACCGGACACCGCCGAACAGGAGTTGAAGACATGGACCCGGGCCCTGCTGCCCTCCTCCGCCAGCAGGCGGGTGGCCTGGACCGCACTGTTGTGGGACCCGCTGAGCATGGCGGAGAGAGTCACCACATACACCTCGTCCGCACCGCGGAAGGCGTCCAGGTAGGCCTGAGGGGAGGGACAGGCGGTGGAGGTGCCCTTCTCGCTCAGGCGCATGGCCTCCAGCAGCTTTGCCTGGTCGAAGGTCTCGTCATCGATGAAAGTCTGTCCGTTGGAGAACAGGGTCAGAGGCACTTTCACAAAAACGGGATTGCGCAGCATGTCCGCTGTGAGGTCGCAGCCGCTGTCCACAACGATCTTAAAACCCATTGCATCCCACTCCAGACATAAATTCAGAAATCAATGTGCAGTATAACACAGGAAATCCTTCCTGTAAAGAGAAATTTCCCCATCTCCCGGAAAACCCGGCACCGGAGTGAAAGGGGGCCTCTCAGGGGGTCTCCCCCTCCCCGCCCTCCCGGGCCAGCTCCTCTTCCAGCTCCTCCAGCAGCTTCCGGTCCTCCCGGGAGGACAGGTCCAGCTTTTCATACAGGTCCGGACGGCGCAGCCGGGTGCGCAGCAGGGACTGCTTGCGCCTCCACAGGGCCACATTCCTGTGGTTGCCGGAGAGCAGTACCGGGGGCACCGCCCTGCCGTGCCACACCTCGGGCCGGGAATACTGGGGCGCCTCCAGGGTGCCGCTCCAGTGGCTTTCGTTCTCATAGCACTCGGGATCCGAGAGGACGCCGGGCACCAGGCGGAAGACGGCATCCGCCACCGCACAGGCCGGGATCTCCCCGCCGGTGACCACAAAGTCCCCGATGGAGATCTCCTCGTCCACACACTCCTCCACGAAGCGCTCGTCCACCCCCTCGTAGTGGCCGCACACCAGGATCAGCCGCTGGTACTCCCCCGCCAGCCGCCGGGCGTCCGCCTGGGTGAAGGGTCTGCCCGCCGGGGACAGGTAGATGGTGTGGAGCCGCTCCCCCGCCTCCCGGCAGATGTGGTCCCAGCAGCGGTAGAGGGGATCCGCCTGCATGACGGCCCCCCGGCCGCCGCCGTAGGGGTAGTCATCCACCTGCCGCTGCCGGTTCACCGTGTAGTCCCGGATCTGGTGGCACTCCGCCCGGATGTAGCCCCGCTCCTGGCCCCGGCCCAGAACGGACTCGCACAGCATGTCTCCCACCACATCGGGAAACAGGGTCATGATGTCGATTCGGTACACGCGATCCCCTCCTGCGTGCTTTTTCTGCCCATTATACGAGTCCCCGGCCGGGATTGCAAGGGGGAAAACCGGCACCGGCGGGGAAAGGGAAGTCCCCCGCCGGGAAAGCCGGCAGGGGACAGGGGGGCCTGGCAGGTCAGATGCGGGCCACGCCGGAGCGGCGGGCGGCCTCCGCCACCGCCTTGGCCACGGCGGGACCCACACGGGGGTCAAAGGCATGGGGAATGATGTAGTCCTCGCTGAGTTCCTCGTCGGAGATGAGGGAGGCCAGGGCGTGGGACGCGGCCATCTTCATCTCCTCGTTGATGTCGCTGGCGCGCACATCAAAGGTGCCCCGGAACACCCCGGGGAAGGCCAGAACATTGTTGATCTGGTTGGGGAAGTCGCTGCGTCCTGTGGAGATGACCCGGGCTCCGCCGGCTCTGGCCTCGTCGGGGAAGATCTCCGGAGTGGGATTGGCACAGGCAAAGACGATGGCGTCCTTCTTCATGGTCTTCACCATGTCGGTGGTGACGGTGCCGGGGGCGGAGACGCCGATGAACACATCGGCCCCCACCAGCATGTCGGCCAGGGAGCCGGCCTTCCGGTCCAGATTGGTGACCTCCGCCATCTCCTCCTTGATCCAGTTCAGGCCATCCCGGCCCTTGTAGATGGCACCCTTCCGGTCGCACATGGTGATATCCCGGTAGCCGGCGGAGAGCAGCAGCTTGACGATGGAGACGGCGGCGGCACCGGCGCCGGAGGTGACCACCTTCACGTCCTCCTTCTTCTAGCCCACCACCTTCAGGGCATTGGTCAGGCCGGCCAGGGTGATGATGGCGGTGCCGTGCTGATCATCGTGGAAAATGGGGATGTCGCACTTGGCCTTCAGCTTGCGCTCGATCTCAAAGCAGCGGGGAGCGGCGATGTCCTCCAGGTTGATGCCTCCGAAGGAGCCGGACAGCAGGTAGATGGTCTCCACGATGGTGTCCACATCCTTGCTCTTGATGCACAGAGGGAAGGCGTCCACATTGCCGAAGGTCTTGAAGAGCACGCACTTGCCCTCCATGACGGGCATACCGGCCTCGGGGCCGATGTCCCCCAGACCCAGGACGGCGCTGCCGTCGGTGATGACGGCACACAGGTTGTGGCGCCGGGTCAGTTCATAGCTCTTGCCGATGTCCTTCTGGATCTCCAGGCATGGCTGGGCCACCCCGGGGGTGTAGGCCAGGGACAGGGCATCCGCGCTGTCCGCGGGGACGGTGGCGATGACTTCAATCTTGCCCTTCCACTGCTCGTGCAGACGCAGAGACTCTTTTGCGTAATCCATGACGGTGTTTCCTCCTTAATATGTCGCAAAACTCCCCGGGCCCCTCTCCGCCGGCAGGGACTGCAGGGGTTTTGGGAAAATCAGTCCTCAAAGGGGAAGTGATAGGGGAGATTCAGGCTGTCCCGCAGACCGATGATCTCCTTCTGGATGGACTCGCCCACAGGCACGCCCTTGTCCTTCCGGTCCAGCCAGGCCAGGTGCTCCTTCTCGCCGGCGGTGTAGATGCGCTCCTGGCCGGGGGCCTTCTCGGAGGCCCTCAGGCCCCGGCAGATGTCGCCGGCCGTCTTCCTGAAGGTATCCAGACCCATGAAGAACTCGGGATTGATGACGAAGAAGAAGTGGCCCAGGCGGTACATCTTATTGGACCCGTCGGGATTCTTGCCGCTGAGGTCCTTCATGAAGGGGCCTCCCGCCAGGGCGGCGGAGAGGATCTCCACGATGGTGGTGAAGCCGTAGCCCTTGTAGCCCCCGGTCTCCTCCCCCAGGCCGCCCAGGGACAGCAGGGCGCACCGGCCGGCCCGCATGTCCTTGAGGATCTGGCCGGAGTCGGTCATGGTGCCGCCGTCCTCGGTCACCACCAGACCCGCCGGAGTCTCCTTGCCCATGCGCTCATAGAACTCGATCTTGCCGTTCTGCACGATGGAGGTGGCACAGTCGAAGTTGAAGGGGAACTCCTCATCGGTGGGCATGGTGAAGGTGAAGGGGTTGGTGCCCATCATGGGCTCCACTCCGAAGGTGGGGGCCACGGAGGGGCGGGCGTTGGTGCCGCTGATGCCGATCATGCCGGCCTTCTCCGCCATGGTGGTCCAGTAGCCGGCGATGCCGTAGTGGGTGGAGTTGCAGATGGTGCCCCCAGCCATGCCGTAGGTGCGGGCCTTCTCGATGAGCATCTCCATCATGTGGTAGCTGGCCACCATGCCCATGCCGTTGTTGGCATCCATCACCACCGTGGTGGGGGTCTCCTTGAGGATGTCGATCTTCGTCACCGGCAGCAGGGTGCCGTTGGCAATCCGGTCCAGATAGATGGGCTTGAAGCGGTTGCAGCCGTGGCTCTCAATGCCCCGGCGGTCCGACTCCAGCAGGACGTCCGCGCAGATCTTCGCGTCCTCTTCCGGCACGCCGTAGGCCTTGAAGACATCGATCATGAAGCTATTCATCAGGTCCCAGGGGACATAAGGTCTGGTTTCCATGTTTCATACGCTCCTTTACAAACAAAAACAGCATGAAAAAAAGAGCGCAACGGCACCAGGATGGCCCTGGCAGTCGTCACACTCATCTCACAACTGTATCAGCGTGGTCACTATAGCACATCTCTTCCGGAAATGCAAGAGGAAATTTCCGCTTTTCCGGGGAATTTTCCCACCGGGTCCCCCCTCAGGCATCCAGCCACAGCTTCTCGCAGGTGGTGGAGATGCACAGGGCCCCCGCCTGGAGGGCCGCCATGGCGTCCTCCTTCTCGGAGATCAGCCCCCCGGTGATCACCGGCACTCCCGCCGTCCGGCACACCCGGCGCACCACCTTGGGCATGACTCCGGGCATGATCTCAATCAGGTCCGGCTCACAGGCGTCAATCTGCTTTTTCAGACTGTCCAGGGAGATGGAGTCCACCAGAAACACCCGCAGCACCGTCACCAGGCCGATGGACCTGGCATGCCGCACCAGCTGGGGCCGGGTGCTGATGATGCCGTCGGCATGGGCAAAGTCCCGCACGAAGTCGGCGGCCACCTCCTTGGCCGCCAGGCCCTGGGTCAGATCCAGGTGCACGAAGGCCATCTTCCCCGCCGCCTTCACCCGCTCCACCAGGGAGCAGATGCTGCACAGGGAGCCGAAGAGAAGGAAGATGATGCCGCAGTCCGTGCCCAGGGCGGTCTCCAGCTGGGCCTCGTCCTTCACGGCGGCCAGAATGGGATTGGCCTCAAAGGCCTCCAGTGCCCGCTTCATGAAACTGCCTCCTCTTCCCCCTGTTTTTCCCCTGCACCCGGCCATCTTACCACGAAATGACCCGGACTGCAAGGCCTCCAGGAAAAGAAAGCGGCAGCGCCTGCCGGCCCTGCCGTCTTTTCCCCACGGTCACTTCCCGCAGACGATGGTCAGCGCCTGCCGGCAGTTTTCCGCCCGGTTCACTTTATGACGTCCCCCGAACTCCCCGTCGATGGTCCAGGGCAGGGGCTTCTCCGCCCGGAACTCCAGGTGGGAGGCCTGGAAGTGGACCCGGACTCCGGCGCTGGGGGAGTTCTGCTCCAGCAGCGTCTGGAACCCGTCCGCCACATCCGCCAGACTCACCGGCTTGCGGATCAGGTCCACCTCAAAGAGGCCGTCGTCCAGCACCACATGCTCGTTCTTGGGCATCCGCATCCCCCCGATGGACAGGGTATTGCCCACCATGCCGAAATAGAAGCTGTCCTCCAGCACATTGCCGTCATACTCCACCGTAAGGTGGTAGGGGGTGATGGTGGGAAGGGAGGCCACTCCCGCCAGAATGTAGGCCAGGTGCCCGAAGGTGTTCTTCAGGTCCTGGGGGGTATCGTAGGACACCTGGGTGAAGGCCCCGAAGGCGGCCACATAGACGAAGGGGTGTCCGTTGAGCCTGCCGATGTCCACCGCCCGGGGAACTCCCTCCCCTGCCGCCACAGCGGCGGCCTGCCTGGCGGACTTGGGCAGATTCAGTGTGGCTGCGCAGTCATTGGTGGAGCCCAGGGGGATATACCCCAGCACAGGGGGGTTCTCCAGGTCCATCAGACCGGTTACGGTCTCACTGAGGGTCCCGTCTCCCCCTGCGCACACCACCCGCTCAAACCGGGGACCCATCTCCCGGGCCGCCCGGGTGGCATCCCCCTTGCCCTGGGTGGGGTAGGTGGTCACCAGCCATCCTGCCTTGGTAAAGACATCCAGAGACGAGGCAAGCCCCTTGGCTGCCGCGCCCTTCCCGGCGATGGGGTTGTAGATAAACAGCATCTGATTCAACGGTCGAGCCCTCCTGCCTATCCGAAACGGCCCGCAGCCCGCCCCCCACCGGGGGCCGTCTGCCGCACCATTAGTATAGTTGCCGGCATGGGAAAATCAAGGCGCATTTCTGGACTTTAACTGAACCTTTATAAGCCGCGAAAATCCCCGGGGGAATCCGGGAAAAGGGACTTGCATCCCGGAGGGAAAACGAGTACAATTGGGCCGGACCGGGTGCTCCGGCCCGGCCCACTACAGCGGGGAGGGAGCTCTGCCGCCCGGCGGCGGAGGCGCTCTCCCTTCGAAGGAGCTTCTGCATGATTGACCAAACCAGCGTCCCCTCTCTGGAGACCATCGACCGGCAGCTGGCCCAGCTGCTGCGGCTGCGGCTGGAGCGGACCGCCCCCCGCCCTGCGGCGGATGCGGATGCAGGCTTTCTCCGCTGCCAGGCCGCCATGGCCGCCTCCCGCACCCCGGTGGAGGATCCCCGCATCGTCTACCAGGGAGAGCCCGGCGCCTACAGTGAAGTGGCCACCCTCACCTTCTTCGGCCCTCAGGCCCGCTGCCGGGGCCTGGAACAGTTCCGGGACGTCTTTGAGGCGGTGCGCCGGGGGGATGCGGATTACGCCGTTCTCCCTCTGGAGAACAGCTCCACCGGGGCCATCCGCCAGGTGTACGAGCTGCTGACGGAGTACGAGCACTACATCGTGGGGGAGGACACCGTGCCGGTGGAACACTGCCTCATGGCCCCCAGAGGGGCCACCCTGGAGACCATCACCCACGTGTACTCCCACGAGCAGGGGCTGTTCCAGTCCGACCGCTTTCTGGCCGCCCACCCCTCCTGGAAGCAGATCCCCTACGGGGACACCGCCGGCAGTGCCCACTATGTGGCCCAGGCCGGGGACATCACCAAGGCCGCCATCGGATCCGAGCGGGCCGCCCAGCTTTACGGCCTGATCATCCTCCACCGGGGCACCAACCACAACACGGACAACACCACCCGCTTCGTGGTGGTCTCCCCCGTCATGGAACTGCGCCCCGGGGCGGACAAGATCTCCGCCCTGGTCTCCCTGCCCCATGAAGTGGGCAGCCTGAACCGCTTCCTGACGGTGTGCATGCTCCACCATCTCAACCTGGTGAAGCTGGAGTCCCGGCCCATGCCCGGCCGCCGCTGGGAATACCTCTTTTTCATCGAGTTCACCGGCTCCCTCACCGCCCCCGGCATGGACCAGGCCCTGCAGGAGCTGTCCCGGGCCGCCGCCTACATGCGCATCCTGGGCAACTTCCGCACCAGCCTCTGATGGCCCGCCACGTTCTCATCACCGGTGCCTCCCGGGGCATCGGGGCGGAAACCGCCCGTGCCTTTGCCCGGCGGGGATGGCGGGTGGGGGTTGGCTACCGGGAGCGCTCCGACGCCGCCCTGGCCCTGGTGCAGCAGCTTCGGGACCTGGGGGCCATGGCGGAGTGCTTTCCCGCCGACGTCTCCGACTCCCGCCAGGCCTCCTCCCTGGTGGCCCGGGCAGAGGAAGCCCTGGGCCCCCTGGAGTGTCTGGTGTGCAATGCCGGCCAGGCCCTGCCCCAGCAGCTCATCACCGACACCACAGATGAGCAGTGGGAGCGGATGCTCTCCGTCAACCTCAGCGGGGTGTTCTACCCCATCCGCGCCGCCGTGCCCGGCCTGGTGCGCCGCCGCAGGGGCAGCATCGTCACCGTGTCCTCCATGTGGGGGGTGGTGGGGGGCTCCTGCGAGACGGCCTACTCCGCCGCCAAGGCGGGGGTCATCGGACTCACCCTGGCCCTGGCCAAGGAACTGGGTCCCTCCCGCATCCGGGTCAACTGCGTGGCCCCCGGGGTCATTGACACCGACATGAACTCCCACCTCTCCCCTGCAGACCGGGAGGCCCTGGCCCGGGAGACCCCCCTGGAGCGCATCGGCCGGCCGGAGGAGGTGGCCCGGTGCATCGTCTTTCTGGCCGAGGAGGATGCCTCCTTCCTCACCGGCCAGGTGCTCCGCCCGGACGGAGGCCTGACACTGTGAAATCCGTCCCATCCCTGCGAAACTCCTCCCTGAACCTGATTCTGGCATCCTGATTGGAGATGTTGACATACCATGTCCCGCAAGCGCAATGCATACGGCGGCTATCGGGGCCGCAACACGATGCATGATGTGTTGAAGGTCATTGTCATCGTGCTGGCCATCTGCGTGGTTCTTGTGTTCGCCGGCCTCTTCCTGGGCCAGCGCTATCTGGTGTTCACCGACGGCGGTGTCCGGGTCAACTGGCCCTGGACCCCGGACGGAAGCTCCTCCAGCAGCTCCTCCTCCGGCGATCTCAGCGATCTGGGGGACATTGACGTGGTGGTGGGGCCTCCCGGCAGCGCCTCTGCCAGCTCCTCCGCCTCCGGCTCCGGCTCCCAGGAGCCCGCCACCCCGGACAACGGCACCATGAAGGCCCTGCAGCTGCCCGTGTCCTCCGTGCTGGACGGCACCGCCGGCCAGCTGCTCTCCTCCTCCGGGGCCGGTGCCCTGGTTCTGGAGATGAAGGATCAGGAGGGCCAGCTGGCCTGGGTCTCCGCCCAGGAGCCCGCCTCCCGGGCCCGGGTCAACGGCACCAATCCCGCCGTCAACGATGCCCTGCGGACCTGGTGCCAGAATGACACCTATACCGTCGCCCGGCTGTGCTGCTTCCGGGACAACTCCATCCCCTATTATATCGGCAGCATGGGCACCCGGGTCAAGGGGGGCAACTGGCGGGACGAACTGGGTCTGCGCTGGATGAACCCGGAC
Source organism: uncultured Oscillospiraceae bacterium (assembly GCA_964468565.1). Classification (GTDB taxonomy): domain Bacteria; phylum Bacillota; class Clostridia; order Oscillospirales; family Oscillospiraceae; genus Lawsonibacter. The sequence goes on along the minus strand of CAYXVN010000007.1, from coordinate 5,869 downwards.
AGCGAGGGGGCCCGGAACTACCTGACCGGCCTGTGTGTGGAACTGGCCGAGATGGGCTTTGACGAGATCCTGCTGGAGAACTGCAACTTCCCCTATGCGGGCAGACTGGACCGGATCAGCCGTACCTACTCCTATGAGAACGGGGCCTACGACCAGACCATGGAGGCCATCATGGACCAGATCAAGGCCGCCATCGCCCCCTACGGCACCAAGCTGGGCATCCGCATCACCCGGGGCTTCCTCACCGGAGAGGTGGTCAACAGCGGCATCACCAACGGCCTGCTGCAAAGCCGCATGGACCGCATCTGGATCGAACGGGACGGCCTGACCCCGGAGCTGTCCGAGCAGATCGCCACGGTGGGCATCACCGATGTGCTCAGCCGTTTCGTGGAGATCGTCCCGGCCCTGGAGGCAGACGCCTCCGGCTCCCAGGCGGTTCTGGCCGCCCCGGCCCCTCCGGAGACATGATTTCCCCCCTCTCACATTTCCTCCATCTCCTCCCCACGGCTGCCTCCTCTGGAGGCAGCCGTTTTTCTCTGCACCAAAAAAATTTTTTCCAGAGTGGAAAAACCCTGAAATCGGGGGAAAACAGGGGGAAATTTGGCTGAATTTTTGGTTAATTTGTTTAATTAATTGGATTTTTCTTTCACCTGTTCTGACGGGCTGAGAAGTTTACACAAAAAACCGCTTGCAAATTGCCATGTTTTGCACTAAAATACGAAGCAGCGCTTTTCCCCAATCCCTGTGTGTGAAAGTTTTCAGAGAGAAGGTGGTGAGAGGTATGGCAGTAAAGGCCATCGAACAGGTGACCCAGACCGAACAGGAGGCCAAACGCCGCAGAGACGCCGCGGCAGCCGAGAGCAAGCAGCGGATTCTCGCTGCCCAGCGGGACGCCCAGCGCCTGCTGGAGGAGTCCCGTGCCAAGGCCGACGCCGATGTCCGGAGCATGATGGCTCAGGCGGAGGCGGAAGCCGGCAAGATGGGGCAGAAGGTCATGGAACAGGCGGCCAAGGAGAGCGAGCAGATGAAGCTCAAAGCCCGGAAGCACCTGGACCAGGCAGCCCAATTGATCGTAGAAAGGGTCGTGAATCGCTGATGGCTATCGTCAAAATGAAGCGCCTGCGGCTCGCGGCCATGAGTCGCGACCGGGAGGAACTGCTCACACTCCTCCAGCGCATGGGCTGTGTGGAGATCGACGAACCTTCGGCCGATCCCGACGACCCGGACTGGGCCAGCCTGGTCCGCTCCGAGGCCACGGGACTTGCCTCCGCCCGGGAGGAGCAGTCCGAGGCGGAAAAGGCCCTTGAGGTCCTCAATCGCTACGCACCCCTGAAGTCCGGCCTGCTGGAGCCCAAGCCGGGGGCCACGGTGGGGCAGCTCTTCGACCCGGCGACGGCGGAAAAGGCCCAGAGCCAGACCGAGGAGATCAACGCCGCCCAGCGGCGCATCACCGCCATCCGGAGCGAGCAGGTCAAGATCGCCTCCCAGAAGGATGCCCTGGCCCCCTGGCTCTCTCTGGATCTGCCCCTGGACACCCCCTCCACGGACCAGGTCACCGTCCAGTTCGGCGCCCTGCCCGCCGCCGTCACCCTGGCGGATGCGGAGGCCGCCGTCCAGAAGACCGGCGACCTGGCCGAACTGACCGAGGCCTCCTGCGGCAGGGAGTTCCGCTATGTGCTGCTGGTGTGCCACAACGCCCAGAGTGAGGCCACTCTGGAGGCCCTGAAGGAACTGGGCTGGTCCCGCTCCAACCTGCGGGAGTGGAGCGGAACGGCAAAGGAGAACTCCGAGGCCCTGGACCGCAAGACCCAGGAGCTGTCCCAGGAACTGGAGGCCCTGGAGAAGAAGCTCTCCGGCATGAAGGACGCCACCCCCGGCATCCGCATGCTGGTGGACCGGGCCTCCGCCGAGGCGGACCTGGCGGAATCCATGGGCCGCACCCTGGACACGGAGCGGACCTTCTTCCTGGAGGGCTGGGTTCCCGAGGAACAGTGGCCCTCGGTGGAGCAGGCCCTGTCCCCCTATGCCTGTGCCTGGGATGTCACCGACCCCGCGCCGGAGGACTACCCCAAGGTGCCGGTGTCCCTGAAGAACAACTTCTTCACCCGGCCCCTGAACATGGTAACCGACATGTACTCCCTGCCGGCCTACGGGTCGGTGGACCCCAACCCCCTCATGGCCCCCTTCTTCATCTTCTTCTACGGAATGATGATGGCGGACATGGGCTACGGCATCATCATGATGCTGATCTCCCTGATCGTAATGAAAAAGGCCCGTCCCACCGGGCCCACCACCCGCAACATGTTCCCCCTGCTGGGACTGTGCGGGGTCAGCACCTTCGTCTTCGGTGCCCTCACCGGCGGTTTCTTCGGAGACATGATCCCTCAGCTGCTCTCCATCCTGAACCCCGAGAGCACCTTTGCCCTTCCGGCCCTCTTCTCCCCTCTGGACGATGCTCTGATGGTTCTGGTGGGATCTCTGATCCTGGGCGTCATTCAGATCTTCACCGGCATGGCGGTCAGCTGCTGGCGGAAGTTCCGCCAGGGCAACGCCCTGGACGCGGTGTTTGAGGAGATCACCTGGTACCTCATTCTCATCGGTGCCGTCCTCGCCATCGCAGGCATCACGCCCCTGGTTCTGGTGGTTGGTTTCGTCCTGCTGGTGGTGGGCAAGGTCTACGGTGCCGTCAAGGCAGGCGGCGGTGCCCTGAAGATAGTCGGCGGCATTGTCACCGGTCTGTTCGGCTCGCTGTACAACAACATCACGGGCTACTTCAGCGACATCCTCTCCTACTCCCGTCTGATGGCCCTGATGCTGGCCGGGGCGGTCATCGCTCAGGTGTTCAACACCCTGGGCGCCATCACCGGCAACGTCATCGGTTTCTTTGTCATCTCCATCGTCGGCAACACGCTGAACTTCGCCCTGAACATTCTGGGCTGCTTCGTGCACGACATGCGTCTGCAGTGCCTGGAGTTCTTCAGCCGGTTTTATGAGGACGGCGGCAAGCCCTTCCGTCCCCTGAACATCACCCCCAGATTCGTATCCATTGTCAAAGATTAGAAGGAGGAAATCATTATGTTCCTGGAAAACATCGGTGGTCTTGCTCTTGCCCTGTTGGGCTCTGGTCTCGCAGTCGGACTCAGCTGTGTCGGTTCCGCCAAGGGCACCGGCATCGCCGGTGAAGCCGGCGCAGGTCTGCTGGCTGAAGATCCCTCCAAATCCGGTAAGGTCATGGTTCTGCAGCTGCTGCCCGGCACCCAGGGTCTGTACGGCCTGGTGGTATGGTTCTTCTGCCTCATCCGCATCGGCATGATGAGCGGCAACGTGGACCTCACCGTCACCGAAGGAATGCAGTACTTTGTCGCCTGCATGCCCATGGCACTGGGCGGCCTCCTCTCCGCCATCGCACAGGGCCGCGTCGCTGCCAGCTCCATCAACATCCTGGCCAAGAAGCCCGACGACTGGTCCAAGGGCCTGATCCTCTGCGGTATCGTTGAATTCTATGCCATTCTGTCCCTGCTGGCTTCCATGCTGATGCTCCTGTGGCTGTAATCCCGAAGAAAGGGGTCAGTGCACATGAACGGAATTGAAAAGATCACGGCCCGGATTTCCCAGGACTCCCAGGAGGAGATCAGCCGTCTCAACGCCGAGACCGACGCCAAGGTCGCAGAGATTGCGGCCCAGGCCCAGGCCCAGGCCCAGAAGGAGACGGAGGAAACCCTTGCCCGGGGAAAGAGGGCCGCTGCCGAGCGCCTGGAGCGGCTGAAATCCGCCGCTCAGATGGAGACCCGGAAGCTGACTCTGGCTGCCAAGCAGGAGGTTCTGGACGAGACCTTCAATCTCGCCCTGAAGAAACTGCTCACCATGCCGGAGAAGGAATACATCACTCTGCTCACCCGGCTTGCCCTGGAGGCCAGTTCCACCGGGAAGGAGAAGCTGATCTTCTCCCAGAAGGACCGCAACCGCATCGGCAAGCAGGTGGTTCTGGCCGCCAATGAGTCCCTGCGCAGGCAGGGCTCCCCTGCTTCCCTGACCCTGGCCGAAGAGACCCGGAAGATCCGGGGCGGTTTCATCATGGTGGACGGCGATGTGGAGGTCAACTGCGCCTTCGAAACCCTGGTCCGTCTCCAGCGGGAGAAACTGGAGCTGTCTGTTGCCAAGACTCTGTTTGAGAATTAGGGAGGAGGGGTACCTTGTCCCATCGTAAAGATACTGATTATCTGTCCGTCTCCGCCCGGATCCGGGCCATGGAGACCCGTCTTCTCAACCGGGAGCGGATGGACCGCATGATTGAGGCCCGGGACACCGCCGACGCCATGAAGGTGCTCACCGAATGCGGCTACCCCGAAGGGGGCAGCCTGGACGCGGTGCTGGCCCAGGCCAGAGCGGATGTCTTCCGGGACATGACCTCCGCCTCCCCTGAACCCCGGCTGGTGGAACTCTTCCAGCTGAAATACGACTACCATAACGCCAAGACCCTGATCAAGGCCCAGGCGGTGCAGACGGACCCCCAGCGTCTGCTGATGCCGGGAGGCCGCTACGAGCCGGCAAAGCTGCTGGACGCCTGGCAGCGGGAGGATCTGCGGGACTGCTCCGAACTTTTCCGCAGCGCCATCGCCCAGGCCCAGACCTGTCTGGCCGAGACCCGGGACCCCCAGCAGGCCGATCTCATTCTGGACCGGGCCTGCTACGCCGAGATGGCCGCCCTGGCCAGGGATCTGGAAAGCCCCTATCTCCAGGGCTACGTGCGCCTTGCCGTGGATGTGGCCAATCTGCGCACCGCCGTGCGGGTGGCCCGCATGGGCCGGGAGGCCGACTTCCTCCGCCAGGCCCTGCTGCCGGGGGGCAACGTCTCCGAGCAGACCATCGCCGCCGCCCACGGAGAGACCCTGGGGGATGTCTTCCGGGCCGGTCCCCTGGGAAAGGCTGCAGAGGCGGGGGCCAGGCTGACTCAGCCGGGCAGCGGAGCCCTCACCGCCTTTGAGCGGGAGTGCGACAACGCCCTTACCGCCTATCTGGCCGCTTCCCGCCGCATCCCCTTCGGCGAGGAGGCCGTGGTGGGCTACCTGTACGCCAAAGAGAACGAGCTGACCGCCATCCGCACCATCTTTGCCGGTCGGGCGGCGGGCCTGGATGGAGACACCATCCGTCAGCGGCTCCGGGATACCTACTTGTAAGGGAGGGGCACAACGATGTACAAGATTGCCGTCATGGGCGACATGGACAGCGTCCTGGGCTTCAAGGCCCTGGGTCTGGAGGTCTGCCCCGTCTCTTCCCCCGAGGAGGGCCGCACCGCACTGCATCACATGGCGAAGGAGAACTACGCCATCATCTATATGACCGAACAGCTGGCAGCCCAGATTCCCGGCGATATCGCCCGCTACAAGGATGCCCTCACCCCTGCCATCATTCTCATCCCCGGCAAGGAGGGCTCGCTGGGCATCGGCATGGCAAATGTCAAGACTGCGGTGGAACGGGCTGTCGGCGCCGACATTCTCTGATTCCCCGCATTTTTCCGAAGAAATCTTTCGAAAGAAGGTTCAGCCTATGGGTAAGATCGTCAAGGTCTCCGGCCCCCTGGTGGTCGCCACCGGGATGGAAGAGGCCAACATGGCCGACGTGGTCCGCGTAGGTGAGCAGCGCCTGATCGGTGAGATCCTCACCATGACCGGCGGCTCCGCCTCCATCCAGGTCTACGAGGAGACCTCCGGCCTGGGCCCCGGCGCCGAGGTCGTGACCACCGGGTCCCCGCTGTCCGTGGAACTGGGCCCCGGCCTGGTGGAAAACATCTACGATGGAATCCAGCGTCCTCTTGAGGAGATCATGAAGAAGGTCAAGGGCAACAACCTGCCCCGCGGCGTGGAAGTGC